>CP065018.1:1680000-1990183 GCA_016700415.1 Flavobacteriales bacterium
CGAATCCATTGTTTGGACAGGACAACCCAAGCAAGGGATCATCTTCAGGACCGCAGACGTCTTTCTTATCCCGTTTAGCCTTTTATGGTTGGGGTTCGCCATATTTTGGATGTACATGGCTGGCCAGACATCTCCAATGTTCGCATTGTTCGGTGTACCCTTTGTTCTGTTTGGTTTGTTCTTCGCGTTCGGCCGCTTCGTGGTTGACTCAAAGTACAGGGAGAGCAGCGTTTACGGACTCACAGAGAATCGGATAATCATCAAGTCTGGATTGAGGAAGAAAGAAATAAGGAATATTGACCTTCATTCCTCTTCCAACTTTGTATTCACTGAGAATAACGATGGAACGGGGTCTATTGAGATTGGACCCAGGAATCCATTGGTTCATGGCGTTAGTGGTCTAAACTGGATGCCTGGGGTTAAGTCCAATACCCAGCTTGAGATGATCTCCAATGTGCAAAGCGTGTACAACATGATACTTGAGCTGAAGAATAAAAAGAAATAAACGTGCGCTAACATGCGCTTGCCACAAGCCGCCCTCGTCCCGATGACAATTCCCGTTGAAGCGATGAACACTTCGTCCAGGAACAAGATCACGAAAAGCGGCCTGCGGCAAGCGCAGGCCCGTTAGCGGTCATGCTATGACGATACAGAATGAACAGTAGAACTAAAATAGAAATTCTTAAAGGCGACATCACAAAAGTGACAGTTGACGCAATCGTAAATGCTGCGAATACTTCTCTTTTAGGTGGTGGTGGTGTAGACGGAGCAATTCATAGAGCTGGCGGACAAGCAATTTTGGACGACTGTAGAAAAATAATTGCAAGACAAGGTGGATGCAAAACAGGCGAAGCGGTAATTACGACAGCTGGAAATTTGAATGCCAAATTTGTTATTCATACTGTTGGACCTGTTTGGAATGGCGGACAAAAGAATGAGAAGTTAAAACTTGCTGACTGTTATAAAAACTCATTGCAAATTGCCGTTGACAACAACTGCAAGACAATTGCTTTTCCTTGTATCAGCACTGGCGTTTATAAATATCCAACAAACGAAGCAGCAAGAGTTTCAGTTGACACAGTTTTAGACTTTGTTAGTTCTAATCCTAACAAAGTGGAAAAAGTAATTTTCGTTTGCTTTGATGACGACAATTTCTATTTCATCAAAAGTCAACTCAACTTTAAAGTTTACACTGTTCCATCAAAATTATATGCCGACAACGAAATAATTGGAACAGTAAATATTGGTTTAGAAGATGATGGAATGGGCGTTTTGTCAGGTCAACTTATTCCAACTAACAAATACGACAAGTATCGCGACTTCTTTCGTAAGACATTTATCGAAGACCAAGACGACAATCTCATTCGTATAAATAAATTCACTAAGGACAACAAATTCAAAGTTGTTGCAGACGATGGCACTGAATTTAAAGAACCTATTGCTGGACTTATCATTTACGACTTTGACAAAGAACCAATACAAGTTGAACTAAACGGAATTGACAACGACATATGGGGCAAATATTACAAATAATGAAAGAAGCACGAACCGCTAACAGCACCTACCCAAAAGGCGGGGTTTCGTGTTCCAAAGACAGTTTTGTGGTTAATCAAACATTAGTTTTTCAAATCAAGTTTTGTGGTAAAAGTCCCGCCCTTCGGGTAGCTGCAAAACGTTAGGCTTGCGAAGGCCTATGCGCGAGTGGCCATCCTCCCGTGCCCTCCGGCCCGGATCCAATGCCGAACGCTCAACCCAGCTTCAGCACCTGTTCAAGGCTCTTCCAAAGCCCTTCCGCCGTGCGGCCCCACGTGTAGCGTTGTGCTCGTTCGAGGCCCGCTTCGGCGAGCTTGGCGCACAGGGGGGGATCGTCCCACAGGCGGGCCATGGCCTCCGCAATGCTTTCCACCTTGAACGGATCGCAGTAGATGGCAGCGTCACCGGCCACCTCGGGCAGGCTGGTGGCATCGGCGGCGATCACCGGCACGCCGCACTTCATCGCTTCCGCCACGGGGATGCCGAAGCCCTCGAAATAGGACACGAAGACAAGCGCCAGCGCGTCCGCCAAGGTCTTGTGCAGTTCGGTCTGCTCCAGCCTGCCGGTGAAGACCACCTTGTCCGTGTGGCGCATCGTTTTCCAAGCGGCCTTCATGCGCTCGTCCCACCAGAAGGCTTCGCCCACGATCACCAGGCGGGCGTCGTTCCGCGTTCCCGCGAAGCGGTCGAACGCCTCCAGCAAGCGCGCGATGTTCTTCCGCGGATGCAGCGAACCGACGCAGACGAAATACGGCAGGCCGCCGGTGAGCCGCTTGCGGGCGCTGCCCTTCTCCCCTTCCGCCAGCGGCGCAAAGACGGAACCGATGCCGTTGTAGACCACATCGATCTTCTCCGGCGGGATGCCGTAGGTCTTCACGATGTCCTGCTTGGAGAATTCCGAAACGGTGACGATGCGGGCGGCTTTCTTCGCGAAGCGCGGAAAGCGGTTGCGGTAGTAGCGGCTGTATGCGGGCGGGAGGTCCTTGGGGAAATGCTCGAAGTTGAGGTCGTGGATCACGGGGAGCTGGGGAACGTCCGTGCGGAGGCTGAGGTATCCGTCCGGCGAGAGAAAGGCATCGGCGCGGTGTTTGCGCAGGGCGCGTGGCAGTACGCCGTCGAACCAGATGCGGTAGAGGATGGGATGGCGCGTGGGCGGCGGGATCACCACGGGCGTCACGTTCGGGCCATGGACGAACTGCCCGGCATAGGGTCGATCAAAGAAGTAGATGAACTCGTGCTCCGGATGCGCGGCGGTGATGCGCTGAAGCGATTCATGCGCGAACCAACCGATGCCTTCGAGCTTTCCGGGAAGGAGAAGGCGGGTGTTTACGGCGATGCGCATGGCGGAAGGGGTAAATGGGGAAAGAGTTGCAGTTTAGTGTGAGCCGGGAATCCGAGTCCCGAGGCGGATCAGTTGTCAGGTCAGTTTGCAGTTGTCGGTCGGGCGCGCAGTTCCGTGCGTTGTGGCGATCAGTTGCTGCAGTTTCTCAGGTCGGGCGCGAAGTTCCTCTGTGGCGGCCAGCCTGCAGAACTTAACCTCCGTCGGCAGCCGGTCGCAGCCTGACAACTGACAACTCACAAACTCCCAACCTTTAAGCACCTTTCGGCCTTCCATGCAACGCAAATTCCTCACCAACCTCGCCCTCGTGCTGGCGCTGAACCTGTTGGTGAAGCCGTTCTACATCTTCGGGATCGATGCGGAGGTGCAGGTACGTGCGGGCACTGCGGCCTATGGCGGCTACGCGGCGTTGCTTAGCCTGAGCTTTTTGCTGAACATCCTGCTGGACCTCGGTATCACCAACTGGAACACGAGGAACATCGCGCAGCACACGCACTTGATGCGCAAGCACGTGAGCGGCATCGTGGCGGCGCGTTCGTTGCTGGCGGTGCTTTATTCGGTGGGCATCTTCGCGGCGGCTTGGCTGCTGGGCTATCGCGGCGGGCAGTTGGAGCTATTGGGCATTCTGGTGTTGAACCAAGTGCTGGTTTCCACCATCCTCTATCTGCGTTCGAACATCGCGGGTTCACAGCGCTTTGCGCAGGACAGTCTGCTCTCGGTGCTGGACCGCGTGCTGCTGATCGGCATCTGTGCTTGGCTGCTCTGGGGCCGCGTCTACTCGGGTCCCTTCCCGATCGAATGGTTCGCTTGGGCGCAGACGGCGGCATACGGCACCACCGCTGTGATCGCCTTGGTGCTGGTGGCGCGCCGCGCAGGCGGGTTGCGCCCCCGCTGGGACCCCGTCTTCACCTACAGCATCTTGCGGCAAAGCTTTCCCTTCGCCTTGCTGGTGCTGCTGATGAGCTTCTATTACCGCACCGATTCGGTGATGCTGGAGCGAATGCTGCCGGACGGCGACCTGCAAGCGGGCATCTATGCGCAGGGCTTCCGCTTCTTCGAGGCGTTCAACATGCTGGGCTTCCTCTTCGCCGGGCTGCTGCTGCCCATGTATAGCCGCATGCTGAAGAACAAGGATGACGTGGGTCCGCTGACGGGCTTGGCATTGCGCTTGGTGCTGGCGGGCACACTGGCCGTGGCAGTTATCGGCAGCTTCTACGCGAAGGAAGTGATGGACCTGCGTTACCACGAGCACACATCGGAATCCGCGCCGGCCTTCGCGGTGCTGATCTGGTGCTTTGTGGGGGTGTGCATCACCTACATCTTCGGCACTTTGCTCACTGCCAGCGGCGACCTGAAAACCTTGAACAAGCTGGCCGCCGGGGGCATGGTGCTGAACATCGGCCTCAACCTGCTGCTGATCCCGAAAGGGCATGCGCTGGGTGCGGCATGGGCCAGCCTGATCACGCAAGGGGCGATGGCGATAGCGCAGATGGTGGTCGCGGCGAGGCGGTATGCACTGCATGTGAAGCTGCGGGATGTCCTCGGCCTCACCGGCTATTTGGTGCTGCTTCTGGTGGCCGCCTGGGGACTCGGGGCGGCCGGATCCACCTTCGTGATCGCCTTGCCCGTACTGGCGGGAACGGCGGCCATCGGGGCGTTGGCCAGCGGTCTGTTGCCTGTACGAAGTGTGCGTTCGGCACTTCTTCCGCGAAAGGAGGGCTGAACCGCCTACTTTAGCCGACCTTTTTCAACAGGGAGAGAACATGGCTGACGGACCGGATCAGGAAGGCGACAACGCGTTCGACCTGACGATATTCCTCTGGCATCGGCGGCGCTTCATCCTAGGCATGGCGCTGTTGGGCTTGCTGGGCGGCATCGTCGCCACGCTGGCCATTCCCGCTCGCTATCGCAGCGAGGTCATCCTTTTCCCGGCCATCACGAACAGCGTTTCCAAGGCCCTGTTAAGCGAGCAATCCACCGGGCGGGACGACATTCTGGCGCTGGGGGACGAGGAAGACGCCGAGCAATTGCTGCAGATCCTGAACTCGGACCAGGTCCGGGACCGCACCGCTGCCCGCTTCGACCTGCTCAAAGTTTACAAGATCGACCCGGACGGTAAGCACAAGAACTCGGAGCTGCGGGACGCTTATGAAAGCCATGTGAAGTTCGAGTACACCAAATTCGGCAGCGTACGGGTGGAAGTGTTGGACACGGACCCGCAACGGGCTGCGGACATGGCCAACTTCATGAGCGCCCAAGTGGACAGCGTGTGGAACGAGATGGCGCACGAACGCGCGTTGAAGGGCTACCGGATCGTGAAGGACGGCGTGGTCGCGTTGGAAGCAGAGATCAAGCAGTTGGGCGACAGCATGGAAGTGCTCCGCTCCTTGGGCGTGCAGGACTATCACACCCAAGCGGAGCGCTACAATGAATACCTTGGTGCGGCCATTGTAAAGGGCGATCAGCGGGCGATCGATGAATTCGAAAAGCGTTTCAAAGTGCTGGCGCAATACGGCGGGGCTTATGTCAACCTACAGGACATGCAGTTCAACGAAGTGAAGCGACTGAGCGCACTACGGATGAAGCTGGAACAGGCCAAGGCCGACCGGGACAGCGACCTGCCGCATAAATTCACGGTGAACAACGCATTCCCGGCGGACCGGAAGAGCTGGCCGATCTGGTGGTTGGTGGTCTCTGCCAGCGCCATCAGTGCCTTGATCTTGGCGTTGCTTTTGGTGATGGCCCAGGAAAACATACGCAAAATCAGAAGGATCCATGGATGATCGGATGACTTTCACGCGCTCCTACTCGGTCGTGAGCCGGTATTGGCGCCTCTTTGTCGGAGTGGGCCTGGCGGCATTCGTGCTTTCCGCCGTGTTCAGCGGCTCCCGATTCCTCAAGCCGCGGTTTAAGTCGCAAGCCGTGGTCTATCCGGTGAACTTGAACAGCTATTCCATCGAGTCACGCGCGGACCAGCTACTGCAGCTTCTGGAGAGCAACAGCATCCGGGACAGCATCATCCACCGGTTCGACCTGCTGGCGCACTATGAGATGGACACCATTGGCAAAGGCGGTCGCGCTGCGCTTTACAACATGTACAAGGAGCGGGTCACCATTGAAAAGACGCGTTACGAGAGCGTGGAGATCAGTGTGGTGGACGAAGACCCCGTGCTGGCCCGCGACCTGGTGGAGGAGATCCTGGCCCAGACGGACCTGCTGGCACGCAACCTTCAGCGCAAGAACTCGCGTGAACTGCTGATCATCATCCAGGACGGCATGGCGAATACACGGCAGCGGCTGGACAGCGTGGAGAACCGAATGAACGAATTGCGCCGGAACCATGGCCTCTTGGATTATTACACGCAGACCAAGGAGCTCACCAAAGGATACATGAAGGCGATCACCGGCGGTGGGACCAAGGCCCACAGGGAGGAGATCGAAAGTATGCTGAGATCATTGGAAAAAAGCGGTGGCGAGTACCACCAACTCTCCGACTTGGACAACATGTTGATCCAGGAATACGGTAAAAAGCAAACCGAGGAACGCCAAGCTTTGATGGACGTGAGCAAGGTGCTGACTTATACGAACGTGGTGGTCTATCCGGAAGTATCGGACAAAAAGGTGTATCCCATCCGCTGGCTGATCGTGTTCGTGTCCACGGCCATGGCCATGCTGCTCTGCTACATCCTGGTATTCCTGCGCGATCGGTCGACCAGAGCCCCCGTGCCCGCCGAACGCGGCTGACCCATGGTGCGTGCGCTCAAGAGCTGGTGGATACCCGCGGTGTGCGTGGTGTTCGTGCTGTTCAACGCCGCCCTCACCATCCATGAGGTCTATTGGCTGAACCTGCTGCCGGCCGTGCTCTTGGCAGGCTGGGCGGTGGTGACCGCAGCGGATAAGGTCCTGCTCTTCATCGTCTTCGCCACACCGCTGTCCATCAACCTGGAGGAGCTGGATCTGGGCGGCATCGGCGTCGCACTGCCCACCGAACCTTTGATGGTGGTGCTGATGCTGCTTTTCCTGTTGAGGTTGACCTTGGAGAAAGGCACATTGGACCCCAAGGTCTGGCGGCATCCCGTTACCATCGTCATTATCGCACAGCTGATCTGGATGGCCATTTGCGTGCTGCCGAGCAGCATGCCGATCGTTTCGCTCAAATACCTCACCGCCCGGCTCTGGTTCGTATGCACCATGTACTTCATGGCCACACGCCTGTTCCGGGATCCCCGCAACATCCACCGTTTTTTCTGGCTGTTCCTGTCGGGTCTGGCGATCGTGGTGGGCTATACCTTGATCCACCATGCCCAGTTCGACTTTGCCGAGGATCCGGCCCACTGGGTGATGTCGCCTTTCTTCAAGGACCACACGAGCTACGGGGCCATCATCGCATTCTGCCTGCCCTTCGCGATAACGGCTATTTCCATGCCCGGTTATTCCCGGAGCCGCCGGGGCATGGCCGTATTCCTGCTGGCCCTGTTGGTCACCGGGATCCTGTTCTCCTATACGCGTGCGGCATGGGTAGGTGTGGCAGGTGCGCTGGGCGTCTTCATCGTGATGCGGTTGCGCATACCGGCCTGGACCATCGGGGTGGTGCTGCTGGTGGCGGGCATCACGGCGATCGCGAACATGGACCGGATCACCATCGCTTTGGAGCGTAACCGCACGGAGAGCAATGACGACTTGGCCAAGCACGTCAGCTCCATCAGCAACATCCGCTCGGACGCAAGCAATCTGGAGCGCATAAACCGCTGGAATTCCGCCCTGCAGATGTTCGATGAACGGCCGTTGACCGGCTGGGGCCCGGGCACCTACATGTTCCAGTACGCGCCGTTCCAAGCTGCACGGGACCGCACCATCATCAGCACCAACTTCGGCCTGAACGGAAATTCACACAGCGAATACCTAGGCCCATTGGCCGAACAGGGATTGCTTGGGATGCTGCTCGTGATCGCGCTCATCGGGGTGATCACCTGGACCGCGGTACGGCTCTGGTCAAGGCTTCCGAACGGCGTGGACCGCATGCTCATAGGCGCGGCGTTCCTTGGGTTGGTGACTTATTTCATCCACGGCGTCCTGAACAACTATTTGGACCTGGACAAGGCGAGCGTGCCCTTCTGGGGCTTCACGGCGATGATCGTGGTGCTGGACTTGAAGCACCAAGCCTCCTCCGGCGATCACGGGAACCGGCAGGTGAGCAAGGCTATATCGTCCAAGTAGGGCAGCTGGCCCCGATGGGCCTCGAATGTGGAGATAAGCGCTTCGTTGATGGCCACCGGGCCGGCGCTGGAAAGCAGCTCCAAGGTCTTTCGCACCGGAAGTGTCTCGAATGCATTTCCTTGGGAATCCTCCTGCTCCACCAGTCCGTCCGTATAACAAAGCAGAACGCCGCCCTTCACCTCCGCCCGGCCCACGTTCACGAAGGGAAGTTCCTGAAGCATGCCCAAGGCGATGGCCCCGTCGCTGAGTTCCGAGATCACGCCTCCCTGCCCGGCCAACATGGGCGGATTGTGGCCGGCGTTCACGTATTCCATGGCACCGGTCCGCAGGTCCGCCCGGCCGATGAACAAGGTGATGAAGCGTTCGCCCCGGGCCCGTTCAAGCACGTTCGAATTCAGCTCCCGCACCAACGCGTCCAAGGGTGCGCGTTCCCGTTGTATCAAGGCCCTCAAGGTCGCTTGGAAATTGGACATCAACAAGGCCGCCGCGATGCCCTTGCCGCTCACGTCCGCCACGCAGAGCACGACCTCATCCGGCCCGGTGCGCACCACATCGTAGTAATCGCCGCCCACCTGTTGGTGCGGTTGGTACCAGCCGGCCGCTTGGATCCGCTCGCCGTTCGGCAGGTCCTTCGGCACCAGCATCAGCTGCATCTCGGCCGCCAGCTCCAGCTCGCGCCGGTCCCGCTCCTGCGCCAAGGCCCGCAGGGCGAAGCGCTTGTTCTCCAGCGCCACGGCGATCAGGTTGGTCAGGGTCTGGATGAAGTTGAGGTGCTTCACCGTAGGGCTCATGCGCTGTTCCTCATCGTCGATGTCCCCGATGAGCAACAGCGCCAACGGGCGTTCCTGGTGGAAGACGGGGATGGCGATATCGAACCGTCCGAGTCCTTTGGCATCTTCTGCACCGATGAACTGGATGTCCCGGCATTCCTTCATGAAACCCGCCACGTCCGGCACGGGACTGTCCGTTTCGTCGGTCAGGGCCTGGACGCAGCGCCACTGACTGTCGTTCTCGAAGAACATCAGCCGGGTGATGCCCAGTTCGCCATGCATGATCTCCGCATACAACTTCAGCAGCTCACCCTTGTCCTCGTTGTTGTTGATCGCCTTGGTGACCTCCAATAACGCACTCAATTGGAACTCTTTCAAGTTCAGGCGTTCGGTGAGGCGGGTGAGGCGGGTCATGGAGTGAAGGGTTCACTACGGAGGCACCCTTCGACTTTGCTCAGGGTAAACAGAGGGCACAGAGGAGTTGGAGTTCTGGAGTCGTGAGTCCGTGAGTCTTGAGTCGTGAGTCTGACGTCTGGAGTCGGCGTGGCGCTGCAGTTCATTGCTTGTCCATCTTTTTGAGCAGGTCGGGCAATCGGCCGAGGCTGGCCACCTCGCGCATCTTCTGCCTCCATTCCCCGGCCGGGGAACCGAGATAGGTCCTGCCGCCTTCGAGATCGGTGAGCACGCCGCTTTGGCCCAGCACGGTGGCACCGCTGCCGATGGTAAGCTTGCTGGGAACACCCACTTGGCCCCAGAGCGTGACATTGTCGCCGATGATGCAGGCACCGGAGATACCGACCTGTGCGGCGATCAGGCAATTCTTTCCGATGAGCGTATCGTGGCCCACCTGCACCTGGTTGTCGATCTTGGTCCCGGCCCCTATCCGCGTGTCGGCGCTCACCCCGCGATCGATGCTGGTCAACGGCCCGATCTCCACGTCATCCTCGATCACCGTACAGCCGGCCGTGACCATCTTCTCATAGCCGCCTGTCCGCTTCTTGTAGTAAAATCCATCCCCGCCGATCACCGCATTGGCATGGATGATCACCCGGTCCCCGATGGTGGTGTTCGGGTAGATCACCACGCCGGGCATGATGGTGCAGCCCTTGCCGATGGTGACATTGGTGCCTATGGTGACGCTCGGGTGTACCACGGTGTCCGCACCGATCGCGGGCAGCTCGGAGGTCCATGCGAGCGGCGTCATGAAGTGCCGCACCAAGGTGTTGTAGTCGGCAAAGGGATCCTCGCTGATGATGATCGCTTTGCCCTCGGGGATCTCAACGTCGGCCTTGTCGATAAGGATCGTGGTGGCTGCGCTGTTCAGCGCCTTGTTGTAGTATTTGGGGTGGTCCACAAAGACCAGATCACCGGAGCGCACCCGGTTGATCTCATTGATGCCGGTGACGGTCCGCTGGACATTGCCCAGCACCTTCGCATGTATCAGCTCCGCCACAGCTGCGGCGGTCAGTGGTTCCTTCAGCTCCATAAGGCGACCGTTTGTGGTCCAAGGGAACGGATCTTCCCAGATCGGACAAAGGTAGCCGGAGAGCGGCGCTGGGCGGACCCGGCTTACTTCTTCACCCTGTCGAGGTATGCGTTGCTCTCCGTGTCGATGCGTATCACGGTGCCGATCTCCACGAAAGAAGGGACTTGGATCTCCTTTCCGGTCTCGAGCGTGGCGGCCTTCATCACCTTGTTGCTGGTGTCACCTTTCACGGCGGTCTCGGTGTAGGTCACCTCGAGTTCCACGATCTTCGGGGGACGTGCCATGATGGGGATGTCGCTCTCAAAGCCCACCTGCACCGTCATTTCCTCCTTCATCAAGCCCATGGCGTCACCAAAAAGGTCAATTGGGATGTGCGATTGCTCATACGAGTTCGGGTCCATGCAGACCAGGAACTCGCCTTCGCGGTAGAGGTATTGCATATCACGGATCTCCACGCGCAGCACGTCCATGTTCTCGCCGCTGCGGAAGCGGTGCTCATTGAGCTTGCCGTTGCGGAGGTTTCGCATCTTGCCCTGGTAGAAAGCGCGCAGGTTGCCCGGCGTGCGGTGCTGCCACTCCACGATCTGGCAGATGTCGTTGTTGAAGCGGATATAGGTTCCGATGCTGATGTCGCCGGTGTTGGCCATGGGGTGCGGAAATTGGGGGCCGAAGGTAGGGATGTGCGGGAAATGCATATTTTTCACTACAGAGGCACGAATACCGCAGTTGTCAGTTGTTCATTGTCCGTTGTCAGGCTGCCGACCGGCTGCCGTCAGGTGATCACTTTCGACCAAAAAAAGGGCCAGAAAGGCAATCCGGGGTGCATGGGTTCCGCGATCGAACTGACCACTATTTCCACTTCATGATCTCCACACTGCTGTCACAAGCGAAAGTCTCTTCCGCTTGCCGGTTGCTGGCCACCAGCAGGGTACGCCGCTCCACGTTGCGCATGAGCAGCTCACGGAACCAAGCGATGCCTTCAGCGTCGAGGTTGGTGGCGGGTTCGTCGAGCAGGAGCAGCGGCGTATCGCTGAGGATGGCAAGCGCGAGCTTGAGGCGTTGCTTCATGCCGCTGCTGAAGTTGCTCACGGGCTTCTCCAAGTGCGGCTCCAAATACGCGGTGCTCGCCACGTCCTTCACGGTGATCCCGGGCAGGAAAGGCTTGAATCGCGCATGCGTGGCGATCGCCTCCCGCAGTGAGAGGTCCTCGTAAAGATCAAGGTACGGCGCTGCGATGCTCACTTCCCGGTACACCCGGTCCTGTTCCATCGGCTTTTCGCCCAATGCATGTTCCACGGTTCCTTTGGTGGGCACCAAAGCCCCGGCCACCACTTGGAGCAAGGTGCTTTTCCCGCTTCCGTTCGGCCCTAGGAGCGCGGTGCGGCTACCTGCTTCGAACACATGGTCCACATCGGTGAATACTTTTTCGCGGGAAAACTGCTTGGCCACACCGCTCATTGTGATCCGCATGCCTGCATCGCGCGCTGGTGTGCGTTCCGACATGGGCGCCTGCTTCACTCCGTCAGGCCGCGCATGATGCCCTTGGGGCTGCTGCGGATGAACTCGATGATGAGCGCCCGCTCCGGCGATACCGTGAACTGCTGCTCCACGTTCTGCACGGCACGCTCCAGGTTGGTATTGCGGACGAAGATCTCCCGGTAGATGTCCTCGATGCGGGCCACGGCATCATCGGCGAAGCCGCGACGGCGCAGTCCCACCACGTTCACCCCGACAAAGCTCAGCGGTTCGCGTGCGGCCTTCACGAATGGGGGCACGTTCTTCCGGACCAGAGAGGCCCCGGCGACGAAGCTGTGCGCGCCGATGTTGATGAACTGCTGCACCGCCACGTTGCCCTCCAGAATGGCCCAGTCCCCGATGGTGACATGCCCGGCGAGGTTCACGCTGTTGGCGATCACCACGTTGTCGCCGATCAGGCAGTCGTGGGCCAGGTGTACGTACGCCATAAGCAGGCAATTGCTGCCCACGGCGGTACGTTGGCGGTCGGCGGTGCCCCGGTTGATGGTGACGCATTCCCGTACGGTGGTGTTATCACCCAACTCGGCGGTGGTCCTCTCCCCGACGAATTTCAGGTCCTGCGGGATGGCACTTACGACGGCCCCGGGGAAGATGCGGCAACGGGCCCCGATGCGGGCGCCGTCCATGATGGTGGCGTTGGGTCCGATCCACGTGCCGTCGCCGATGGTGACATCGCCGGCGACGGCGGTGAAGGGCTCGATCACGACGTCCTTTCCGATCCGCGCATCCGGGTGGACGGAGGCCAGCTTGGAGATGCTCATGCGTTGTTGGCGGCCTTAGTGGGTTCGGGCTTCTTCTCGTCCGCAGGGGCCTTGTCGCGGGCGATCTGGGCCATCATCTCCGCCTCCACGACGGGTTGGCCGTTCACATAACCCACGCCTTTCATATGCACGATGCCACGGCGGATGGGGGTGATCAGCTTCAGGTGGAACACCAACGTGTCCCCGGGGATCACCTTGCGCCGGTAGCGCACCCCGTCGGTCTTCAGGAAGTAGGTGGTGTAATGCTCCGGGTCCGGCACTTGGCTGAGGGCGAAAATGCCGCCCACCTGCGCCATGGCCTCCACCTGCAGTACGCCAGGCATCACCGGGTTGTCCGGGAAGTGGCCCGTGAACTGCGGTTCGTTCATGGTGACGTTCTTCACCCCGACGATGGTGGTGGCATCCATGGACATCACTTTGTCCACCAGCAGGAACGGATAATGGTGGGGCAGCATCTTCGTAATGGCGTTGATGTCGAACAGCGGCTCTTTCGTGAGATCGAAAAACACGCGGGTATCCTTCTCTTCCTCCCGGATCTTGTCTTTGATCCGCTTGGCGAAGCTGGTGTTGCCGAAGTGGCCGGGGCGTGCTGCAAGGATATGCCCCTTGATCGGCCGGCCCACCAGTGCGAGGTCGCCGATGATGTCGAGCAACTTGTGGCGGGCGGGTTCGTTGAGGAACTTCAGGTCGGTTGTGTTGAGCACGCCGTTACGGCGGATCTCCACGTCCTGATATTCACGCCCGATGCTCTTGGCCAGGGCCTTGAGGTCCTCCTTGGTGATGTCCTCACGGTCCTCCAGCACGATGGCGTTGTCGAGGTCGCCGCCCTTGATGAGGCCGGCCTTGGCCAGCTGTTCGATCTCTCTCAGGAAAACGAAAGTACGGCAGGAGGCGATCTCTGTCTTGAACTCGCCCTGATTGTACATGCTGGCATGCTGGGTGCCGAGCACGGGGCTGTTGTAGTCCACCATCACCGTGAGGCGGAACTCTCCGCCTGGCGCCGGCACGCCGAGCATCTCGGTGCCGCGTTCCTCGGTCTCGAACCAGATGGGTTCCTTCAGCACCCACCAGTTGCGCGGTGCGTCCTGTTCTTCCATCCCGGCCTTCTCGATGGCCTCCACGAACTTCATGGCGCTGCCGTCCATGATGGGCACTTCGGCGCCGTCCAATTGGATCAGGCAATTGTCCACGCCCAAGGCATAGAGCGCCGCGAGGACATGCTCCGTGGTGTTCACCTTCACCTCGCCCTTGCCTAAGGTGGTGCCCCGTGCGGTGCTGACCACCAGGTCCGCATCGGCATCGATCACCGGCCGCCCTTCCAGATCGGTGCGCTGGAACTTCAGCCCGTGGCCGATCGGGGCGGGGCACAGCGTGAGGGTGACTTCCTCACCGGTATGCAGACCCACGCCCTTTACTTCTGACTTGGCCTTCAATGTATGCTGCTTGTCGCTCATGCGTTCTTGTTCGTGGCTTCTTGGGCGGATCTTTCCTCCGCCTTCAGCCCTTCCAGTTCCTTTTCCATTCGATCGATACGCTGCTTCAGTTCCGGCAAGTTGCGGAACAGCACGTAGCTACGCTTGTACAGCCCGATGGCATAGGCAGGCGAACCCTGCACCGTGGTGCCGTCCGGGATGTCCGAACCGATGCCGCTCTGAGCCGCGATCTTCACCCGGTCACCGATGTGCAGATGCCCCGCGATGCCCACCTGACCACCGATCATGCAATGGCTCCCTACACGCGTACTACCAGCGATCCCGGTCTGTGATACCACCAGCGTATGCTCGCCGATCTCCACGTTATGGCCTACTTGGATCAGGTTGTCCAGCTTGGTCCCCTTACGGATGATGGTGCTGCCGAGCGTGGCACGGTCCACGGTTGTGTTGGCGCCGATCTCCACATCATCCTCGATGATGACGTTGCCGATCTGGGCCATCTTCACTTGCTCTCCTTTCTCGTTCGGCACAAAACCGAAGCCGTCGGCACCGATCACCACGCCACTGTGCAGGACGCAGTTCGCGCCGATCATGCACTTGGCATGCACTTTCACGCCGGCATGGATCCGGCTGCCTTTGCCGATGTGCGCCCCTTCCCCGATGTAGCAATTGGGGAAGATCTTCACGTTCTCCTCCACCACGGCGCCCTCGCCGATGTAGCTGAACGCGCCGATGTAGGCATCTTCCGCCACCTTGGCACGCGGGTTCACATAGCTGGGCTGCTCCACTCCCACCAGGTCGAAACGCTGGGCCTCATGGATCTCCAACAAGCGTGCGAACGCCGCACGCGGATCATCCACACGGACGAGGGTGAGGTGCTTGGGGATCGCCTTGGTGGGTTGAAAATCCCGACCGGTGATCACGACACTGGCCGCCGTGGTGTACACATGTTCGGTGTAGATGGGATTGGCGAGAAAGGTCAAGGTACCGGATCGGCCCTCCTCGATCTTCGCCACGTCATGCACCAGCACTTGCGTGTTACCATCCACTTCCCCGTGGAGGAACTCGGCGATCTGTCCTGCGGTGAATTGCATATCCTTGCCGCAATGGCCATGTGCAAAGCGGGTCCGCGAAGATAGTTGCCCCGGCGTACCCGTAAACGCGCCTATGGGAAGCGGAAGAAGAAGAAGTGCACGGCCGCCCATGCGGGGGGTATGTCCCTCGCATAGCCGATGGTGCTTCGCGAACTGTTCTCCACCCGGCCGTCCTTGCCGATGTAGCCCACTGTGCTGCGCGAACTGTTCTCCACCCTCCAGCCGTCCCCGTTATGGCTCACGTAGCCCACAGTGGAACGGGAACCGTTCTCTATCGTGTATTCGCCTTCACCCCGTGCATTGATGTGGCCGATGGTGCTCCGGGAGGAATTTTCAATGGTCCATCCGGAGCCGCTCGCTTGGATGTAACCCACAGTGGACCGGGAACTGTTCTCGATGCGACCGTCAGCGCTCAAGTAGCCGATGGTGCTGCGTGAAGCGTTCTCGATGCTTTGGGCGTGCGCGCTGAACGTGGCCGTCACCAGCAGGAAGGTCAGTGCCCGGCAAAGCATGCGCGTCCGCGAACTACTTCCCCGCCGTGCTGTCGTTCATCATCATGTGATGGTCGTCCATGTCATGGCCGGCCATCGCGGAATCGCCCTTCATGGTGCAGCACTTGCCCTTCTTGCCGTGCATGCAGGCCTCGCCCTTCATGTCGCAATCACCTTTCATTCCGCCGTGCATCATGCAGGCGCTGCCGCGCTTGCCTTCCGGGCCGCACTTGTCCGTGCCGCAGCCATTGCCGCACATGCGCCCGAGAATGAAACCGAGCACCCCGAAAAGGATGCTGAAAAGGAGGATCTTGGCCCAGTTGCTGTTCATGATCGTTGGGGAGGTTTGTAAGTGGTGGTGTTTCCGCAAAGATGGCATATTCCGCCTATTGCAGCGGAACCGAGACCCGGGTCTTGTCCCAAGTGAACACCAGCGTGGGCACTTTTGCGTCCTCCACGCTGATGGTGAACTGCTCCAGTTCCTCCGGCAGGGCCTCCACGGGCACCGACACTGCCATGACATCCTCAGCGGGGTCGCGGCTGGCGACGCCGTCCATGTTAATGCCCCAGTTGTACATCTTCTTGTTGAAGAAGACTTCCCAGTTGTCCGCATGCGGCAGGGTCCACAAGGTGTACTTTCCCGCAGGCAGGACCTTACCGCCAACGGTGAGCTCCTCGTTGGTGGTGAAGGTCGTAGGCTCGTTAGCACCTGTCCGCCAGACCACATCGTAGGGTACCAGCCCGCCGAAGATCACCCGCCCCTTCTTGAACGGGCGGCAATAGGTGATGTCAATTTTCAGGTCATCCTTCACGTAGTTGACGGTAGCTTCAGGGCTGGCCTTCTTGGTCTGGTGCTCCATCCACTTAAAGGAACAGAAACCCAGCACCAACAGGGTGCCGATGATGATGAGGAACCATTTGAGGGCTTTCATGAGATCTATGCTATTGGAACGCAGAAAGAACGGATCTCCGCCGTCCTGAATTCCTGGTTTTGACTTCCGTTTGGCTTACTGTGATCGTCGCGTGGGGATGGTGAAGATACGTAACGCGTGCTCGGATGACCCATCGCTTCGGATCGATCATCCGGAGGCAGCATGACAGTTCCGCGCCGATCACCGACATTCGCTCTCTAACCCGACCGAATGCTCCGCACCTTGACCCTTGCCACCGCCTTGCTCTCTCTTGTCGGCGCCCAAGCCCAATGCAGCACCTGCACCATCGATTTTTCCTGCGGTGCGGTCCCGGCCTACCCCACGCTCTGCCCCTTGCAGCCCATTGATGCGGTCGCCGGACAGGCCTACGAGAGCGACATCACCTTCTGGATGCCGATCAACTTTACCGACCCCGGCACAGGCTTCGATGTGAGCTTCCTTCAGATGACCATCACCGGAGTCACCGGCCTGCCCTTCGGCATGCACCTGACCGCGAACGACCCGCTGGGCATCTACTATCCGCCCCAGAACCAGTTCGGCTGCGCCCGGTTGTGCGGCACGCCCATCGGCAGTGGCACGTATACCGTGGCGATCAACATCATCGCACAGGTGCAGGCGAGCGGCTTCACGCTCAACGTGCCGCAGAGCTTCGGCATCACTCTTGTGGTGCAGCCTGGCACCGGTGGGAACACCAGCTTCTCCTTCACCCCCACCAGCGGCTGCGGCAATGCGGAGGTGCAGTTCACCGCACTGTTGGACGGCGGCACATCGCCCACCACCTATGCTTGGGACTTCGGCAACGGCGGGACCAGCGAACTGGCGGACCCGGTGACGAACTACGCCGCGCCGGGCACCTACCCGGTATCGCTCACCACCACGATCGGCGGCTACGTGCTCACAGACGTGGTTCTGGGCGGCGTCAGCGACAACTGGTGCGGCGATGTGGAGGAACCCAGCCTCTTCGGAGCCTGCACAGGTGCCCCCGATCTTTACTTCGTACTTACCGATGGCGGCGGCAACAGCTTCACCAGCAGCAGCGGAAGCAACAGCACGAGCCAGACCTGGAACAACGTGAGCCGCTTGCTGGACGCTCCGCCCTACTCCATCCAGTTCTTCGATGAGGACGTCGTGAGCCAGGACGATGACCTCGGCACCTTCAATATTCCCGTAGCCAGCAATGGCACGGTTCCCTTCGCACTGGGCAACGGCACGTATGGCAGCCTCATCATTGCGCTACAGCCCCAGCAGGTCTTCACGGACAGCGACACGGTGCGCGTCTTTCCCGCTCCGCAGCTCACCACGTTCTACGACACGGCCAGTGCCACGCTCTGTGCCACGGACACCATGCAGCTCGTGTACACCTGGTTCAACAACGGCGACACCATCCATGGCGTGAACGGTCCCTGTGTGCAGACGGACAGTACCGGTGCCTGGTGGGGCGTGGCCACCAACGCTTTCGGATGCACCGCAAGCAGCGACACTATCGTGGTGTGCCCGCCCGTCACCATCGAGGCCAACGGCACGGTGTTGTTGGTGCAAGGCGATTTTGCGAGCTATGCCTGGACCTTGAACGGCACGCCCATCCCCGGCGCGGACGATCCCTTCCTCGTGGCCACCACAGGCGGGCAGTACAGCGTGACCGTGACCACGGCGCTCGGCTGCATGTTGAGCGATACGTACGACCTGATCATCACCGGGACCACGGAACTGGCGGAAACGGAAAGTTTCCATGCCTACCCCAATCCGAACCGTGGCCGCTTCACTTTGGAGCTGCCTGCCAGTACATCACCCAATGCGAGGATCGATATCCTTGACCCCGCAGGCCGTTTATGCCATAGCGCGAAAAGAAGCCCGGGCGCGACGCAACGGATCAGTTTGTCCACGACCGTGAGCGGCCATTACCTCGTGGTCGTGGAAAGCAATGGACGGAGGCTTACATCCACCGTGGTGGTGGAATAGAGCGATAGCCCCCCATCCTTAAGCGGCACTGGTCAGACGTGACCGATGCACTACATTGCAGCGATGCCTTCCGCTCGGCACCTCCCCCTCGTCGTTGCCTTTCTTCTATCGGGCCTCCTGCTGGCGCAGGACGACAGTTCTTCCGTACGGCATCCGACCTTGAACGCATGGGACCTCGCGAACGGCTCCGCAGAGGTGCCCGGCATGGGCGACGATGTGCCAGGTCTGAACCTTGTGAAGGAGGGCAATGGTAGGCTCCAGTTCGGCGACTCCATTGCTTATGCTTCAAGCGATCTGGTGGACACCGCTTGGCAAAAGCTCCGCTCGTCCAATGACACCGTACTTCCCGGCACCGGCGTTCATTGGCTCCGTTTCCGCTTTCTGCCCGACTCTTTGCTCAAGGGCAAGACCTTGCTCCTCGGGCTCGGCGGAAATGAGAAGCTGGAAGTCTTCCTCAACGGCAGCCTCTTGTTCAACTCCTATGCTGGACCGGGGAATGGGAAAGCCACGGACAGCGTGCCATCACCGTATCTCGTCCCGTTCACTTTCCGCTGTGACGGAAGGACCGAAGTGATCGCCATCCGGTTGACCAGCGTGGACGGAACGGTCGCCCGGACCTTCGCGCAAGGATGCTCACTGCACACGGCCGACATGGCCTTCCGGAACCAGCGGAACATGACGCAATACGGCGTGTTCATCGGCATCAATCTGATCATCCTCTTGCTCGCCCTGGTGATCTGGAGCTTCGAGCGGCGCGAGCGCCAATGGCTCTTTCTGGCGCTATTGTCTTTTGTCACAGCGGTCGATACCTTCTGCGACCTTGCTGGCAATGCCGGGCTCAAGGGGTCCGCTGGCTTTGGAACCAGCCTGTTCGACGCGGTGCAGCTCATCCTGGTCCCTTGGCCCATGTATCTGCTGATCATGACCTTGGGCACGCTCCAGGGCAGGGTGGGCGAACGAAGGAAACGGTGGTACACCATTTCCTTCATCACCGCCTCCACGGTCTGCCTCATTTTCGCCCTCGGTATCTTCTATTACCGGCTGCACTTCTCAAAGGCCGGAGGAGGGGTCAACTTTACGCTGAACGACCCGGAGATCCCCTTGGTCATTGCGGTGATCTTCCTCGGCCTGTTGCTGGGCGCGGTGATGATCTGGTTCATTATCGAAGTGGTCCGTCTGGGGCTCAAATTGTTGCGCACCAAAGGCTACGCCCGTTGGATCGGTGCCGGTGCCTTGGCCTCCAGCCTCCTTGCGTTTCTCCTGAGCTTCACTGACGGGCTGCAAGAAATGGACACCGGCCTGCATTCCTTCCTGCAAGTGGTGCGTGCGTACTGCTCGCATGTGGCCGTACCGCTCTCCGTGGCAGTTTACCTGGCCATCCGCACCGCCCACCATGGCCGTTTGGTGGCCCGCCAGCGCGACGACCTGGACCTGGAGGTAAAGGAGCGCACCGCTGAACTAAGCGCCGAGAAGGACCGCTCGGAGGAACTGCTACTGAACATCCTGCCTGCGGAAGTAGCCGAGGAACTCAAGGCCACGGGTGCCGCCAAGGCAAGGCATTTCGAACAGGCTTCGGTGCTCTTTACCGACTTCCAAGGCTTCACGTCCATGTCCGCGGAACTGGGTGCCGACGAGCTGCTCCGCGAACTCAATGCCTGTTTCAAGGCGTTCGATGACATCATCACCAGGCACGGCATCGAAAAGATCAAGACCATCGGTGACGCGTACATGTGCGTGGGCGGCTTGCCGGACCCGCAAACCTCCTCTCCCGCCGCCGTGGTGCATGCGGCACTGGAAATGCAGGCTTTCATGACCGCCCGGAAAATGGAACATGACGCTTCAGGACTGCCCCGCTTCGAAATGCGCGTTGGCATCCACACCGGTCCCGTGGTCGCCGGCATCGTAGGTGTGAAGAAATTCCAGTACGACATCTGGGGCGACACGGTGAACACGGCCAGCCGCATGGAAAGCAGCGGCGAGGTGGGCCGTGTGAACATCAGCGCGGGCACCTACGCACTGGTGAAAGATGAACCCGGCCTGTCGTTCACGCCCCGTGGGAAAGTGGAGGTGAAAGGCAAGGGGGAGATGGAGATGTACTTTGTGGAAACCTCTTCCGGGTCACATGTAGTTGCCACGGAGAAGTGAGGTCACTTCGATACGATCGACAAGTGCGATCAAGAGTTCGCCTCAAACCACTCCTTCCCCAGCCACCTCGGAAAAGCCAAATAGTGCTTCTCCACGGTCCCGCTCATTGCCGAGATGCCGAGGTTATCGCTGGCTTCGGCGATGTCCTCCAAACGCCCGTCCTTGAAGAGCAATTTGATGCCTCCGTCGGAATTGTCATAGGCATTGTTCTCAAGCCGGTCGGTGAGCACGAACAAGCCTGCCTCCTTTTCTGTGATGTTCAGTTGCCGCGCAACTTCCTGCCGGATCATGGTCACTTGCGCCGGGTCCCAAGGCTTGGTCCGAAGGCGGATGCGCAGCGTATGCCTGCCTAACAGGTCCGATGCCAAGCGGGAAAGCACCGGGTCCGGATGATCCGCCCAGACCTTCAATGCGCCCATGATGTCATGGTCGTCCAGCCGCATGAAGTCGGCCAGCACACTCGGCTCCTCGAAAGAAGCACGGTCGCGGCGGTGGGTGAGGAAGCCCAACAGCGCAGGTGAACCGAAGAGCGGAACGCCTTGCAGGCCGAGGAATTTTGCGCGGCGGAGCGTCTGCACCAGCATCTGCTCACAGGCCACCACCGTCTTGTGCAGATACACCTGCCAGTACATCAGGCGGCGTGCGACGATGAACTTCTCGATGCTGTAGATCGCCTTCTCTTCCACCACCAGCCGGTCATCCACCACCTGCAGCATTTTGATGATGCGGTCCGCACCGATGACGCCCTCGCTCACGCCCGTGTAGAAGCTGTCGCGGTTGAGGTAGTCCATGCGGTCCACGTCCAACTGGCCGCTCACAAGCTGGTGCAGAACGTGCTTGGGATAACGGTCGTGGAAAATGGCGATGCCTAAATCCAGCGCGCCCTTGAACTCCGCGTTCAGGCGCTCCATTACCAAAGCACCCACATCCTCATGGCTGATGCCCTCCACCAGGCTGTGTTCCAACGCATGACTGAAAGGCCCATGGCCGATGTCGTGCAACAGGATGGCGACGTGCGCGCCCAGCGCCTCCTCCTCCGTGATCACATGCCCCTTTCCGCGTAGGCTTTCGATGGCCAAGCCCATCAGGTGCATGGCGCCCAGCGCATGGTGGAAGCGCGTGTGCAATGCTCCCGGATAGACCAAGTGCGAAAGCCCGAGCTGCTTGATGTAGCGGAGCCGCTGGAACCACGGATGGTCGATCAAACGGAGCAGCAACGGGTGCGGCACGGTGATGAAGCCGTGGATGGGGTCGTTCAGGATCTTGGTTGACACGATGAGGTGATTAGTGGATAGTGATTGGTGATTGGTGATTGGACGACCGCACTCCGGACTCAAGACTCCGGACTCACGACTCTCTGTGCCTCTGTGGTTTCAATTTTCAGCCTTCAACTTTTTCAGCTTTCAAATTTGCCCTTTGCGTTCTTTGTGGTCCATCTTCTTGATCATCCCCTGATGAGCCTTAATTTCACGGTCCGAAAGTAAGCGGAACGGCCCGGCGCACGTAGCGTCCATGGTCTTGATGCCGCTGCCGGAGAACCTGTATGAGCGTGAAGATCCTTTGGGCCGACGACGAGATCGACCTCCTGCGTCCGCATGTGCTCTTCCTGGAAGGGAAAGGCTACGCGGTGGAAACGGTGAACAACGGCCTCGACGCCGTGGACGCCGTGGGCAAGCAAGAGTTCGACATCATCTTCTTGGATGAGAACATGCCCGGCCTCAGCGGTCTGGAGACGTTGACCCGCGTGAAAGGGATCAGTCCGCGCACCCCGGTGATCATGATCACCAAGAGCGAGGAGGAGAGCATCATGGAAGAGGCCATCGGCAGCAAGATCAGCGACTACCTGATCAAGCCGGTGAACCCCAACCAGATCCTACTGGCCCTGAAGAAGCACCTCGACGGCAGCCGCTTGGTGAGCGAGAAGACCACCAGCAGCTACCAGCAGCAGTTCGGGCGGCTGAGCATGCGCCTTGGCGACCGCCTCGGTACCGAGGATTGGAAGCAGTTATATGACGAGCTCGTGCGCTGGGAACTGGACCTCAGCGGCAATCCCGACCAAGGGATGACCGAGATCCTGCGCAGCCAGTGGGCCGAGGCGAACGACCTCTTCTGCCGCTTCGTAGAGAAGAACTACGTCGACTGGGTGAACAACAAGGGCAACGATGTGCCCATGCAGAGCCACCAGATCTTCAAGAACAAGATCGCCCCGCTGATCGATGAGAAGCAGAGTCCCTTGTTCCTGGTGCTGATCGACAACCTGCGCTTGGACCAATGGCGGGTGATCGAGCCGATCGTCAGCTCGCTCTTCAAGGTGGAGGAGCAGGGCCAGTTCTACAGCATCCTTCCCACCGCCACCCAATACGCGCGCAACGCCATCTTCTCCGGGATGATGCCGGGCGAGATCCAGAAGCGCTTCCCCGGGAAATGGCTCACCGAGGAGGATGAGGGCAGCAAGAACGCCCACGAGGACGAGTTCATGCAGGAGCAACTGAAGAGCCTCGGCAAGCGCGTGAAAAGCAGCTACCACAAGATCACCAATTTCGCCGCAGGCAAGAAGCTGGCGGAGAACGTAGGGAACCTGTTCGAAAATCCGTTCAACGCCATCGTGTACAACTTCGTGGACATGCTGAGCCATGCCCGCACGGAGATGGAGGTGATCCGCGAACTGGCCGAGGACGAGGCCGCATACCGCTCGCTCACCCTCAGCTGGTTCAATCACAGCCCGTTGTTGGACATCCTGAAGACCATCGCCGAGAAGGGCGGCCGCGTGGTGATCACAACCGACCACGGCACCGTGCGCGTCACCCAGCCCAGCAAGGTGATCGGCGACCGCAACACCAACACCAACCTGCGTTACAAACACGGCCGCAACCTCACCTACGAGGCCAAGGACGTGCTGGCCATCAAGGATCCCGTCCAGGGCTTCCTGCCACGCGCCAATGTGAGCAGCTCGTTTATCTTCGCGAAGAAGGACTTCTACTTCGTCTACCCGAACAACTACAACCACTTCGTGAACTTCTACCGGAACACTTTCCAGCACGGCGGGATCTCCCTGGAGGAGATGATCATCCCCATCGTGTACCTGAAACCGCGCTGAACGCCATGAGCGCCACCCTTGAGCTGCGCAGCCCGAACGATGTCGCCGACGTAGCGAAGGCGTTGTTGGGCGCATACCCGGACCAGCGGGTCTTTGCTTTCAACGGGCCGATGGGCGTGGGCAAGACCACCCTCATCAAGGCGCTTTGCGAGCAACTCGGTGTGGCAGCCGGCATGAGCAGCCCTTCTTTTTCCATCGTGAATGAATACCGCACCGCCAAGGGGGGCACGGTCTATCACTTCGACCTCTACCGCTTGAACAAGCCGGAGGAACTGGAAGGCATCGGCTTCACCGAATACCTCGACAGTGGCCATTATTGCTTTGTGGAATGGCCGGAACTGGGCCGCCGTTATTTCCCGCCCGGCGTGGTCGACGTGGAGATGCGCTTGGGCGACGACGATATCCGTTATCTTGACCTGAATTTTTCCACCATGGCCCCCAAGAACTTCGCATGAGCACCAGCAGTGAACTGTTGAAGCAACTGGCCCGCGAGGTCTCCATGCTCCCCCAGGAGCAGACCATGGAGGTGGGCAAGAAGGGGAAGAACCTCTTCATCGGCATACCCAAGGAAGTAACCCCGCAGGAGCACCGCGTGCCGCTCACCCCCGCGAGCGTTGCGGTGCTCGTAGGGCGCGGGCACGACATCGTGGTGCAGCGTGGCGTGGGCAGCAGCGTGCAGTTCCAGGACAGCGACTACAGCGAGGCCGGCGCCAAGCTTGCCGACAGTGCGCGCGAGGTCTTCGAGGCGGACCTGATCCTGAAAGTGGCGGCGCCCGTGGAAGAGGAGATCGCCATGCTGCGGCACAAGCAGATCCTCATTTCGGCCTTGCAGATGGGCGGACAGCACCGCGAATCCCTGCGGAGCATGATGGAGAAGAAGGTCACCGCGGTGGCGTGGGACTTCATCAAGGACCGCGAGGGGATCTTCCCCATTATCCGCGCCATGGGTGAGATCGCCGGTAACACCGCCATCCAGATCGCTGCGGAACACCTCAGCACCGACAAGGGCGGTCAGGGCCTCATGCTCGGCGGCATCAGCGGGGTGGCACCGGCGGAAGTGGTGGTGATCGGCGCGGGCACCGTGGGTGAATTCGCCACACGCGCCGCCTTGGGCGTAGGTGCCAGCGTGAAGGTCTTCGATAAAAGCATCTACCGCTTGCGCCGCTTGCAAAGCACGCTCGGCCAGCGCATCTGGACCAGCGTGATCCAACCGGATGTGTTGAAACAGGCGCTCCTGCAAGCCGACGTGGCCGTGGGCGCGCTCCGTCCGGAACATGGACGCACGCCCTTGGTGGTCAGCGATGACATGGTAGGCCAGATGAAGACCGGCAGCGTGATCGTGGACGTCAGCATCGACCGGGGCGGCTGCTTCGAGACCAGCGAGATCACCAGCCTCACTGATCCCGTTTTCAAGAAATACGGCGTGGTCCACTACTGCGTGCCCAACATCGCCAGCCGGGTGCCCCGGACCGCTTCCTACGCGCTCACCAACATCTTCACGCCCATCCTGCTCTCCATGGGCGAGATCGGCCGCTTCGAGGACCTCATCAAGCGCAACCTCGGCCTGCGCCACGGCGTGTACCTCTACAACGGCGCCCTCACCAGCGAGATCCTCTCCGAGGCGTACCGTTTGCCGTTCAAGGACCTGGACATCATGCTGGCAGCGTTCTGAGGAATGGAACGCAGACCGTGCTTCGCCGAAGCGGCTTCGCCCAGGCGCAGTGACGCTGAAAGGGCTGATCAGCACAGATAATATGGTGATCGGTGAACTCCGACACACAGACTCCTGACTCACGACTCAAAGACTCACGACTACTCTCTTTTTCCATTTTTTCAATATGTCTTTCAAACGCCGCCTCCTCCTCTTCTCCTTCGGAATCGGCTTAGGCTGCATCCTCGCTTGGGCCATCTTCGGCAGCCGCCTGGAAAACACCGACTGGATGCCCAACTACCGCGTGAAGCTCCGCCTGAAAAACACCTTGGTAAAGACCACGCCGGAAGCTGAGGCCATGCTCGCACCACTGCACCTCGACCTCACCGACCTGCGCAACGCCATGGACAGCTGCGACATCGACTTCAGCGACAGCAAGCGCAGCAAGGACAGCCTCGTGTATTACGTCCATGGCACCGTGCGTGGGCAACAGGTCCACTACATGGCGTCCACCATGCGGGATTTCAGGACGGATTCCACGGCTACGTTGGTGAGCATTCAGGCGGGTGGGCGGTAGAAACGCTGTCCCCTTCCATAGCAGCCGCAGGGTCTCGCCAACAGCCATCTCCGACCATCAGCGGACCCTGCGGTTACTTCGATCTTTTTCAGAGACTCACTTCACCTTCACAGCCCGCTTCACCACCACGGCACCGTCCAACATGAAAGTGCAGAAGTAGGTGCCCGCCGCCAGTTTGGTGGTGTTCCAACTGTAGTTGTACGCGCCCGCCTCGGCCAGTTCCTCACGCAAGGTGGCCAAGGGCTTGCCATCGCTGGTGCTCACCTGCAAGCTCACCTTGCCCGCTTTTGGCACGTAGTATTCCAGTGTGGTAAGGTCCGCTACCGGGTTGGGGATGATCAACAGGCGTTGCTCCTGGAGGTCGTTCTCCTGTGGCATGGACCCTTGTTCCGCACTTCCTCTTTGGGCCGCACCATCTTGCGCCGCGCAACATTGGTTGATCTGATCCCGTAAGTCCGTGATCTGCTGCTGCTGCGCCTTGAAGCCGGCAATGAGCAGCGGGATGAGCCCTTGGTAGTTCATAGCCTTGAAATCAATGGCAGGACTTTCTTCCGCCCCGGCGGAATCCAGCATCGCAGGTTGATGGATCGTAGTAACGAGCTCCGGTAATACCGCCTCCATCTCTTGTGCGATCAGCCCATACTGGTGTTCGGTGGGCAGGTGCATGAAGCCGAACTGGTCCTGATCGAAATCGTACGTCTTGGGGGTCAACTGCTGAAGCTTGTTCATGGCCTCATCTGTCGGCAGGTCCTCGATGTTCTGCTTCAATTGCTCATCGCTGGCAGACCACATCATGCCGGGGGTATAGGTGTACCCCGGAAAGTAGCCCGCCCATTTGCTGTGACCGTTCGGTGCGCCTGTGTTATCCGGACCGGAAGCCGATCCATATACTCCATAGCATAACGCGGCCGCATCCGTCGAAGAAGCAATGGCTCGGACCCCAAAGTTGGTGGTGCCTGCACCTCCTGTTCCAGACGTGTAGGCCCCGTAGTTGGAGCCGGTACCACCTGAAGCAACCGAGCAGGTCGCATAATTGGTGACCCCACCCGAAGCATCACCATACAGCCCATAGTTCACAATTCCGTTGCCCGCGCTGCCCCATACACCTTTTGCATTGTTCACCACGGTCCCAGCAGTCGCCGTAGCATTGCTGCGCAATCCGTACAACTGTGCGGTTGTCCCTCCCATTAGGTTCAGCGCCTTGATATATGCACCGTAGAGAAATCCGTTGTTCGCAACGTTGTTCGTCGCATCCACTTCTATGCCGTAGTTGAACAATCCCGCATTCAGGGTCTCCATTTTAAGCCCCTTGATCACAGGGGTGGATCCGGGAGGCGTGGACTGTACAAGAATGTGTGAACCGTTCACACTGCTGCCAGCAACACTTTTAACTTCCACATTGGTCCCACCGTTCACCCCACAATTCGCACAAGTGGTTTGGTCCACCCCTACTGTTAGCCTGTATGGCCCTGCGGTCGATGGCGTCCCGATCTGTACCTTCCAGCGTTGATCAGGGCAAGCACCCACGGTCCCTGCCGGTGCATTCGCTGTGCGGAGTTCATTGATCGCACCAGCGATCGGGGTCCAATCACAATCCGGGCCACCGGTGGTGGTGGGGAACGGGCGGTGTTCCAGCACGCCGGTGCTGGTGTTCACCACCACGGCTTCCATGCTGGCACTTACGGGGTTCGTGGGCAATTCCCGGATCGCCACACGGCCATTCAGCACATCCAACCGCTCCGAAGGGTTCGTCGCAGCGGTGAAGTAATCCCCAATGCCGAAGTAACCCTGATTCCCAGAGGGGTCCGGAATGATACGGGCCAACTCCAATCCGTCCATCTGGGAGGCGATATTGATGTTGCTCATCGTTCGCGTGAAAATGAAACGCAACGCATCCGGACCATAGGTAGGGTCGGCTTCCTTATTGTCACCCCAGTTGATCACGGCATCAACGAGATCCTCTCCCTGGTGCTTCGCACCCACGTACATCCAGTCCGTGTTCTCGGACATGCTCACCCCTGTGCGCATCCACGGCCGGAAGCCCGCGAAAAAGCTGCCATTGTTGTTGATGTGCAGAAAGCTCAGCGCTTGCGGTGGCACCGGTGCCCCGATCCCAAGGTGACCGCTCAGGTCCACGTTCGGGAAGTTGTTCACCGGCTGGCCGGGCAGGCTTTCGTTGAGTTGCATGCGCAGTATGTTGTTCGTGCGCCACTCATGCGGAAAGTTCAACTGCGTGGTGAATCGCAATGCTTGGTTGCTGAGAACATCGCAGCCGATGTACTGATTCGCAAGTGTCACCGTATTGTTCAGTTGCGTCACCTGCCCCTGCATGGGGAGATACGCGGCACAAAGGCATGCGCCCAGTGCAAGTTGCTTGATCTGCTTCATCGTTTTGTGGTGTTGGTTAGTTGGAAGTAAATGTTCACATCTTCACGAACTGAAGTGACCGTGCTTCTCTCGACCCTGTGACCCGCATTAAGTATTCACCCGTTGAAAGCTCAACCGTCCGTATTTGGGTTGATGAACCTGCATGCACATGCTCCTTGATCACAAGCCGCCCCATCATGTCATAAACCGCCAAGGACCAATTGTCCGTGTAAGGGAGTAGAACAGCGAGGTTTTCATGACAAGGGTTCGGGCCAATGATCAGCCGAGGTTCTTCCCCTGTAACAACCGAAGTGGCCAATGGACAAGTTCCGGGTTCGGCAGATACGCACACCTGATCAACGAAGTGATAGGCCACACCGCCCATGTATGGCCCAACGGGTAGCGTATCCGTAAGTGCGTTCCGGAAGTGATTGCCGATCACCACATACTGATAGGCGCTATCCGCCACGAAACTGCCGCTGACCAAGTCCCAATTCAAAGTATCCGCCACTACTGCCTGGCTGTACACTTGGGCAAAATCGCCTAACGGAAAGTCAGCCATTCCCTGTGTCCAATGGTATGGGGTGGTGGTGAACAACATCCCCACCTTGTTGCAGCCAATATCACCCTGTTGGTTCCCTCCCTGTGACGAGTTCAGGAACATGCTCGCGTAATACGTCTGCCCCACGACCAACGGACTCAAGAGCGCCACCGAGAACATTTCTCGATAGTCTCCCTCCAGATAAGTCGCATGACCGACATAGGCTTGTCCTTCTTTGGGTTGTTGGTAGCCAAAGATGTTATGCGGAACGGAAGTACCCGAATCCACGCAAGCATTGAAGTAATCCGGGGTGTCGCTTGCACTGAACCAGTGTGTTGGCCTGGACCCTGGACCAAATCCTGTGACGGGTGGAATATGTGGGCACGTATCCACCTCTTCGAAACTGGGGTTCGGGATTAAATTCTGCGCTTCACAGCGCGGAGTAACAACAAACAACAGGCAGCCCAAGAGCCATTTTGCTCCGGTCCACCTGCCGTTCATTGTTGAGAGAAACATTCGTTCAGTGTTCGTTCGTGTCGACCGGTTTCGCATCGGCCCGGTCAAAAACCGCAAGTAATATTGCCCTCTCGCCTCGCCGTCGTGCTGGGGGCATGCCAGATGTCGGTCCGGTGGCCACGGTGGCGGGGCTTACTCTTTCTTCAGCATCCGCCTTACCTTTGTTCAGTTCCGTTTCATTTTTACTTCGCAGTTTGGTGGGACATGGACTTCGGCCCTCGGTGTTAGCGCACCGGGGGCTTTTTCATTTTTCTTCTGGTGATGGGGTCGGCATGGGTTTCTGCATCACTTCCCTCAGGTATTGCGCCTGTGCAGGTGTGAGTTTGGGTTCCTGGCGTGAGAGGGGCTGTTCGTAGGGAATATGCCTCCGCAACTCATCCACGTACGATTCCAAGAATTCCACACGCTCTTGAAGATCATGCAACTGGCTCGCGCATCCTTCCAGCGTTGTCACTTGGCGCTGGCGATCCATCTTCATCTGCCACAGTATTTCCCTATACACTTCCGGGTCGGGGTGTTGGAAGGTGCCCACCTGCTCCATACGGGATGCTTTCGGGGTATCCTGTTCGCAACTTATGTTGGTGCTTGCAACAGCGGCACATCCGAGGCTGCTCTTGTGCAGACCCATGCCCGAAGCAGTTGGCGCGTACGCGTGTGTGGAACTTTGTTGCACGGGTTCCATGGAAACCCGAAGGTAAGCCCAAAGCGGGCAGGCCAGGAACAAGGCTAAGAGGCCACCGCGCAACATGGCAAGAGGTTTTGCACTATGCCGCGTGTGGAAACACCCAAGCCGGGAGGTGGAGGAGGAACTACTGAAGGTGATTTTAGCTGATGAGCTGATGAGCTGATGAGCTGATGAGCTGATGAGCTGATGAGCTGACGCACCTCGACTCCGCTCGGCACCCAAGTTGACTGGTTGACGCACCTCGATTTTGCTCGGCACCCAAGTCGATGAGCCGGTAGGCTGGATAAGTCACCAACCCTTTATGCTTGCTGTCGAAATATGTGGCGAAGCATCCCATGGCATGCTAAAGCTTCGCAAAAAATACGTTGCTGGCCAAAGTATGTTTTGCCTACTTTTAATCCTTTGTGCCGGGTCGCACGGAACAGGCCGAGCGGTGCTTCCCCTCACTCCGTCCCCCGCACTACGGTAACGTGCCCGTAGAACACGCGCTCATCGCCGTCCCTGTTCAGCACCACTTTCCACACGTAGACATCGGTCTTCACCGGCTTGCCGTGGTAGGTTCCGTCCCAAGATGCGTTGCGGTCTCTGGTATCGTAGATCCGTTCGCCCCAGCGGTCGAAGACGAAGAATTGGTAGCGCCAATTATCGTAGCCGTTGAGGATGGGCTGGAAGTCCTCGTTCACGCCGTCCTGGTCCGGGGTGAAGGCGTTGGGCGCAAAGATGTCGGGGTCGCTGGTGGCGACGATGGACCGGCACACGGTGTCCGGGCAACCGAAGGTGTTGATGGCCACCAAGCACAGCGGATACAGGTCATCGGGTCCTGCCGGGAAGAGGTGCAATGGCTCGAAGGCGTTGGAGTGCTCCCCATCGCCGAAATCCCAGATCCAGCTCACTGCATCCGTGCTGACGTTGTGGAACTGCAACGCGTAGGTGGTGCTCTGCATGGGCACATAGCTGAAGGCCGCCGTAGGGCGCGGGTCCACATGCACGGCCGCTGGTACGAAGAGGCTGTCCACGCATCCGCCTTCACCCGTGGCGATCAACGTAACATCATAGTCGCCTTGCGGATAGATGTGCCACGGGGACTCTTCGAAGGAGCTTTCGCCATCACCGAAATGCCATTGATAGCTGCTGGTGTTGAGCGAAGTATTCCCGAAGGTGACGGGGTAGCCCGCGCAGGCCGGTTGCGGCTCCGCAACGAACTGCGCCACCGGCGTGGGATACACGGTGAACTCATCCGTGCTCACGGCCGTGCAGCCGTACTGGTTGGAAACGGTGAGCGTGATGGTGTAGGTGCCTGGCTCCGCGTAGGTGGCCACAGGGTTGTTCAGCACGGAGTTCGTTCCGTTGCCGAAATCCCAGGTATGGCTCACGTCGCCGGTGGAAGCATTGGTGAGCTGTACATCGGTAGGTTGATCGCAGCTCTGGCCGGCCGCCATGGTGAAGGCGCTCACCGGCAGCGGGAAGGCGACCACGTTCGCTGTGGCGGTGTCCGTGCAACCGTTCAGGTTCTCCGCCACCAATTGGATGGTGTAGGTGCCCGCATCGTTGTAGGTATGTGCGGGGTTAGGAATACCGATGGTATTGTTGTCGCCGAAGCTCCACTGGTAAAAATCGGCACCGGTACTGCCGTTGGTGAATTGCACGTCCAGCGGGATGCAGCTGCTGACCGGGTCCGGCGTGAACGCGGCCATAGGTGTGGCCGCCACGGTCACCGTTTGGGATTGCGTAGCGGGACAAGGGCTGATGGTGGAAGCCACATTGAGGGTGACGGTATAGCTGCCGGCCGACGCATAGCTGTGCGTTGGCGCGGAAAGGGTGGAGCTTTCCCCGTCACCGAAATCCCAGGTCAAGCCTGCGGGCGCGGGCGTGTTGTTGGTGAATTGGACCGGCGCTCCCACGCAATGCTGGCCGGGGTGAATGGTAAAGTCGGCAGGCGGTGAGGCCAGTACGGTGATGTCCACGCTCACCGTGTCGAAACTGCAGCCGTTGTCCGCGAAGAGCGTGGCCGTGTAGGTGCCTGCCGTGTCATAGGTGGTGGTCACGCTCCCGTCGGTGCTCACATTGCCATTGCCGAGGTCCCAATGCCAGTTCGTCGCCCCGATGCTGTACTGCGTGAAGTGTACGGTCAATGGCGCACAGCCGCTGGTGGTGTCGGTGTTGAAGAAGCCGGTGATGTTATTGGGCAGCGTGGTGATGGTGTATTCCGCCGTATCGCTTCCGCAGGCATTGGTGGCCACCAGCGTAATGGTGTAGGTGGTATCGTTCGCCCCGGTGTAATACGTGTGCTGCACGAGGCTGTCGGCGGTGGTGCTGGTGAGGCCGTCGCCGAAATCCCAGAAATAGCTGTCCGCTTGGCCGATGGTGACGTTGCTGAAAGTGACCGGCCACGGGGAGCAGCCTGAATCGAAGTCCGGGCCGAAGAGCGCAGTGGGCTCCGGATGAACGGTGACGACCACGGATGAATCCACGGAACCGCAAAAATTGGTGGCCGTGAGCGTGATGGTGTAGGTGGTATCCTCAGTGAGGCTCGCGTAGTACGTGTTCTGCCCCGGTTCCTCAAGCACGGAACTTCCGCCATCGCCGAGATCCCATGCGAAGCTCATACCGTCGCCGGTGCTCTGGTTGTCCAAGGTCACCACCAAGGGTGCGCAACCTTCAAAAGGCGTGGCGGTGAAGCCGATCCCAGGCCCTGCCCATACCGTCACCGCATGGCTGATGGTGTCCGTGCAACCTGCGGCCGTGTATGCCACCAGTGTAACGGTGTACGTGCCCGCCGTGTCGAAGACGTGGGAAGGTGATTGGACGAACGCACTGTCGCCATCACCGAAGGACCAGGCCCAGCCGGAGGCTCCGATGCTCTCATCCGAAAATGGAAAAGACAAACCAGAGCATGCGGTGGGGTCGTTGGAGAAGGCCGCCGTGGGAAGGGGATCCACTGTGGCGTTCGCCGAGGCGCTGTTGCTGCATCCGTTGGCATCGGTGAAGGCATAGGTCACCGGGAACACGCCTTCGCCGCTTACTGCCGGGTCGAAAGTGCCCGCCGCCGCGTCCGTGATACCGGTGCCGCTCCACGAGCCGCCGACCGGGGTCGCTGCGAAGTCCTCCGGGGCGCCGTCCGCGCAGATAGCCACCACGCTGGTGATGGCTATCACGGGCAATGGATCCACGGTGACATCCACCTGGTCCTGCGTGACGCAAGAGCCGTTGCCCACGGAATAGGTGAGGGTATATGTGCCTACAACTGCAGGGTCAAAAGCTCCCGCAGCATCCACGTGCGAACCGCTCCACGTACCGCCCGAGGGAGCGCCGGAAAGTTGCAGGACACCGCTGTTGATGCAGGCTGCCGTGTCATTTCCCGCCGTTGCCGGATCGGTGATGGTGATCACCGTCACGGTCATCTGGTCGCTGGCGGAACAGTTGTTGGCATCGGTGAAACTGTAAGTGAACACGAGCATATCCGGACCGTTGGGCGTGAACGTCCCGTCCGGGGTGACGCCCGTACCGCTCCACGTTCCGCCAGAAGGCGAATATCCTGCGAGCGTTTGCACAACAGGTTGATCGCAGAAGGTGGTGTCGTTCCCTGCGGAGACCACCGGCAAAGGGTTCACCGTGATCGTGCGGGTGGCCGTGGTGATGCAACCGTTCGGGTCCGCATAGGTGTACGAGAGCACATGCGCACCGGCCCCGGCCGTTAACGGGTCGAAATCGTCTCCGCTGATGCCGTTCCCGGTCCAGGTACCGCCCACCGGCGTGGCGCCCAAGGAAAAGGCCGGCTCATCGATGCAGAGCTGCTGGTCCGGGCCGGGATCCACCACCGTGGCCGGTACCACGGTCACGGTGGCCTGGTCGCTGGTGGAGCAGCTGCCCGAGCCTACCGTGTAGATCACCACGAACGCGCCCGTCACCACCGGTGTAAAGATCCCGCCGATGGAGATATCACCGGTCCACGTACCGGCGCCAGGCGACCCAGTGAGTTGGATCGGCGTGGCATTCAGGCAGATCAGGCTGTCAGGTCCTGCATCCGCGGGTGCGGCGGGCGGCGCCACCGTTACCTGCACCGTGTCCATATTCGTGCATCCCTGTGGGCTGGTCACGGTGTAGATGAGCTGGTGGACGCCTTGCACGGAAGGTGTGAAATGTCCGTCCGCGGTCACGTTGGGATCGCCGCTCCAGACACCGCCCACCGTGATCGGGAACAAGACCTGCGGCAGGTTGCTCTCACAGAAGACGGGGTCGGTCCCTGCGTTCGCGGCAGGCAAGGGGTATACCGTCACCTGGGTGCTGGCGGAACCGGTGCAACCACCTCCTTGCCCCGTAAGAATGATCGTGGACGTGCCTGTAGGCGTGAACGTGAGCGGGCTGCCGCTTCCGACGGATACGCCATTCGCGGTCCACTGGTAGTTGCTGCCGCCGCTCGCGGTGAGGGTGACGGGATCACCGGCACATGCCGTGGGCGCAGCAGGTGAAATGTTCAACACAAGCGGCGGGTTCACCGTCACGGTCACGGTGCTCGCCGGCCCGTCACAACCACCGGCAGAGGCCGTGACGGAATAGACGCCTTGGCCCCCCATGGTGATGTTCGGAATGCTCGGGCTGGCGGAAAAGGAACTGAAGCCGTTGGGGCCGGTCCAATGGAAGGTGATGCCCGGCACCGGTGTTGCGCTCAAGTCCAAGGTTTCTCCCACGCAGAGCGTAATGGGGCCACCGACCACGGGGGCCGCAGGCAAGGGCGTCACGGTGATCGGTGTGCTGGAGGTGGTGGTGCCGCATGCGCTCGTGGCGGAGGCCGTGATGGTGAAACTACCTTGAGCAGGATAGGTCACGGCCCCGGGGTTCTGTGTGTTCGCACTGGCAGGATTGCCGCCCGTCAAGGTCCAGCCATACGCGGTGATGGGCGATCCACATGCGGTGAAGGTCGCGGTGGGGTTCACGTTCTGCCCCGCACAGATCCCGCTGACGGCATTCGCAGCTACCTGCGGCGGCGCGCCCACCGTCACCGGTACGATCACCGGGAACGTTCCGCATGAATTGATCGCCTGCAAGGTCACATTGTACGCCCCCGCCCCTGTGAAGGTGAACTGCGGCTCGAAGGTGGTGGCGCCCGTGCCTCCGCTGAAGGTCACTGACGTGCTTCCCCCGCAGGCCGTACTACTGGCCGCAGCCAGCCAGTTGTATCGTGTGGAACAACTGTTGGGGCTGGTGCTCGTGTTGTCCGTGGTGCTCACAAGCGGCGTGCATCCTGTTGTAGGTGAAAGCGTGAAGGCCGGTTGCGGCGGGGCTTCCACGCAGATGCAGTGCGTCATGCTATCAACTCCGCAAATGGCATTTCCAACCTTCAGCTTCACGCAGTATGTGCCCGCTTGGTCGAAGCGGATGTTCGGGGCTTGGGAACCAGTGGTCCAACCGGAGGGAGCGGTATTGCCGTTGGTGGTGCCTAATGCGCCCAGTGCCGTCCAGCCTATCGTGGGGGTCACGCTCCAAACAACTTTGGGCGGGCCGCAGGTCGGCGCCTCACTGCTTGTGGCTGTGCTCGTAAAGCTCACCGGGGCTCCTGCACAACTGGTATCAGCGGACATGGTGAAATCAGCCTGTGGGGCGTCGCTCACCAGGATCGGCCCTGCAGTACCGAAGGACGGAAAGGCCAGACAGGGGTTGGTGGCCTCGATCCGGACCGTATAAAAAGGTGGGGCCGCCGCACAACTTGTTTGTTGGTAAACATGGCAAAGCTGGGCGGGGGCGGGTTGCACAAAACTCGTGTCCGTGTCGTCACCAAAATCCACCAAGTACTGCGTACCGATCGTGTTGCTGGAGGTGAACGTGATCGGGAAGCACACAGGCTGGCCAGTACATACCGAAGTATTACCCGGATTGTTGATCCCCACGCTGGGATTGCTGCCGATGAAAACGTAAAACTCCACGGTAACGGAACATCCGTTCGGATTGGTGATCGTGTAGGTGAGCGTGTTCAGCCCGATGGGATATTGATGCGTTTGGGTCCAACCGGTCGCCATGGGCGTAAAAGCCGCGCCGCCTGTGCCCCAGTCCAAGGAATAGGTCGCGCCTGCTGCTGCCGTACTGTTGTCCACGAAGCTAAAAACATAGGCGGCCGCTCCTTGATTGCAAAGGCTGAAGGTGGTGGTACCACTGAATACCGAGGTGGTGACGTTGGGGTCCGCTGCCATGGTGAGGAACGGGTTCGGTGCGGCATTCACCGTCACCGTGACCTGATCCGTGGCCGTGGCACCATTGTCATCGGTCACGGTGAGCGTATAGGTCTGCGAACTGGTGGCCGTGCACACCGGATGCTGTGCGTTCGCATTGTTCAGCCCGGTGGCAGGCGTCCAGCTATACTGGTAGGGTCCGGTGCCCCCCGTAGCCGTCGGGTTAGCCCCCAAAGTGGTGGGGCCGCCAGCGCAAATGGTCACATCCGCACCCGCATGTGCGACCAACGGCTGGGCACACGCATCCTGCTGCACGAAAACGGACAACAGGGTGAACAGGAGCGGGACCGCGCTATGAAATAGGCGCATGGACGGATAAATTCGATCGAGCCAAAGTAATTGTCGACTTCTACGGGTTGAGCCTTAATACGGTTGTTTCATCAACTATTTGTTCCACAGGCCGGTAATTCATCGATCAAGAATGACCTATTTCCAATGCATGACGATCATGCCGCCCAACTGGTTGCACCAAAATGCATAGGCAGCCGGGCAAACAGGGATGGGGGGCCGCACGGAACAATGCAGTGGGCATGACGATAGGTACAGCATTGAACGGAGTCGATCCATTCCGAGGGGGCCATGGGAAGCGAACGCCGCACCGTAAAAGCAAAAAGGCCACCACTTGCGTGGCGGCCTTTTTACTCAACATGTTCAAAGGGTCACTGACAACCCATCGCCCCATATCCGCTTACTACGGAGTAGGATGCGTCCGAATCCTCATCGTCATCGAAGAAGCCCACACCCTCAACAGCGTAGTAGTGGCCGTTATTGAATTCCATGGTTCCATCATTCACTGTGATGGCACCATCCTTGGAGAGATAGATCCCCCCGTCGTTCTGGAAGCTGATGATGAAAGCGAAACTGAAATTATCCAGATCATCATTGTTCAGATCATCGATCCAGTTCAGCACATCATAGCTGGTATTGCTGAGGTTATCAGCATATACGAAGTAGTAGGCAAAGCCGTGGAAATACTGGAACGGGTCGCTCTCGCCATCGGAGAAATCCCCGTTCTGCAGTGCATCGAAGTCGCCTGAGATCCCGATCACACCCGCCACTTCACCCATGTCCGGCCCGAAGAGGCCGCCCCCGAGGGCATCGTCCCCAACGGCAAAACAAACAGCGAGGTTGATATCCAGCGTGGTGTTACCGGCTGAAACCGTTCCACCACCTGCCCCCAGCCCTGCTTGAGGCTCGGTCAGCACCACCATTCCTCCGTCCTCGGTCCACACCCACTGTCCGCCATTGCTGGAGGCAAAGCTGATGCCGCTGGCCGGTGCGGTGGTGAAGGAGAAGCTGCGTGATCCGTCCTTCGCGGGGCTGAACACGAGGATCTCGTTCATGGTCCGGTTGTAGATGCCCACAGAAGGCACCTTCTGGCCCATGTCCCAGATCTGCCGTTTCAAACCCGCGTCCTTGATGGCAGTGGACGTGCTCGGGTTCGGCATGGAGACCGGCTCCTTGTTACAGGAGCTGAACAGGAAGGCCACCACCGCCAACGGCATGGCATACCCCGTCAGCTTCCGGAAAGCCTGTGTTTTTCGGTTCATTTCCTGTACTTTTCGTGTTGATGCAACAATGCTCAAAACAACCAGCCCAAGCGCAACTGACCCACCACGTTGGGGCCGACCTGGATGCTGCTCATGTTATCCTTCTTCGAATCACCGCTGGTGGTGACCTCATTTCCACTGACAGGATCCAGAGTCACGGACTCCGTCTTGTTCTTCATGGGCATGGTCGCGGACACGCCGAAGCCGAGCTCGGTGCCAAAGTAGAGCGACTTGGCCAGGTAGTAATCGAAGCCGGCCACGGCGTTCAGGCCCAGGCCCAAGCTACCGCTCTTCGTCTGGTCATAGCCCACCTTGGTAGCATTCAACTGTGTTTCCTCCTTCTTGTTCTTAGAGGTATAGTTCAGGTCCAAGTATCCACCGATGTACGGTGAAAGGCGGTCCGTTCCCGTCATGTGCTTCTCAAGACCAGGCTGCACAGCGATGGTGATGCTGCTTTCCTTCTTCTTCAGTTCGAGCATATCGGTCTGGCTGTCCTCATCTTGCAGAATGGTCGTCTTGTTCTGGAAGCCCAGGAACACGCCCAAACGCATCGCGGAGGTTGCCGAACCGAAATGACGGTACTTGATGCCGGCCATCGTGACCGGGCTGCCTCCCAAAGGGGCGACCATCAATTCCAAGTTCTTTTCGCCTCCTACGGGACGATACTGTTCTTGCGCCTGTGTGCTTGCGATGCCTGCCACCAGGGCGGTTACTGCCAAAAGATGCCTTTTCATGTGATGATCTGTGTTTTGATCGTTTGTGCAAAGATGAAGTTACTTCCGGGATAACCCTGTGGTCGAACGGCACTTTACGGTAAACACCGTAGACCACTTTGGGAGAACCCGGCGGCTTTGAACGGTGTCAAAGAGTCCAGGGTTTCAGTCAACCAAGTATGCATTATGTCGAATGCGCAGTTTCAGGTGACACCCCGGATCGGTAATGGATCCTTCGGCAACGCACTCCAACATCTCCACCTTCGCTGATGGCCTCTTCAGTTGCCACGCAAGCGATGAACCACAGTGCAAGATCCGGGGGGTCCGGTCCACCGTATGCTGCTGAAGCGTACTTTGCCTCCGGATCCAAGCCCCATGAAAACAACATTCCTTACCCTCACGATCATCCTGTTCCCCTCCCTGCTCTCCGCCCAGGAGTGCGGCACCGGCCGCTACAGCACGTATAACTATTTTCCCCAGATCGACAGCATCCCGGGGGTGGTCTTTGGCACCAATACCGCGGTTGACGGCACCAACCAGACCCTGCGCATGGACATTTACGCCCCGGCCAACGACACCCTTTCCGAACGGCCCGTGGTGGTGTTGGCCTTTGGCGGCTCATTCGTCACCGGCTCGCGTGCCACCGTGTCATCTATGTGCGGGCAGCTCGCACGCATGGGTTATGTGGCCGTGGCCATGGACTACCGCGTGGGCTTCTTCTTCCCGAACACCAGTACCTCCATGCATGCCGTACAGCGCTGCGTGCATGACATGAAGGGCTGCATCCGTTATCTACGGAAGACCGTGGCCGAGGACGGCAATCCGTACGGGATCGATCCGGACCGCATCATTGCGGGCGGCGTGAGCGCCGGGGCCATCGGTGCATTGCAGCTCACGTACATGAACGAACCCTCTGAATTACCCGCCCCATTGGTGGCGGACAGCGCCGCGTTGGGCGGCATGGAAGGCACCAGCGGGCCCTTGGGCTATTCCAGCGATGTGATGGCCTGCGTCAGTCTCAGTGGCGCGCTGATGGACACCACGTGGGTGCATCCCGGCGACCAGCCCTATTGCGGTATCCATGAGACCGGGGACGGGATCGTGCCCTGCTATACCGAGCAGATCAATGCACTTGGCCTCCCCACCGGCATCATCGTTTCGGGCGACCATGACATCAATTTGCGCATGGAAAATATCGCCGTGCCGAGCTGTTACCTGGAATACCCCGGGACCGGCCATGTGGGCTATCTCAATTATGACCCGGTCAACTCGATGAACTTCGTCGCCCACTTCCTTTCCAGCGTGGTCTGCAGTACGGAACTCGATTGCAGCGGGGCGACCGTGGCCGTGAACGAGCTCAAGCCGTCCATGGACGGAATGCGGCTTTATCCGGTACCCGCCGCCGATGCGGTCACAGTGAAAATGCCGGAGGCCGGCACGGTACAGGTCCTGGACGGGCTTGGCCGGACAGTGATCGAACTGAACTTTCCCTCAGGACAGAACACCATGGACGTGGCTGCACTGCCGAACGGCCTCTATTTGGTGAAGGTCCAAGGAGCCACGGTGCGAACGGCCAGGCTCGTCATCTCCCGGTAGGTCGGGGATCGTTTGCTAACCGTAGTTAGCGGTCGGCAGGACCGGCCCGCCGCTTCCGTTCAGCGAGTATCAGCGACAGCTCCCTTCCGGTCTGTCCCTTCGTGCTGGTGTTCTCCTCCGCCCGGCGGATCAGGTAGGGAAGCACTTTGCGCACGGGTCCGTATGGCACGTACTTCACCACGTTAAATCCGGCAAGGGCCATGTTGTAGCTGATGTTGTCGCTCATGCCCAACAGCTGCCCGAAGTGGATCCGTGGATCGTCCTTCGCCAGTCCGGTCCCGTGCATGAGCCGCGCCATCAACAAGGTGCTCTCTTCGTTGTGCGTGCCTACCAGCACCGCCATGTGGCCGATGTGCTCGGCGGCATACCGCAGCGCATCATCAAAGTCAGCGTCCACGGAGGCTTTGGTCGCACCGATGGGATCCGGATAGCCTTTCTCCGCTGCTCGTTCCCGCTCCTTTTCCATGTAGGCCCCGCGCACGTACTTCATCCCCAGGTGGTATCCCCCGGCCTTCGCGATCTCCGCCTCCTTCCGAAGAAAGGCCAAGCGGTCGTGCCGGTAGAGTTGGACCGTGTTATATACGATGGCGCGTTGGCCGTTGAAGCGCCGCATCATTTCCGTGACGAGCACATCAAGTGCGTCCTGGGTCCAGCTTTCCTCGGCGTCCACCAATACGGGCACATCGGCGGCATGGGCGGCTTCGCAGATGCTTTCAACACGCTTCCGGCCACGTTCCCAGGCCGCAGCTTCATCAGCGGTGAGCTTCGCCCCGGCGGACACCTTCTCCAGCACGTCCGTACGGATCACGCCGGAGGGCTTGAAAACGGAGAACGGGATATCGGGATTTCCCTTGGCAGCCGCGACGGTGCGCAGGATCTCCGCTGCCGTGGCATCCATGGCGCTCTGGTCATCCTCGCCCTCCACGCTATAGTCCAAGATGGTGCCCACGCGCTTCTCCGCCAGCCTATGGGCCGTCACCAATGACTCTTCGATGGTCTCCCCACCGCAGAACTGCTTGAAGATGGTGGCCTTCACAATGCCTTTCACCGGCAGGTGCAGCGCCAAGGCCATCTTGGTGAGCGCACTGCCCAAGGAGGTGAGCCAAGGGGTGCCGATGATGCGGAACAGCCACAACGCCTGCCAGAGGTCGCGATCGCTCTTTTGGGCGAAGGCCGTGCGGGTGTCGCCCATATCGGGCAGGACCGGGTTTCCTGTGCGTGGGGATACCTCCTGTTGTTGCATGTGGCGCCGCGTGCTTGTAGTTCGTTCCTTTGGGCGCCTTTCCCGCGGAAAAAACCGGACTCCGGAAAGGCCGCCAAAAGTAGCTATGGCATCCGATCGTCCACAGGTTCAAAAGATGACCTCTGTCAGTCATCCCGTGCTGATGGGCGAGCATGCCTTGGCGCATCTGGACCGTTGGCTCGCGGAAAACTCCCGCAGCACGCAGCTCTTCATACTGGGCGATGAGCGCACCATGGACCAGTGCCTTCCGGAGCTCCTTGCCCGGACAACGCACCTGCGCGATGCGCAGACCATCCTGGTGCGCAGCGGGGAGCAGAGCAAGGACCTCGAAGTGTGCCGCGCCCTCTGGACCCACCTCGCCGAACGCATGGCGGACCGGCAGGCGGTTTTGGTGAATCTGGGCGGAGGGGTGATCACCGACCTCGGCGGTTTCGTGGCCTCCACGTACAAACGGGGCATCCGCTTCATCAATGTCCCCACCACCGTGATGGGCATGGTGGACGCTGCGATCGGCGGCAAGAACGCCATCGACCTGAACAGCATCAAGAACCTCGTCGGGACCTTTGCCGACCCTGTGGCCACCTATATCCATCCGCCTTTCCTGCGCAGCTTGGGCAAGCGTGAAGTGCTCAATGGCGTGGCCGAGATGATCAAGCACGGCCTGGTGCGTGACGTCGAGCATTGGAACCTGGTGCGGCGGGCACCTTTGCATGATCTGGATGCGCTGGCCCCGCTGATCCAGCGATCGGCCGACATCAAGGCCGAGGTGGTGCAGGAAGACCCCCGGGAACAGGGTCCCCGCAAACTGCTCAACTTCGGCCATTCCATAGGCCATGGGCTGGAGGCCTTCGCGTTGGAAAGCACCCACCGCTCCTTGCTGCATGGCGAAGCCGTGGCCATCGGCATGGTCTGCGCCACATGGCTCAGCTGGCGCATGGAATTGCTGGACCGGGACAGGATGAACGCCGTGGAGGAACACCTGATGAGCCTCTACCCTGTGTTCCCGTTCCAACAAGCTGACCACCATCGCATCATCGAGCTGATGCGCAACGACAAGAAGAACGTGGATGACGCGTTCCGGTTCACCTTGCTCACCGGCATCGGGTCCGCCCGTGTGGACGTGCCGATCAACGCCGCACAGGTGGCGGAAGCCTTGGAACATTATCGCCTGTTGACACCGGATGCCGCACCGCGTCACCGTTCGAAGGCCTGAGGGGCCGCCGCGTGGGAGCACCGCCCTGCCGCCCAGCAAGAGCGTGGCCAACCGCGCGCTGATCCTTGCGGCGTTGGCGGGCGATCTTCAATGCGTGAAGCACTTCGGCGAAGCGGATGATACCCGTATACTGCATCAGCTGCTGCGCGACCGGCCTGCGGAAATGCACTGTGGTGACGGCGGCACCACGTTCCGCTTCCTGCTCGCATGGGCCTGTGTGCAGGAGGGCGAAAAGCACCTCATCACCGGCAACCCGCGCCTGCTGCAACGGCCGCATGCACCATTGGTAGAGGCGCTGCGTGAACTCGGTGCGGACATTACGGAAGAAGCAAACGGATTCCAGGTGCGGGGGAAGAAAATGCGCGGCGGAACGATCACTCTGGACTCCCCGGAAAGCAGCCAGTTCATCAGTGCCTTGTTGCTGGTGGCACCGTGCTTTTCCGAAGGCCTTGAACTGCAATGGACCGGCTTGCGGCTCAGCGGGCCGTATGTGCGGATGACGCTGGAAATGCTGGGGCGGTTCGGCGCGCATGCTTTTGAGGACGATGTTGCGATCCGTGTGGAAAGCGGACCGCTGACAGCGGCAGAAATGTACATTCCCGCCGACTGGAGCGCAGCGGCGTTCTGGTTCGAGGTCGCTGCGCTTGCACCTGGAACGGATCTGCATTTCATCGACATGGCCGGCCCAAGCTTGCAGGGCGATGAGGAGGCGATCTCGCTTTTCATCCGCTACACGCATTGCACCCTTTTGGGAAAAAAACTCATCCTGCACGGGAGGAACTGGGAGGGCCCCGATCCGTACCACGCCGACCTGACGGACACCCCGGATCTTTTCCAACCGCTGGCATTCGCATTGGCCGGCCTGGGAATAGCGGCGGAATTCACCGGCCTTCACAACCTCCCGCTCAAAGAGACCGATCGCCTGAAAGCTGTCGCCGAAGCTCTGAGAACATTGGGCTGTTCCGCGGAATACGATGGTGGCACCTTCAAACTGCAAGGCGGGGTGACCAACCTGCGGCCCCCGCCCTTCGACCCGCAAGGCGACCACCGCATGGCCATGGCATTGGCCCCGCTGGCATTGGTGTGCGATGAGGTGACCATCCTGCGGCCTGAGGTGGTGAACAAATCCTATCCGGGCTTCTGGGAGGATATGAAGCACGCAGGTTTCTCCGTGGAGTTCTCTCAAGGGGTTTGACCGCAACGGACGCTACGAGCGCAACGTCCCGTCCACGGCCTTCTCCGCACTTCCGCGGCCCCTTTCGCATTCTCTGCGCCTCCGCGCCCCTGCCTGCCGGCAGGCAGGTCTGCGGCCACTTCAACACCTTACTTCCTCGGCCTCCGCAGCCACACCTTCTGCCCAGCCCGCACGGGATCCGCGATACCCATGTTGTTGTACTTCGCCAGCTTATTCAGCTTCACGCCATAGCGTTGGCTGATGCCCCAGAGGGTCTCACCCTTGTCCGCGATGCAGCTTTCCCGGTCCTTGTTCTTGTTGCGCTTGGGCTGGATGTACACCACCTGTCCTTCCTCCAAGCTACCGTCCTTGGCGATGTCGTTCCAGTTGGCCACCAAGCCCGGCATCTGTTGGATCTCGTCCGCGATGTCCTTCACCGTCTCCCCCTTTCGTGCCCGGACGAACTTGATGCGGCCATCGAACAGCTCCACAGGGCGCATGTTACCGATGGTCACCGTATTGTCGTCATTGCTGTTGCGTGAACGGTGTGCCGGCTTTCCGCTGGGGGCCTTGCTAGGGGCATCGCCCTTACTGGCGTAGCTCACATCCACGCCCTTGTCCAAGTTGTCCAACTGGTAGCGCTCGATGAGGTCGATCAGCTTGCTCGGGTAGCGCGGGTCCGTGGCGTAACCGCACTTCTTCAGTCCGTGGGCCCAGCCCTTGTAGTCCGTGGGCTTCAACTCGAAAAGTTGCGCGTACCGCGGTCGCTCAAGAAACTTGGAATGGTCCTCGAAGCTCTGATCGGCATTGCGGTATTTGCGGAAACAGTCATTCTTCTTGTCGTCATCGTGGAACACCTTTCCGCCGGTCCAGTCCGAAGTGCACTTGATGCCGAAGTGGTTGTTCCCTTCCGTGGCGAGGACGCTGTTGCCGTTGCGGCTTTCCAACAGGCCTTGCGCCAAGGTGATGCTGGCCGGGATGCCGTGTTCCTGCATCTTCTTCACCGCCACGCTCTTCCACTTCTCGATGTACTGCTGGGGCGTCTGGGCGCTACCTCCAGGGATCCCTTGGGCCGAAGCCAGCAGCACGGGCAGTAACGCCAGCAAACCGGTTTTCAACAGGTGTTGGATCTTCATTTCCAGAAGTGCGGTCTTCCGCAAGGGCCGAAACTATTGGGCATTCAGGAGCTTTTGAACATTCCGCCCACAGAGCTGTACACCGCCCATTGTGAATAAAACGCGCTGCTCCCGATCTTCGTACCCTCCATGCCCAAGCACCCCAAGCCACCGGCGGACGACCCGCGCACCAAGCACTTGCTCCGGCTGGGCTATGTCCTTGGCGATTTCTACTTCACCGCGGAAGGCTATGTGGTGTGGACGGAGGCCTACCACCTGAAGCGCGGCTATTGCTGCCAGAGCGGCTGCAGGCATTGCCCGTACGGGAATTCGCCGGAGGACCGGAAGAGGAAGAAGTGAAGGGTCCGCTGAACGGGAAGGTCAGGCAGCGTTTTGCCGCTTCGCCCTATCTTGTTTTGAAACGAGCGATCATGCGCAAGCTCATACTCCTTTGTTGTGCCCTTCAGTGTGGGCTGCTTTCCGCGCAGAATTGGGCCTTGATCAACCCGGACTACAAGTACAACTACAGCAACGACGGTACGGACACGATCAGCAACCAGATCTTCGTGACGCATGTGGATACGCTGGGAGCGGACAGCTTCCGGTATGCGTTGAACAGGATCGGATCGCGCTGTGAACCTTGTCCGGATGCTCCCGCTTCATGTGACAACGGTTCCGGCGTCCACACTGGAATGGCGCAATTCATAGGCGGACAAATACTCCGTTCCGGTGCGGAGATCCGGCTGATCGATATGGACACCTTGCTCATCATACCATGGGCCCCGGACGCTGCGAACTGGCCGAGTCCTTCAGGGGGGCTCGCGACGATCCTATCCTCCGCCGACACCATCATTTGGGGGCAGGCCGACAGCGTGAAAACCGTGCAGTATGCGGACGGACGTTCACTGCGCATAAGCAAAATGCATGGCGTGATCCATGCCTCGGATACGTCAGGCGAGCATCTGTTGATCGGTGTGCAAGGAGGAATAAACGCCGGGGTCCATTTCCCGGAGATCATCGATTTCTTCAACTATCAGCCCGGGGACATCCTGCAATACAGCGGGGAGCATGGTGGCACGGACGGGATCTGCTACACGGACATTCACTTCCAGCGGAAGTACACGGTACTATCGCGCATGGAACTCCCCGGTCGCACGAATTATGAACTGCGTTTGGTCCGTCACCAAGTAACGATCAGCCAGCCCGTTTGGGGGCCACCGAGCGAGTGGTGTACGAGCAGCATCACCTCGGGTGTGGACACCGTGCTTTTGGGCATCGAGCACGCCGCTTGGACAGAGGAGAACTTCTTCGCGAACGAATGGCTCACGCATCATTGGCCCGGTGCCTTCGCATCCACCGCTGAGAACACCTTCCAAGGTGAGTTCGGAAGCAGTTACCATGGCTTCATCTGGCAAGCCTATCTGGACACGGAGGGTCGGACCTGCCTGAAACCCGAACAGCACACACAGGACCCCGGAGCCTGGCCCGCCGAGTCGTGGTGTGACCAGGACAGCACGTTCTGGCCGCAGAGCTATGATGAAGTAAAGAACCTCTTCACGAGCGGCATAGGCCTGACCAGTGCCTCATACTTCATCTTTGAGCACAGTGGGGGGATGGATCTGATCGGATATGACATCAATGGGCAACAATGGGGTACCATTACTGCCGACGACTTGATCCTCGGTGTTGCTGAGCAACGCTCTGAAGCGGATCGCTTTCGCGTGCGCCAAAATCCGGCAACCGGATCGTTGGTCGTGGAACATGCCGAGGCTGGAGCTTACTACCAAGTGCTCGACATCCTCGGGACGGTGCGTTCAACGGGCAGGTTCAGCTCAGGCACCGAGACGATCCGGATCGGAGACTTGTCCGATGGTGCCTACATCCTGCGAAGCGAAGGCCAACCAGCCCTGCGCTTCATTGTGGCACGCTGATCCTATCGATCCATAAGCTGATCTTGTGGCATGTCTGTAGCTTTTACCTCCGAACTCCACCTCTTCCAAACCTTCATCCGCGAAGGCACATCATAAATAGCCCCGTCTGGATCTTTGGACTCAACTTTCGGGCGACCTCGTTCAATATGTCTTATTTTTGAGGATGCACTTAATGCCATGACCAAACAAGCCCTCATAGAACGCACAATTGGAGCGATCAACAAACTACCGCAAGAAAAGGCGGAAGAGGTGCTCGACTTTGTGATACTGCTTTTGAAGCGCCATGAGGAACGCTCGCTTATCGATGGGCTTCACCATTTGGCCTCCACGGTCTCGGCATTGGACTTCCTGCATGAAGAGGAAGACCTGTACACCCTTGCAGACCTGAAGAAGGTGTACCATGGCTAAAGGGGATATCGTGCTGATCAACTTCCCGTTCACGGACCTTACCGGCAGTAAGCTCAGGCCAGCAGTCATCTTGATCGAAGGCGAGGTGGATATTACCGTGTGCTTCATCACCACGAGGTTTCACTGGCAGGAAGAGACCGATGTAAAGATCGATCCCGGTCCATCTAACGGATTGAAACATGCTTCGCTGATCCGCACCGCCAAATTGGCCACGCTGGACAAGAACATGGCTCGCGGTCTACTGGGCGCATTGACCGCTTCGGAGGTGAGGGAACTGGATGAAAAATTGAAGATCCTACTCCAGTTAGCTTAAGGTCCGAACTGAAGACTCCGCTCATTTTGCAGAATGCCGACCAACCCCTCTACCCTTTCCGACCTCTTCCAAACGTCAATCCGCGAAGGCATCCCGAGCGAGCTTCCCCCGGCAAAGCCGCTGGACGCTTCCGTGTCCCATGCGCCCAAGCGCAAGGACATTCTTTCCCCGGAGGAAAAGAAGCTCGCACTTCGAAATGCGTTACGCTACTTCCCGAAGAAGCACCACGCCGTGCTCGCGCCGGAATTCGCGGCGGAGCTGAAGGAGCACGGGCGCATCTACATGTACCGCTTCCGCCCGAGCGAGGCGATGCACGCGCGGCCGATCGGCCAGTACCCCGCAAAGTGCAAGCAGGCGGCGGCCATCATGCTGATGATCCAGAACAACCTGGACCCGGCCGTGGCGCAGCACCCGCATGAGCTGATCACCTACGGCGGGAATGGAGCGGTGTTCCAGAACTGGGCGCAATACCGGCTCACCATGCAGTACCTCAGCGAGATGAGCGAGGAGCAGACGTTGGTGATGTACAGCGGCCATCCGCTGGGCCTCTTTCCCAGCAACGCCGAAGCCCCGCGCGTGGTGGTGACCAACGGCATGGTGATCCCGAACTACAGCAGCCCGGATGATTGGGAACGCATGAACGCGCTGGGCGTTTCGCAGTACGGCCAGATGACCGCCGGCAGCTACATGTACATCGGTCCACAGGGGATCGTGCATGGCACCACCATCACGGTGTTGAACGCTTGCCGCATGTTGCCTCATTCCCCGGCCCCTTCTCCCGGGGAGAAGGGAAGCCGTAGGATCTTCGTCACATCCGGCCTCGGCGGCATGAGCGGCGCACAGCCCAAGGCGGGCAACATCGCGGGCGTGGTGACGATCTGCGCGGAGGTGAATAGTGCCGCTGCGCACAAACGCCAAAGCCAAGGTTGGGTGGATGAGGTGATCGAGGATGTGGACGCTTGCATCGATGCCGCATTGGCTTGGCAGAAGAAAGGTGAAGCGCACAGCATCGCCTTCCTCGGCAACGTCGTGGACCTGTGGGAGCGCATGGCGGAACGGAAGATCCACGTGGACCTCGGTAGCGACCAGACCAGCCTTCACAATCCATGGGCAGGTGGCTACTACCCGGCAGGACTGAGTTACGAGGAGAGCAATGTCTTGATGGTGAAGGATCCTTCAGCGTTCAAAAAGCGCGTCGAGGACAGCTTAAAGCGGCAGGTGAAAGCGATCAACACGCTCACCGGCGCGGGCATGTACTTCTTCGATTACGGCAACGCCTTTCTGCTGGAAAGCAAGCGCGCAGGCGCCGACATCTCTGGCAAGAACGGCGAGGAATTTCGCTACCCGAGCTACGTGGAGGACATCATGGGACCGATGTGCTTCGATCATGGCTTCGGGCCGTTCCGATGGGTCTGCACCAGCGGCGATCCAAAGGACCTCGCCACCAGCGACCGTATTGCCGGTGATGTGTTGGAAGCGATGCTGAAGGACGCGCCGAAGGAGATCCATCAGCAGATCGCGGATAACCTGCATTGGATCCGCAGCGCGCAACAGAACAAGTTGGTGGTGGGCAGTCAAGCGCGCATCCTTTATGCGGATGCGGAAGGACGCATCCGTATCGCTGAAGCGTTCAACTACGCGATCAAGAGCGGAGAGGTCAGTGCACCCATCGTGTTGGGCCGCGACCACCACGACGTGAGCGGAACGGATTCACCCTACCGCGAGACGAGCAACATCCGCGATGGATCACGCTTCACAGCCGACATGGCCGTGCAGAATTTCGTTGGCGATGCCTTCCGTGGCGCGACATGGATCAGCCTGCACAACGGCGGCGGCGTGGGCTGGGGCGAAGTGATCAACGGCGGCTTCGGCATGGTGCTGGACGGCGGTGCGGACAGCGACCGCCGACTGAAGAGCATGCTGCACTGGGACGTGAACAACGGCATCGCGCGCCGTGCATGGGCACGCAACCCGAATGCGCAATGGAGCATCCGCGAAGCGATGAAACGGGAGCCGAAGCTGAAGGTGACCGTGGCGGAGGAAGCGGATGATGCGGTGGTGGAGAGGGCGATCGGGTGATCGTCCCTGCACTGGGGTTCGCTATGCACGTGTCCCTGCAGTGATGCTGGGTGATTAGAGCGAGGACAGCAAAAGGATCTGGAAAAGACATGGAGAATATATTCTCCAGCGGGCAGCGTTTTGACTTCGTCCCCTGTCTATTATTTGAGGCGATAACTTCACCCCTTACACCATGCGAACCCTCCAATTCTGCCTTCTTATGCTGACAGGCACCACACTGCTTGCTCAGAACTGGGTCGTACTGAATCCAGCATACCGCTACAATTACAAAACGGATGATTCAGACACCATACGAAGCCAGATCCGGGTCATGGACATCGATACACTGGGGCCGGATAGTTTCCGCTATGAGCTGAACCGTGTAGCCTCACTTTGCACATCCTGTCCTTATGAGTGCATGATCACCGTGGACCTTCCGCAGTTTCTGCAAGCCGATGCGCAGATCCGAGGAAGCATTTGGCGCTTTAGTATGCCTGACACCTTGGTGATCCATTCGTTGGCTGATGTGGACAGCACATGGATCTTCAACGAACAAGACAGCATACCCGCCACCGTGGTCGGATTATTCCCGACCAGCGTACTCGGGGTATCTGACACCGTGAGGGTGATGGTATCCACCATGAATGACACCATTATATGGAGCCGAGAACACGGCATCGTCATGTGGCACATGCTTGGAGAACCGCGTTATGACTTAGTGGGAGTTCAAGGCGCTGGCCAAGGAATCGTGATGCCATCTTTCGAGGAGATCTATGCATTCCAACCGGGAGATGCCCTCCAGTTCAATCAAAGTTGGAGCACAAGCATGCACGTTTATAGCTCATCAACACTATTCCTAGTGGACGACCGCACTGAGAGTCAGGACACGGTGTTCCTTTCAGGGGAATCGTACCATAGGTTCAACCCGCCCAGTGGTTCGATTTTCTCTTACAACCCAACTGCCGCGACATCATTCATAGCTTCCAGTAATGTGTTGAAGCCCCTTGATTCTTGGCCGGGTCAGCTTGTCAACTTCCCCAATTGGGGGCCGAACGGAGAGGATATGGCTATCGTCCCCAAGCACTATCTGGACAATACCGGCACCTACGTGATCGAAGGTGGGCGGATCGGCTCCTTCGGCATGTTCGCCATCTATCCCGGAACCAATAATGATTGCCTTGGCGTGGGATTCCCAGGTCCCTATCTGAACTATGTGATCCGATCATCTGGATTTTATTACTACCAGATGAGTACAAGCTATTCCGAGTACAACTCCTTCTCATTCCGTGGGGCCGTCATCAATGGTGATACCCTAGGTTCGATGGACGACGAATACTATTTCCATGTGGGATTGCCGGAATTTGAACGTCCAAAATGGTGGGTTTACCCCAATCCCGTCAGCTCGGTCCTGCATATCGAAGGTGACCTCTTCAATATGGATGTACTTCAAGTCTTCGATGCAACTGGAGAACGGGTTAAGTCTTGGCGTATGGAACAAACCGATCGGTTTTCCACGGATGTATCTGACCTCCCTCCGGGGCTATATGTTCTTAGCTCATTGCTCGATGGTCATGTGCAGAGATTCGTGGTGGCTCGATGACCCGGAGACGCAGTATTTTCTCATGTTCTAAGGAGTTCCTTGCTTCGCGCCCCCACCCGAGCGGATTGAAACAACATACCCACAATGAACGCACCAACGCGTCGCGACAATGATCTGTGCCTGACCCGTACCTTTCCATTGTAAATCCGAGGAGTGTCCATTATGAAACACATTGACAAGGAAAGCCTGAGCAAAGCCTACCGACTGTTTGAAAGCGACGACATCGACACCATTGAAGTCGGCACTTTAAAGGGCTTACAACAGATACACAAGTACTTGTTCGATGGGCTTCTGGACTTTGCCGGGAAGAACCGCACCAGTAACATTTCAAAAGGCGGGTTCAGGTTTGCTACGGCCTTGTATTTGACCGAAGCTCTGGAAAAGGTGGAACAAATGCCCGAGACCACCTTTGAAGAGATCGTTGCCAAGTACGTGGAAATGAACATCGCCCATCCGTTCATGGAAGGCAACGGCAGAGCCATGCGGATATGGCTGGACATGATCCTGAAAAGGCAACTGAAACAAGTGGTCAACTGGCAATTCGTGGATAAGACACGTTACCTTCAAGCCATGGAGCGCAGCCCGATCAACGACCTGGAATTAAGAACACTGCTCAGCTCCAACCTTACGGACGACATAAACGATCGCGCTATCGTTTTCAAAGGCATTGATCAATCCTACTACTACGAAGGTTATGAAAAAGGAAGTGGTGAAGAGCAAGGTTAAGAACTGTCCCGGCGCAGGGTCCGAACGCCCGTCATTCCGAGCCTGACCCGGAATCCCGGTATGCCAGTGATCACGTCTTCCAAAGCTTTCTATCAAGCGTGATCTCATCACCGTTATTCAGAGTGTTGAATGAACCGACGAGAACTCGTTGGACATGTATATAGTTCGCCAATTCTATTGGAAAAAGATCGCACATCGCTTTTCGGATGTCTTACATTCGATGTGGATACAATGCGGATCTGTTCAACCCAAATACCATCCCAATGAGATCAACTCTACGCCTGTTACCCATCGGTGCTGTTATGTTCCTCTTTGGCAACCTCAGTGCCCAAGCCCCCTACACCCTCCATATTTCCGGCCAGCTTGAAGGCTGCACGCCGGGCCAGCAGGTCACCGTGCAGACCCTGCCCGGCACACTGCCCGCGCAAATGGCAACGGCAGCGGTAGCCACGGACTGTTCCTTCTCGGCGACCTTCGGGATGGACTCCCCTTCCGGCGGCGTGCTCGCGTTCTTCCATTGCGGCAACGGCACGGTCACCGCTGATTCGTCCGCATATGCCATCAGCGGCCCGAGCGGCTCCACGGACATCATGCTACAATTGACTTGCGGCTCGGACACATCCTCTGCGTGCCAGGCCTGCTTCACGGTCACCCAAAGCGCACCCTTCACCGCGCAGTTCACAAGTTGCACCACTGGCGGGACGCCTCCCTACTTCGATGGTTGGTTGCTTCCCGACGGCAGCCTCAGCATCGGTCCGGCCCCGAGCTTCATCTTCAGCGGCCCCGGTGCTTACGGAGTATGCCTACAAAGCTCCGATGCCACAGGTGCCACCAGCGTGGCCTGCGATACGGTCATCGTCGCTGCTGACGGCACCATCAACCCGCCGGGCAGCCTGCCCTGCTTGGCCGGCTTCTGGATGGTGCAGGCCTATTCGGACACCTCCAACGGCGGCAATTTCCTGGCCCCCGTCCCCAATGAGGTGTGGGTGTTGGACCTGAGCTCCGCAAGTGGCGGCATCAATGAATATACCTGGGACTTCGGTGACGGAAGCAGTTCGTCCGAGACCTACCCCACACATGAATACCAAGGCCCCGGACCCTATCAGCTCTGCCTCACCATCAGCAATGGAAGTTGCTCGGACACCTTCTGCGACACGGTGAGCGTGGACGAGAGCGGCCTGCTGAACGGGATGGCGACCGATCCCGGGACCCATGTGACCACCGCGCATGTGAGCGACCGGGATGGAGGCTTCACGCTCAACGTGCTCCAAGGCTTTCCGACGAGTGTTGCGGAAGTTTCCGCCTTGGCCGAATTCAACCTGTGGCCGAACCCCGCGCAGGAGGAGCTGAACATCACATTCAAGAGCAGCCATACCGGAGCCGTTTCCGTGACCGTGATCGACCTGAACGGCCGCACCATGCTCCGCGAGGACCATCCTCTCGCCTTGGGCAACAACGCGGTCCGGCTGAACACTGCTTCGCTCGCACCCGGTCTGTACATGGTACGCTTGGGCGATGCCGCACAACAGGTGGCACAGCGCTTCCTGAAGGTGCGGTGAACAATTCTGTCTTTCTTCCCGCACGGGTGCTTGCCCTCAGTAAGCACCCTTGCGGCTTTGGGGCCGGTCATACCAAGGGCAGTATTTTCGTCTCCACCCAACCCATCGCCAATTTCGTGCGTGTATGGGAGTGAACGTGAACGCAACTAACGAACAAAAAACCCGCACTATGAACCGACCATTCCGCTCACTGCTCTTAGGCACCTCGCTGCTCCTTGGCAGCCTTGCCTTTGCACAACCGGCACCGCCCTATCCGGTAACCATCTCCGGGCAGGTCACCCCCTGCACCCCGGCGAACAGCTATGTACACATCATTACGGTGCAGAACACGTTACCGGACTTGGACATCGACGTGCCATTGGACTCCAACTGCTCGTACTCGGTGACCGTGATGATGGACTCCCCCCAAGGCTGGTTCCAAGCGAGCACACCGTGCTCCGGCGCCATGCAGACCACTACCGGCTCGTACATCGTGAACTCCTTCGACAGCCTGTACGTGGTAATGAACCTGAGCTGCGGCGGGAACCCCGATCCCTGCCAAGCCTGTATTTCCGTGGTGCAGGACAGCTCATTCATCGGTGTTGTCCCGTTCAGCGCGACCTTCCAGAGCTGCAGCTCGGGAGGCTCGGCACCCTACACCTACTTATGGCAACTGCCCGACGGTAGCACCTCAGCCACCGCAAACCCCCAATACGTGTTCCCCGGTCCGGGCCTCTACGACGTGTGCTTGACGATGGCCGATGCGTCCGGTTGCACGAGCTTTACCTGCGACTCCGTATACGTGGATGCGGACGGTACGATCAATCCGAGCGTCCTCCTTGATTGCCTCCAGATCCCGAACGGTCCGAACTTGCCGGGCACCGCGTGCAACGATCCCGTGAGCGGGCCTGGATCCTGGAGCGCCGCGTGTATTTGTGTGCCGGATTCGGGTTCCACCGTTTGCAACGCCGATTTCTGGGTGATCCAAGCCTACGACAGTACTGCCGGCGGCGTGGAACCGATCCCCAATGAAGTTTGGGTCTGGAACCTCAGCAGTGGCGGGAACGGCAACTACCAGTTCTTCTGGAATTTCGGTGACGGCTCCAGTTCCACCGACGCCTACCCCACCCATGTGTATGGGAGCGGCGGCCCATGGAACCTCTGCCTCACGATGTCTTCCGGCGGATGCACGGACACCTACTGCGACAGCGTGAGCGTGGACGCGAACGGCATCCTGAACGAACTGGTGATCGGCGGTGATAACGGCCTGGTCCATGTGCTGGCCTCGGGAACGCGTTCCGACGGTTTCACCCTGAACGTGGTCCAACACCTCCCCACCGGCATCACGGAGGTCCCGGTGTTCGCTGACCTCAAGGCGTGGCCGAACCCGGTAACGAACGAGTTGAACCTCACCTTCAACCATAGCGTGAGCGGTGCGGAGCCCTTGACCGTGATCGATCCGAGCGGACGGAAGGTGATCACCGAAAGCCACCGCCTCACTGCGGGCAGCAACACCGTCCGGATCTCCACCGAAGAACTTGGGCCGGGGCTGTACATGGTGCGCATCGGCAATGATGCACGCAGCATCACCCAGCGCTTCATGAAAGTGCGCTAAGCACCATTCGACCACTTTGGAAAGGGTGCCCGCGATTTGGCGGGCACCCTTTCCGCTTTGGGGTCCGTCATCGAAGCGGAACTATTTTTCAGGTCCACCCAACCCTCCGGACCATGCGTGCGTGTATGGAGGTGAACACCTGATCCAAAAAACTTAGAACAATGAAAGCCACCTTCCGAACCTTCTGCCTCGGTCTCCTCACGGTATGTGGGCTGACGGCCATGGCCCAGACACCCTACTATGTGGTGGTCTATGGCCAAGTGGCCAATTGCACCCCGAACACGCTGGTGACCATACAGACCCAGGCCGGCACCTTGCCGGCACAGACGCTCACCACATCCGTCAACGCGAACTGCTCCTTCTCCGCCATGGTCAACGTTGATTCGCCATCCGGCGGCATCCTGGCCTGGTCTTCCTGCGGGAACGGCACCGCGTCCATGGATTCGGGCAGCTATGTCTTCAGCACCCCCTTCGATTCGGCAAGCATCCAGCTGAACCTCAGCTGCGGTGGCGTCATCGATCCCTGCGACGCGAGCTTCACGGTGCAACAGGCGATGAACGGGAACAGCCCCATTCCCTGGCAGATGACCACCACGAACACGAGCACCGGCGCAGCTCCGATCATGTACCAGTGGTGGATGCCCAATGGAAGCTCCAGTGCGGCGGCCGAGCCGACCTTCACCTTCACGCAGTCCGGGGTCTACGGCATCTGCCTCACCATCACTACCGGCAACTGCACGAGCGTGCTATGCGACACGGTGGTGGTGGACAGCATGGGATACATTTCCAATAATTCCATTTGGTACGATTGCCAAGGTGTGCTCTGGGGCCCCAACACGCCAGGCACTTCCTGCGATGATGGGAACCCCGCCACCAGCAACGACACATGGTCCGCTGCTTGCCAGTGCGTCGGCCAAGGTGGTGGGATGCTGGATTGCCTCGGCATACCCGGCGGCTTCAACCTGCCCGGCACCGCTTGTGCCGATTCGACAGGGAGTGGCAACACCACCGGCACTTGGGATGCGAACTGCATCTGCCAACCCGACAGCGGCATTACGGACTGCCTCGGCATCGTGAACGGTCCCAACTTCCCCGGAACGCCCTGCGACGATGGGAACCCCGCCACCAGCAACGACACGTGGTCCGCTGCTTGCCAGTGCGTCGGCCAAGGTGGTGGAATGCTGGATTGCCTCGGCATTCCCGGCGGCTCCAACCTGCCCGGCACCGCTTGTGCCGATTCGACATGGAGTGGCAATATCACCGGTATCTGGGATGCGAACTGCAGTTGCCAGCCCGATAGCGGCATTACGGACTGCCTCGGCATCGTGAACGGTCCGAACTTCCCCGGCACGTCCTGCACGACACCGGCCGGAGGGATCGGCACATGGAGCGCCGCTTGCGTATGTATGGAGGACTCGAGCGGTTCAGGCTGCAATGCCGACTTCTGGCCCATCCAAGCGTACGACAGCACGGCCACCGGCGGCATGGAACCCATCCCGAACGAAGTATGGGTATGGAACCTCAGCAGCGGAGGCAACGGCAACTACCAGTTCTTCTGGGACTTCGGGGACGGCAGCGGCTCAACCGACGCATACCCCACCCACGTGTATAACAGCGATGGTCCTTGGCTGCTCTGCCTCACCATGACCAGCGCCAATTGCACCGATACCTATTGCGACACCATCAGCGTGGACGCGAACGGCATCTTGAACGAGCTGGTGATCAGCAGCGGTGGCGGCAACGTGGAACATGAAGGCACCTTTGGAACGCGTTCCGAAGGCTTCACCTTGAACGTGATCCAACACATCCCCACCGGCATCACGGAGGTCCCCGCCTTCGCGGAACTGAAGGCTTGGCCGAACCCGGTGCTGAACGAGCTGAACCTCACCTTCAACACCAGCGTGAGCGGCACGGTGCCCGTGACGGTGATCGATCCGAGCGGTCGCACGGTGATCACTGCAAGCCAAAACCTCACCACCGGCAGCAACACCTTCCGGATCTCCACCGACGATCTGGGGCCGGGCCTGTACATGGTACGTATCGGGAACGATGCACGCAGCATCACCCAGCGCTTCATGAAGGTGCGCTAAGCACCGATCGATAGCTTTGGAAGGGTGCCCGCAAATCGGCGGGCACTTTTCCGCACACTGCAACATGGTCCGCGAAACCCTCCTGACCGAATGCATCCGCAGGGACCCGCGGGCGGAAAATGAACTGTACAAGACCCTCTACCCGATGATGATGTCCATCTGTTCCCGCTACGAACGCAACCGGCAGGATGCTTCCGCCCGGATGAACGAGGGCTTTCTGAAGGTGCTGATGAACCTGGACAAACGCCGCCCGGAAGTTCCTTTCGAGGCCTGGGTGCGGCGGATCATGATCAACACGGTGATCGACAATTTCCGAAAGGAGCGCGAACGAAAAGCACACGAAAAAATGGACGTCCCGGTGGAAGAACACGTAAGCAGCGAAGTGAACGAATACTTGCGGCAGATGGAGGGGGAAGCCTTCGCGGAGCTGCTCCTGCGCGTGCCGGAGATGTCGCGCAAAGTGTTCAACCTCTTCGCCATCGACGGTTTCAGCCACGCGGAGATCGGCGAGATGCTCGGGATCAGCACCGGCACGTCCAAGTGGCACGTTTCCCATGCCCGGCAAACGCTGCAACAGGCCATCGCCCAGATCGCCGGGACCGTCACCGTAAAAACCGCATTGCCATGAGCCTCAACGAAGAATTCGACGAGCTGGCCCGGCGCAAGCTGGAAGAGCGCCAATTCGCTTTCCAGGAGGCGGACTGGCAGGGTGCGCGAAAGCTCATCGACGCGCAACGCGGCGGCGGGAACAAAGCCATGTGGATCACCGGGGCCGTTGCATTGCTGCTGGTGGGCGGGCTGGCGTGGTACGGAACAAACTCTACGGGAACAGAACGGGCCGTTGCCGCCGTTGAACAAGTTGCCCCCCCCTCCTTGAAGACAACCGCTGTTGATCAGCCGGCTCAAAACAAGTCGACCACGCCGATGGGAACACCACCGGAACCAAATGCGCCAGCGGTAGCTGCGGACATGGTGGCACCATCCATCCGGTCCATTCCGGTCCATTCCGAGGACCGGGCAACTGATGCACCCACCGCCTTGGATCCTGAAGCCGAAAAAAGCGCGCCTCGGAAAAAGATGGCGTTGAACACTTCAGTTGGCGATCAGCCGACCGTAGTTGCTTCCAAGAAGAATGTGGCGATCAGCTCACGGGCGATCCCGGAGAACGAAAAAGAAAATGCGGCCACGAGCCCCGCACACACCGCGACTTCGACTTCATCAGAAGAGGCTTCTACTGAGCCCACGCTCTCAAAAGACGGTGAAGCAGTGACCGCTTCACCACCGACAATTGCTTCATCAGCAGAGCCTCTTGCAGGAACAACAACTTCCACGGAACCCCTTGGGGCTGATACTCCTGAAAATGCCGCTGCTGCACCTGTCATTCCGGTCGACAACCAAGGTATGGCCGCTGCCAGTGGGACCGTACCGAACGCTGCGCCCAAAACACCGGGAAACACACAACAACAGGTGCCTGATGCGCCGGAAAATGAGACGAATACTTCAACAAGCCCCGCTCACAACGGCCCGCTTGCACAAGTAACACTGCCAGGAGCCACAGCTCCGACCGGCAACACTGGCGCGGCCCCCAGTACTACAGCGGACCCGACTACCTCTGATAGTGCGTCCACCGCCGTAACCACGGCCACAACTCCCGAAGATTCCGCGACCGCAGCTGCGCCAGCGGCCACACCACCCCCATTGGTGCCCGAGCGCGCCCCGTGGGAGATCAGCATCATGGGCGGCATGTTCTCTTCCACCACGAAGTATGCAGGCAGTAACAGCGCGGATTGGAACGCGGACATCGGCAAGGAGAACAGCATCGGCATCGGTGCGGAGCTGATGCACATGGGCCGCAACTTCGGCATTGGCACGGGGCTGCATTACAGCACTTACGCGGAACGGCTGCACACGGACGCCGTGGACCGCAACACCATGACCTTGCAGAATTTCTGGTATTTGATGCCGGTGGACACGATGGTCCTGGTCATCACGGACACGATCGCCGGTACGCCACCGACCTACACGGGCACTTCCGAAAACACCACGGTACACGTGCTGACGCAAGGCACCGATACCACCACAACCACTGAGCGGATCCGCGAAGCGCGCAACGAGCTGAGCCGCGTGAGCTACATAGAAGTTCCGCTGTTGTTGGACGCACACCTGGTGCAAGGCCGTTGGAGCTTCGGCCTGCGCGGCGGTCCGACCCTTGGCCTGCTCACCGGCCGGCGCGGCACAGTGCCGGCACCGGACAACGAAGGCTATGTGAACTTCACCGATCAGCCTTTCCGTGAACTGGTCTTTGGCTACATGGCAAGAGCGTACATCCGTTACCGCTTCAATGCAGCTTGGTCCGTGGGGATCGAACCGGCGATGCGCGGGCAGTTGATGAACAGCTTGGGCAGCGGTGATCTGGATCGTAAGGCGAACTCGAAAGGCGTGATGTTGAGCTTGAGCTATCGGTTGCGGTAGCGCTGCATGCGGATGCAGGAAATTTCCACACACGAGCACCTGCCTTTCAAGCGATCATGGGAACGACCGATGCCGAATTCGAGCAAGCCATAGGAAGCTTTTCAGTTCCCGTCCAGTCCTTGGCGCGGGAAACCCGAAAACTCATTCACCACGTCCTTCCTGAAGTTGTGGAGGTGGCATGGGTGCGGCAAAAGACCATCGGCTTCGGAACGGGGATCAAGAAAAATTCGGAGCACTTCTGCTGGTTCCTGCCCGCCTCCAAACATCTGTCGGTGGGCTTCAACTACGGCGCGGAACTCCCCGACCCCGCGCAGCTGCTGGAAGGCACCGGCAAACTTTACCGGCACGTCAAGATCCGCTCCGCCGAGCAATTGAAGGATCCCGCGTTGATCGAGCTGCTGCGCTTTTCTACCACGTACCGGGTGCCTGCCGTTCGGCGGGGGTGAACATGGGGTCACGGCACCTGCAAAGTCAGACGTATGAGGGCTGCACGGTGGACTCGTGTATTAACGCATTAATGCGCTAGACCTCAACCCCGCAGCTCCGCTCCCACTTCCTTCTCCAACGCCCCACGAATACGCCCCATGGCCTTCTCTACTTGCTCGTCGGTGAGGGTCTTCTCGTTGTCCTGAAGGATGAAGCTGATGGCGTAGCTCTTCTTGCCAGCGGGCAGTTTGTCGCCTTCGTACACATCGAAAAGGTCCACTTCGCGCAGCAACTTACGCTCCGCTTGGTAGGCGATCTGCTCGAGTTGCGCGTAGGCCACGGAGCGGTCCAGCAGCAGGCTGAGGTCGCGGCGTACGGCGGGGAATTTGGACACTTCCTGATAGGTGGTGTGGCTGCCGCGCAAGAGCGACACCAGCGTTTCATCGTGGATCTCCGCATAGTACGCGGGCTCGTCAACGCCGAAGGTCTTAGCAACGCTGGCGTCAACTTCACCCAGCAACGCCACGGTCTTCTTCCCGACCTTCACTTCCACTGCGGATGCCAGCAAGGGACTTTCACTATCGCTGTATTTCGTGGTCCCGCCCAGCCCTATGCGCTGGATCAGTAGCTCGAGCTCCTCCCTCACATCGGCGAGTTCGGTCTTGCGGTCCGCGCTGCGCCAGTTGTCGTTCCAGCGCTTGCCCGTGATCAGCAATGCAACCCGTTCCTCCTCGATGATCGTGCCGTTCGCGACGGAATAGATGCGACCCTTCTCGAATAGGCGCAGGTCGCGGTGCTGGCGGGCCATGTTGTGTGCGGCGCTCTGCAGCAGGCCGAACAGCATCGTGGGGCGCATCACGTCCAGCTCAGCGCTCAGCGGATTCTTCAGGCGCACCATGGCTTCCTCGTCGGCGGCCTTCAGCTTCACGGTGCGACCGCCGTTCACGAGCGAGGGCGTCATCACCTCGCGGAAGCCTCGTGCCGCCAAATGTTGCGACAGCCGTTGGCGGAAACCTTCGGATGTTGTTTCGGGCTGCTGCACGGCAGGCATCATTAAGCGCTCCGGAATGGGCACTTGATCAAAGCCGTGGATGCGCAACATTTCTTCCACGAGGTCGGCTTCGCGCAGCACGTCCACGCGGTAGGGCGGCACTTGCACATGCACTGTTGCAGCGGTGCGTTCGCTGATGCGGCAATCCAGCATTTCGAGGATACGCACCACGGCATCCGGCGTAATGGCCACACCGCAGAGGCGGTCCACGGTGGCGAAATGCAGGTCCACTTCGGCCCAGGTGCATGGCTGCGCGATGTCGATGATGGTGGAACTGATCTTCGCACCGGCCACTTCCTTCAGCAGCAGGGCGGAGCGTTTCAACGCATACACGGTGATCCCGGGATCCACGCCGCGCTCGAAGCGGAAGGAGGCATCGGTGTTCAATCCATGGCGGCGCGCGGTGCGGCGGATGGTGACAGCATCGAAGCAAGCGCTTTCCAGGAAAATGGACGTAGTGCTTTCGGAAACACCGCTTCCCGCGCCACCGAACACGCCGGCCAAACAGGCGCCGTTCTCCGCGTCGGCGATCAGCAGGTCCTCGGGGTCGAGGGTGCGGTCCTTGTCATCCAACGTGATGAGGTGCTCGCCCGCCTTCGCCTTGCGCACGATGACCTTGCCTCCTTTCAGCTTATCGGCATCGAAGGCGTGCAAAGGCTGGCCCAGTTCGTGCTGCACGAAATTGGTGACGTCCACCACGTTGTTGATCGGCTTGAGGCCGATACTCTTCAGGCGCTCCTGTAGCCAGGCCGGTGAAGGCGCGATGGTGATGTTCGTGAGCGTGAGCCCCGCATAGCGCGGAGCGGCATCCGGAGCCTGCACTTCCACCGGAACGGTGCGTGCGTCGTCATCCTGTTTGAAGGCTTCAACGGAAGGCAGCACCACGCTGTGCTTGCTTCCTGTGCGGTGGTTCAGCGCGGCGATGAGGTCGCGGGCCACGCCCCAATGGCCCAAGGCATCGGAACGGTTGGGCGTAAGGCCGATCTCGATCACGTGGTCGCTTTTCAGTTGCAGTTGCTCAGCGGCAGGCGTACCCGTTTTTGCGGAAGCGTCCAGCACCATGATGCCGGCGTGGTCCGTGCCGAGCCCGAGCTCATCCGCAGCGCAGATCATACCCATGCTCTCCACGCCGCGGATCTTCGCTTTCTTGATGGTGAACGGCTCACCGCCCACGGGGTGCAATTCCGCCCCGACGGTCGCCACGAGCACCTTCTGCCCGGCGGCCACATTAGGCGCGCCACAGACGATCTGGGAAGGTTCCCCGGCACCGAAGTCCACGGCGCATACCTGCAGGCGATCGGCATCGGGATGCATACTACAGCTGACCACTTCGCCTACCACCACCCCGGCCAACATGCCCGGCACGGACTCCACCGCTTCCACGCTTTCCACCTCCAGCCCGGTGCTGGTGAGGATGTCCGCCGCTTCATAGGGCGAAAGGGCTTCGGTGTCGATCAAGGTGAGGAGCCAGTTCCAGGAAATGCGCATGGAGGAATGAATAGGCCGCGAAAGTAGCCACGGGGTCTGCGATGGAAGTCTGTCGGGATGGCTCGCCCGCTTACCTTCGGCGCTTCAATGGATCCAAAGAAGAACCTGGTCCTTAACGGCAGTATCTACTCGCTTGCCCTGATCGGCACGTGCATCGCGCAGTTGAAGGGCCTGCACACGCTGGAATGGCTATGCAAGCCGTTGCTGATGATCATGCTCTCCTCTTGGTTCTTTTTCAACAGCCGCCGCGTAGGTGACCGGTTCACGCTGTTGGTCCAAGCGGGGCTGTTCTTCTCCCTCATTGGCGACATTGCCTTGATGTTCACTTATGTGGACGACTTCAACTTTCTCATCGGCCTCAGCGCGTTCTTCCTTGCCCAGCTTTGCTATGCCTTTGCCTTCGCGCAGAACATTTCTGAGGTCGGGGGCATGGAAGGCCTGCTGGTCCCCATCCTGATCGCATTCGGTATCGGCACCTATGCTTTCTTTTTCGCTTGGGACCTCATGCCGCACTTGGATGATGGCTTAGGCTTGCCCGTGATCGCTTACGTGGCAGCCATCGCGCTGATGGGCATTCTGGCGGGGTTCCGTTACCGGCGCACCTACCCGCGCAGCTTTTGGCTGGTGTTCATCGGCTCGTTGCTCTTTATCGCCTCGGACAGCATGCTGGCTTGGGACCGCTTCCGTTTCCCGCTGATGGGGGCGCAGGTCGGGATCATCATCACGTACGCCATCGCGCAGTTCTTGATCGCCGCAGGCGCATTGGCGCATGTGCTGGATCCGGACCAGTTGCGGAGACGGCAGGCACTGACGACTTGAGTGTTGGACGCGGAGGCGCAGAGAATACAACCTTTTCTCGATCTCATAAGTGCCTGACGGAATGTGACGCATCGTAGCGTTCATCGTCCCGGATCTGACTATTCCTCTGCGTCTCTGCGCCTTCGCGGCCAAAACCTTATTACTCTTATCCGATCCGCCCCCACACCGCCTTTTCCCGCATCTGTTCCCGTAAGTTGCCCGCAATCGCGGCATTCTTCGGGTCCTGAAGCTCCGGGTCCTCGTCCAAAAGCCGCTGCGCCACACGCCGTGCCTGTTGCAGGAGGTCAGCGTCCTCCACCAAATTGGCCAGATACAGTTGCGGGATACCGCTCTGCTGTGTGCCCATGATATCACCCGGTCCGCGCAACCGCAGGTCCACCTCACTGATCTCGAAGCCGTCCTGCGTGCGGACCATGGTGTTGATGCGTGTGCGTGAGTCGTTGCCGAGCTTGTCACCGGTCATCAGGATGCAGTAGCTGTGCTCGGCCCCGCGCCCCACCCGGCCGCGCAACTGGTGCAACTGCGACAGCCCGAATCGTTCCGCGTTCTCCACCACCATCACACTGGCGTTGGGCACGTCCACGCCCACCTCGATCACCGTGGTGGCCACGAGCACGTTCGTCTCTCCTTTCACGAAGCGCGCCATCTCGTAGTCCTTCACTTCAGGCGTCATGCGACCGTGCACGATGCCCACTGCGTACTTCGGCAGCGGGAAGCGCCGCGACAGGCTTTCGTAGCCGTCGGTGACGTCCTTCAGGTCGCTCTTTTCGCTCTCCTCGATCAGCGGGTACACCACGTAGACCTGCCGTCCCTTGTCGATCTCCGATCCCAGAAAATCGAAGACGGCGTTGCGTGCATGGTCGTCGCGATGAACGGTCTTGATGGGTTTGCGGCCCGGCGGCAGCTCATCGATCACGCTCACGTCGAGGTCGCCATAGAGCGTCATCGCCAGCGTGCGCGGAATGGGCGTGGCGGTCATCACGAGCACGTGCGGGGGCACCTTCGCCTTGGCCTGCATCCGCGCCCGCTGTGCCACGCCGAAGCGGTGCTGCTCATCGATCACCACCAGGCCCAGTTGCGGGAACACCACGCGGTCCTCCAGCAAGGCATGCGTGCCCACGAGGATGTGGACTTCGCCCAGCTTCAGTGCTGCGAGCAAGCTCTTGCGCGCGGCGGCTTTGGTGCTTCCTGTGAGGAGGCGCACCACCACGGGCAGACCCTCCAGAAAGCGTGAGATGCTCTTGAAGTGCTGTTGCGCAAGGATCTCCGTAGGTGCCAGCATCGCCGCCTGAAAGCCGTTGTCCAGCGCGATGAGCATACTGAGCAGGGCCACGAGCGTCTTCCCGCTGCCCACGTCGCCTTGCAGCAGGCGGTTCATCTGTTGGCCCGTGCCCATGTCCTTGCGGATCTCCTTCACGACACGCTTTTGCGCACCGGTGAGCTCAAAAGGAAGATGGTCGGTATAGAACGAATTGAAGTGCGCTCCCACATGTGCAAAAACGTTGCCCTTCACATCCTGCTGCATCAACAGTTTCTGCTTGAGGAGCTGAAGCTGGATGTAGAACAGCTCCTCGAATTTAAGCCGCTTGACCGCTATGTCCAAGCGCTTCTGGTCCTGCGGGAAGTGAGCCTCCGTCACGGCCTCCTCCCTGCTGACGCCGCCAAGCTGCTGCACCAATGTGGCACTGAGCGTTTCCGGCAGCACGCCGTGCAACTGCGGCAACAGCGCATGGACCAATTTCCCGATACCGCGGCTGTTCAAGCCTTTCGCCGAGGCCTTTTCGGTGGTGCTGTACACGGGTTGCAACGGGGTGGCGGCACCCTGGTCCCACGTCAACGCGGACTCGATCTCCGGGTGCGCCAGGTTGAAGCGGTCCCTGAACCAGGTCGGTTTGCCGTAGACGATGTACTCGCCGCCGTCCTTCAAGATCGGCTGGAGCCAGCGGAGGCCCCTGAACCACACCAGCTCGATTGTGCCCGTGGCGTCCGTCAGTTTCGCCGTGAGCCGCCGTGCCTGCTTCTCGCCGATCATGCGGACCTCCTTCAGCACACCTCGGAGCTGAACCGCCGTTCCCTCTTCCACAATTTCGGCCACGGCGTTGAAGCGCATGCGGTCCACGTAGCGGAAGGGATAGTGTAGCAGGAGGTCTCCGAAGGTCCCGACGCCCAATTCCTTGCGCATCAGCTCCGCCCGCTGCGGGCCCACGCCCTTCAGGTATTCGATCGGTGTTTCCAGCACCTGCGCCATGGCCCGAAAATAGGCCCGTTCACCGCAATGCGCATTCCGCCACACCGGCTTACTTTACCCCCGAATGAGCACGTACACTACGCTGGTGATCCTCTGCGGACTGGTCATTTTCTCCTATCTCTTCGACCTGTTCGCCAAACGCACGCGTTTCCCTTCCGTGGTGCTGTTGATGCTATTGGGCATTGGCATATCACTGCTGACCAATTATCTGGGCGGGGATGTCGGTGATACCAGCAGGCTATTGGCGGTGCTGGGCAACGTGGGCTTGATCTTGATCGTGCTGGAGGGCGCGCTGGAGATCCACTTTGACAAAGGCAAGGTGGGCATGCTGCGCCGCGCCTTCCTCTCGGCCCTGCTGGTGCTCATGGGCACTGCCGCACTGATCGCCCTGGTCCTTAAAATGCTCAGTGATGAAGGCTGGTACATCTGTGTGCTGAACGCACTGCCCTTCGCCGTCATCAGCTCGTCCATCGCCATCCCCAGCGTGGCACATATGCGCAAGAAGGACCGCGAGTTCGTGATCTATGAGTCCTCGCTTTCCGACATCCTCGGGATCGTGGTGTTCGACTTTGTGCTCTACAATGAATCGGTCACCTCCAGATCGATCCTCGGGCTGGGCATGGACATGGGCGCCATCGCCTTGATCTCCGTGGTCTTTTGCCTCGGTCTGCTCTTCATCATGGGCAAGCTGAAGCACCACATCAAGTTCTTCCTGATCATGTCCGTGCTGGTGATGGTCTATGCCTTGGCGAAGCAGTTCCACCTCAGTTCGCTCATCATCGTGCTGGCCTTCGGGTTGCTGCTGAACAACGCGGACCGTCTGCATCATCCGGTTTTCGCGCGCGTTTTCCACTACCCGAAAATGGCCGCCGACCTGGACCAGATGAAGACGCTCACCGCCGAGAGCGCCTTCCTGATCCGCACCTTCTTCTTTTTGCTCTTCGGCTTCAGCATCATCCTGGGAGAACTGGCGCAATTGCCCGTGCTTGCGCTGGGCGCGTTCATGATCGCGGCGATCTACTTCGCACGCATCGGCATCATGGCCGTGGTGGCCAAAGAAGAACGGCCCCATGTGCAGCTCATCGCCCCTCGGGGCCTCATCAGCATCTTGTTGTTCTTCAGTATTCCCGCCGCACAAGCACATCCTTTGGTAGGGAACGGCGTGCTTTTCGTGGTGATCCTCTGTACCAGTTTGCTGATGTCCTATGGATTGGTCCGGGCGAGGAAGGAGGTGCCTGAGCCGGCGGCCCAAAGGAATTGATCGCAGCGAAGCTTCACCAGATCCCCGGTACCAACCGCGCCACACCGCGCATCATCTCCGGGTAATCCGGGTGCTTGGCCGTGAGCTTACGTTCCTCATGCCTGATCTTCACCACCAGCACGATCACGGCCACTGCCAGCGCCGTCCACCGCCAGACTGAAGGCGCACCGGACGCCATCGCCGCGCCGCACAGCAGCACGGAGAGGTACATCGGGTGCCGTACAAAAGCATAGATGCCGCGCTTGCTCAAGGTGTTTTCCTCACGAGGCATAGGCATTGCGGTGAAGTTGTTGCCACCCAATGCGGTCGCGGCCAAGATGAACACCAAGAGGCCCAAGGCGAACAGGACCCATCCCCACCATGGCAGGGTCCATCCGCCGCCGAACACCAGCACGGCGATGCATGCGAACTGGCCGAATACCAGCAGCGCGCCGAACGGGTCCTTGCGCGCCGGGGTCATTGTCTTAGATCGAAGCCGCACCCAACATCAGCACGGGATTCTCCAACGAGGCCCGCACCGTTTGCAGGAAAGCCGCCCCCGTGGCACCGTCCACCACACGGTGGTCGCAACTCAAGGTGAGCTTCATGACATGGCCAGGCACCACCGCACCGTTCTTCACCACAGCGGTGTCCATGATCGCACCCACCGCAAGGATGCACGCATCAGGTGGGTTAATTATGGCCGTGAACTCGTCGATACCGAACATGCCGAGGTTGCTGATGGTGAAGGTGTTCCCTTCCCAATCTTGCGGCTGTAGTTTCTTGTCCTTGGCGCGCTTGGCGAATTCGCGCACCTCTGCACCGATAGTGCGCAAGGGCTTGGTGTCCGCGAACCGGACCACCGGTACCAGCAGGCCCTCTTCCACCGCCACCGCCACGCCGATGTGGACATGGTCGTTGTAGCGGACCTTGTCGCCCAGCCAACTGCTGTTCACCTTGGGATGCTGGCGCAGGGCCATGGCACAGGCCTTCACCACCAGATCGTTGTAGCTGACCTTGTCCGGGGCCACCGCCTTGTTGATGGCTTCACGGGCCGCCATGGCGTTGCCCATGTCCACCGCGATGGTGAGGTAGAAATGCGGTGCACTGAACTTGCTTTCCGCCAAACGCTTGGCAATGGTCTTACGCATTTGGCTCACCGGCACTTCGGTGAAGGACTCCACTTGCGCGGCCCCAGGTGCCGCGCCAGCGCCGAGATAGCTCTCAATGTCGCTCTTAGTAACGCGGCCATCATCGCCCGTGCCACGTACACGGGCAATGTCGATGCCCCGCTCTTCCGCGAGGCGCTTGGCCAAGGGACTCGCCTTCACGCGGCCATTGGACGTTGCAGCTTCCGCCATGGCGGTACGCATGGGCGCGAAAGCCTGTGTTGGTGCTGAAGTTCCTGCGCGTGCTTCGGGCTTTTGCCCAAGTTGTCGATCCGATGTAGGGTCGCTATCCTTAGCGCCCTTCTCCTCCTTTACCTCCTTCACTTCCTTTTCCTCCTTCACTTCCTCTTCCTCCTTCCCCGCTTTCACCTCAGCCTTCGCTTCCTTCAGGATCTTGCTGATGTCCTCTCCCTTCCTACCGATCACGGCCAGGAGCGAATCCACGGGTGCGGCCTCACCTGCCGCCACGCCTTGGTGCAGCAGTACGCCGTCATAATAGCTCTCGAACTCCATGGTGGCCTTGTCGGTCTCGATCTCCGCGAGGATATCCCCGCTCTTCACCGTATCCCCCACCTTTTTCAACCAACTGGACACCACCCCTTCGGTCATGGTGTCGCTGAGCTTGGGCATGTTCACGATCTCCGCCATGGTTCACTCTTTGATGAAAGGATAGTCCTTCTGCTTATACACGTCGATGTACAGTTCGTCCAATGGCGGATACGGGCTCTCCTCCGCGAATTTCACCGATGCTGCCACCTCCTCCTTGGCCTCATCGTCCATCTTCTCCAGTTGTGCTTCCGTGGCCCATTTTTCTCCCAGCAACTTCCTGCGTACATCCTCCAACGGGTCGCGGCGCTTGTAGTCCTCCACCTCCTCCTTGGTGCGGTAGCTGCCGGGGTCGCTCATGCTGTGTCCCCTGTACCTGTACGTCTTTATTTCCAGGAGGAAGGGACCGTTGCCCTCGCGCACATGGGCGGCCGCGTCCGAGAAGGCATTATGGACGTCCTCACAGCGCATGCCGTTCACCGGGGCTGCTGGCATCTCATACGAAAGCCCGAGCTTGTACAGATCATGCACATTGCTGGTGCGCTCCACGCTGGTGCCCATGGCGTAGTCGTTGTTCTCGATCACGAACACCACGGGCAGCTTCCAGATCATGGCCATGTTGAAGGTCTCATGCAGGATGCCTTGACGCACGGCACCGTCACCCATGAAGCAATAGGTCACTTGGTCCCCGCCGCGGTATTTGTCCGCAAAGGCGATGCCCGCACCCATGGCGATCTGGGCGCCTACGATACCGTGCCCCCCGAAGAGGTTGCGCTTCTTGTCGAAGAAGTGCATGCTGCCCCCCTTGCCTTTGCTGCTGCCGGTGATGCGTCCGTAGAGTTCCGCCATCACTTCCTTCGCCGGGGTGCCCAGCATCAACGGGTGAGCATGGTCGCGATAGGCCGTGATAATGCGGTCCTCCTTGCCCATCGCGGTGGAGAGACCGGCAAGAATGGCTTCCTGCCCGATGTACAGATGGCAGAACCCCCCGAATTTCTGCTGGGTGTAAAGCTGCCCGGCCTTCTCCTCGAAGCGCCGCATCAGCAGCATATCCTTGAACCAACGGAGGTAAGTGGCTTTGTCGAAGGTCCGGGTCTCCCCGGTGGGGTTTTCCTTTTTCCGGGGCTTGGATGAGTTCGCGGTCTTAACGGTCATTCCGGTCGTTATAAGAATGGGGTCTCAAAGATAGCCAAGGAGCACGGGGCTGTACGCTCAGCGCGGCTTCTTGCCGAGTTGGGCGCTGTCGAAACAGAGCGGCAGGAGCGTCTCCGCGCTGAAGGTCTCGATCACCGGGCCTTTCACGATGCCCATCAACAGGCGCATGGGTCCCTTTTGGCGGCGCTCCTGCTCCACCAAGGCCTGCCTGCAGATGCCGCAAGGTGTCACCGGCTTTGTACCCTTCACCTGCGGCACCACGATGGCGATGCTTTCCACTTCGCCTTTGGGCAGCACCGTCATGGCCGCATGCAGCGCGGTGCGTTCGGCACAGATGCCCGCTGGGAAGCTGGCGTTCTCCTGGTTGCTCCCCGGAACGATCTCCCCGCTTTCCATCCGTATGGCCGCACCCACCTTGAATTTGGAGTAGGGCGCATAGGCGTTTCGCGCGGCCTTCACCGCCAGTTCCAACAATTCCCTGTCATCGGCCGGTAGTGCCGACCAGGACGGATGCTGCAAATAGTGCAGCGCGATCTTGCGAGTGTTTGCCATGTTGGAAAAAGGGTGCCGAAGGTAGCGCCTGCATGGGTTGGTGATCGGAGTTTCTGGTACAGGGCGGAGGGTACATGATACCGAGTGCTTTCGATGCCCAGATCCGGCCGTCCCTAGCCTACTGTCCTCTACCACTGCTCACTGCCACTCCCCGCTTTCCCTTAGCTTGCCCCGCTTTTTCAATATGCAGCTTTCCCCCATCCTCCAGCAATTCGACCCCATCGCTCTTCGGGACATGGACGGTGTGGCCCTCCAGACCCGGATGGACACGAAGTACCTGTTCGGCATAGGGCGACTACCGCAGATACTGGAGACCCTCAGCAGCGAATACCGGATGCTGGAAGTGGACGGCCAACGAGGCAGCACGTACAGGACGCTCTATTTCGACACGCCGGAGCGGCAATTCTATTTCGACCACCACAACGGACGCAGCTTCCGGTCCAAGGTCCGAATGCGTGAATATGCAAGCTCAGGGGCCAGCTTTCTGGAGGTGAAGCGAAGGACCGGCCGAGGTGGCACCGATAAAAGACGCATCCCCATCCCTGCCATCATGGAACACCTCACGGGCGGGCAGGTAGCCTTCGTGGCCGAGGCAAGCGGCTTCACACGATCCTTGGTGCCCACGTTGTGGAATGAGTTCTTCCGCTATACGCTCGTTCACCGCGAACGTGCCGAGCGGCTCACCCTCGATACCTCGCTCTCCTTCCGGGACGCGAACGGCGAAGCCTCTTTGGCCAGCGTGTGCGTGGCGGAGCTGAAGGAAGGAAAAACCGGGCACGGTTCGCCCTTCGCAGCGCTTATGCGAGGGCTTCCTGCGCCGCCCGCCAGCTTCAGCAAGTACTGCATCGGCACGTTACTGCTGAACCCAGATATCAAGCACAACCAGTTCAAACCCATATTGTTGCACGCCCATCGCTTGGGCATCGCGGCATGAGATCAGACCAAACATGAAGATCTTCGGCATGAACCTCTTCCATGAGGACCTCTGGGAATTGCTGTTCAAGTTCGGCTTGGACGCGATCGTGGTCTTCATCCTGATCCGCCTGATCTATTATCCCATCCACCGCAAGAAGGAGAACCTCTTCACCTACTTCGTCTTCAATTTCCTCATTTTCTTCCTGTGCATTCTGATGAACAACGTGAAGCTGAGCATGGGCTTCGGCTTTGGGCTGTTCGCCGTGTTCAGCATCATACGCTACCGCACCGAACAACTGGAGGTGAAAGACATGACATACCTGTTCACCGCAATCTGCCTGGCCGTGATCAACGCCTTGGCCGGCAAAAAGATCAGCCTTGCGGAACTGCTCTTCACCAACGCGATGGTGCTCACCTTGGTGTATGTGCTGGAACAGGTATGGCTCACCCGGCACGAAGCCATGCGCATCTTGATCTATGAGCGGATCGAATTGATCAAACCGGTGAACAAGCAGGCATTGTTCACGGACCTGCAGGAGCGTCTGGGTATCCGTGTGAGCCGCGTGGAAGTGGGCCGGATCGACCTGCTGCGAGACACCGCCCAATTACGCGTGTTCTACTTTGAGGACGAGCAGGGGCACGAGAATTATCGGGAACCTATCCGGGACGACAACGACGACTAGTGTACCAACCCGTAAGCTCCTGAACTGTCTTCACCTCCCTTCTCCCTTCTGCGGCGTTGGAACATTTCGCCGTTGCTACGGCTACGCCGTACATGTTCCGCCTTGCATAAGGAAGAAATTGAGGCAAAGCCTTAGTTCACCAACTTACGGGTTAGCCTACTAGTGCTTTTCCACTAGAACGATCGCGTAGGCGCACACCCCTTCCTCCCGGCCCACAAATCCCATCTTCTCGTTCGTGCTGGCCTTGACGGACACGGCATCCTGATCAGTGCCCAACAGCTCGGCGATCGCGGCGCGCATGGCGTCCACATGGGGCCGCAACTTGGGTTTTTCCAGCACCACCGTGCAATCCATGTTGCCCACGGTCCAGCCTTTTTCGCGGAGCAGCTTCACCACGTGCGCAAGCAGTTTCCTGCTGTCGGCATCCTTCCAGGCCGCGTCGGTGTCCGGGAAGTGCAGGCCGATGTCCCCCAGCGCCACAGCGCCCAGAAGCGCATCACAGATGGCGTGGAGAAGCACATCGGCATCGCTGTGGCCCAGCCCGCCCTTATCGTGGGGTATCGCTATGCCGCCGAGCATGAAGGGGCGTCCCTCCACCAAGCGGTGGGAATCGTATCCGAAGCCGGTGCGGACCCTCATTCAGCCGCGTCCGCTTTCTTCTTGGCCTTGCCGTCGAAGTTGAAGCCGAGCGTGAAGCGCAGCGTGTTGGCCAAAGGGCTCTGCTGCGTGTTGGCGATGAGGTAGCTGAAATCAAGTGAGAAGATGCTGTAATTCACGCCGAGGCCCATGGTGAAATACTTGCGGTTGCCTTTCGTGGCCGCTTCCCAGAAGTAGCCCGTGCGGAACGCGAACTGCTTGGCATACCAGTATTCCAGACCACCACCGAAATAGATCTCACGCAATTCCTCCTTGAGCTTGCTACCGGATTCCACGTGCTGCACACCTTGGCCGTCGTAGTATACATTACCCGGTGCATCGCTGAAGGAACCGAAAATGCCCGAGGCGACGCCCCGGTTCGGGTCCTCACCGCTGAACACCACATAGTTCCCGTCATCGTCCACCACGGGTACCGCCACGCCGTCATCATCCGGCTCGGTCTTGTACACAGGCGGAGTGGGCACCAGCAGCTTGTTGATGTCCGCGTTGAAGGTGATCGTGTTGTAGGAGTCGATGTCCACGGTGAGCGCGGGGCCCAAGCGCAGGTTGATCGGCAGGAAGTCCGTGCGGGAGGTTTCGCTGTAGGACATCTTGTTGCCGATGTTGGAGATGTCCAGTCCAAAGGCGAAGGTGGCGTCCTTTTTGGCTATGAGCATCCGATCGTTGCGGTAGAAGAAGGATATGTCCGCTGCCACGGCCTGTCCGGCCTTGGTGTTGGCGCCGCTGACGTTCAGCCCTCCGGTGAGGTTGCTGTTAATGTACCGCAGGCTGATACCTCCGGCGAGCTGCTCGCTGAACTGCTGTGCGAAGGATACGTCCACGGCGAACTCCGCAGGTTTGAAGTCGCGGATGACGCCGCCGTTGATGTCCGTGAACGTGATGCTGCCCAAATTGAAGTACCGCAATGAACCGCCCAATGCACTGCGCTTGTTCAATTTTTTGTATCCCGCCAGATAGGCCAAGCTCATATCCGGCACCAAGTTCCTCAACCAGGGCGAAACGGAAATGCGGAATTCACCCTCGTTCTCGGCGAAGGCCAGCTTGCTGGGATTCCAGTGCAGTGCGTTCGCATCGGGAGGCAATGCCACCCCGGCATCGCCCATGCCTCCGGAACGTGAATCCGGGCCGATCATCAAAAAGGGCACGGCGGTGGTGATCGTATTCAGCCGTTCGCCACATTCCTGTCCACTTAGTTCACTGATGCAGGGGGTTGCGACCTGAGCAATGACACCGTGTCCAAAGGCAACGACGCAACAAAAGGCGGCAACGCGGGAAGGGAAGGTCATCGTCTGGTTCGTTCGGCTAAAGGGCGGCAAATATACGCGGGTTGCCGGGGGTTATTGTGTTGGGCAGGCGGGGTACGGGTTGGCGCGTTGCGGGTTACCCTTGGAGGGTCTCCATTCCACATTCTGAATTTTTCATTTTTCATTCCCGGCCAGAACAACCCCGCTCCCCTACCTCAGGATCACGAGCTTCTCGATCTTATCGGCGTTCTCGCCGGTGGGCGTGGTAATGCTCAGGCGGTAGACATACACGCCCCGGCCGATCTTGTCGCCGTTGTCGTCCAAGCCGTTCCAGGCCAACGGTTCGCTTCGGAAACCATCGCAGTCCAAGCGGCGGTTGAGGGTCTTGACCAATCGGCCGGAAACAGTGAACACCTGCACCTGGCAGTCCAAGACCGTGCAGGGCCTGTTATGCTCAAAATAGAACTCCGTGTGCGTGGTAAAGGGGTTGGGATAGTTCAGCACATGGGCCAATGCCAGCTCCGCTGTCGGGGCCACGACGAATTCAGTGCTCTTTTGGCTGCTGTTGTTATACACGTCCCATGCCTTGAGGTCCAAGGTGTGGCGGCCCTCGGAAAGGTCGCTCAACTTGTAGCGCACCTGTCCGCTTCTGTACGTGTCCTTGTCCGCTTCGTACCAGTCGTTCAGCACAATGGTGTTCTGGGTGTTGGCGTCCAATGTGGCGATCAGGTCATGGCCGATGCTGCTGCCCAAGGTATTGATGCCGCTATTATCGAACAATTTCGCGTAAAGCAACGGGGTCTCATTAGTGATGCCCCCGGGGACGAAGCTCTCATCGTTCATGTACAGTTGAATGTCGGGCCCCAAGGCGTCCGCAAGTGCGGTGTTGTCGGTGCCGCCCACCAGAGGGTCGTTCGTAAAGCCGCAGGCGTTGGTGGTGAGGCCTTCACAATAGACGGACACACGCCCCGAATCCACCCGGTAGTCGATATCCTTGGGCACGACGAAGGTGAAGTTGAACTGGCCGTTGGTGACCGTGGCGCGGCCGCGATAGATGATGTTCTTGCGCACCTTGAAGAGGAAGGGCGATGCGTTGAGGCCGGGATCGTTGACCAAAGTGGCAACGGCGGTCTTCTTATCGTACACCGTGGGCACCACCGTGCCGTTGAAATCCGCGAGCACCTGCCCATCCTGGCCGTTCACGGTGCCACTGATCCGCACCGTGGAGAGGGCCTTGATGGTGTCCATCGGGTTGCCCAACGTGTCGGTGATGGCCGTGATGACGGCTGCATTGCGCGCCATGGCCAATCGCATCGAAGGGTCGCCCAGCAAGCTGAAATTTCTGTGGTTGGGCGTCCCGGAGTTCCCTGCGGGCGTGGCATCCACCTTGGTCCGTCGGTAGATGTCGCCCAAGCGTTGGTCCCGGCCCTGCTCGTCCGTGGGCTTGAACACATAATCATAAAAGTCGTTGGATATCAGCTGATTCTGGCTACTGTAGGCCAAACGGGTCGTGGTCATCAGACCGATCCCGCCACCATTGGGGTTCAGGAACACATTCTCCCCCGCTGAAGTGCGGATCGGGTCGTCCCACCGGCTGAATTCGCAGGTGGCGGTCATGAACAAAGGCAGCCGCTCCAGGTTGGTCCAGCCCAAGATCGTGCCATTGTCCAAAAAGCGCTCATGGGCCCAGCCCACTTCCCCTCCGTGGCCCACATAGTTCACCAGCAGGGTGCCCTTCTGCACCCTGTCGCGCAGCTCCTTGTCCGCGTCCGGATAACGCTGGCCGCCGGGTGTGCTGTACTGCACATAAGCGTCAAGGTAGATCTTGTTGACGTTCAGGCATGGGGACTCCGCTTCCACGCGCATGGCCAAAGCGTCGCTGTTGAGCATGTGGACTTGTCCTTCGAAGCTAGCACCGCTCTGGTCATCGGCACAAAAGAGGACCGAATTGCGCCAATCCACTGCACCTCCGTCCCCACCTGTCGTGCAACTGCTGCCCCCTGCGTTGGAAAGGGTCAGCTTGTCGTAGTTCAGCAGTTTGTTCACCGCCGCCTGGGCCTGGTTCACGCTGCTCACCGGCAAACGGCCCACGCCCATGTCGATCAAGTCGTTCTGCTCCTCCCCCTCATCGTCGTCCAGGATCACGAAATAGTCGTCCGTGGTGTACGATTTGTTCAACGACCACGAATCATAGCTCTCAAAGGTGGGGATCCAGTTCTGATTGCTTGGGGCCAGCGAGAGGTTGTTGTACGATCCATCCCCGAAGAGCAGCAAGTACCGGGGCATTAAGGAAGGATCCGTGCCGGCCCGGTCGTAGAGCATCTTCATGTACCGTTTGATGGCCGTGCCGTCGCGTTGTCCGGAGGAGAACTCATTGAACACCTGCTGTGGCGTCACCATCACCACGGAAAGACCTTCTTCCGTGCGGCGCTGGGCCAAGCGACCGGCCTCGCCTAAGAATTGGGGCGGGCACACGATCACCAGGTCCGTCGGGATCGGGGTGCCATGAAGGTCTTGCGCGGCGATCCTCCCGATGGCCACAGGCTGCAACAGGCCGGTCCCCTTGAAGGCGATGAATTCGCGGAGGCTGTCCGTGGCCACCATGTAGCTGATCTGCCCGTTGTTCACCGCGGCCTGCACCTCGCGCACGTCCGTAGGGTCGGACACCTCCCAGATATGTTGCACGGCACCGGCCTGGTCCAACGTGAAGTTCGCGATGCGGCCCGGTCCTACCGTGTTCAGGTCACGGAAGGCCAACTGATCGCCGGTCATCCGCAGGTCACGCCGGGCGTTCACCTCGATGTAGTCCATGTAGCCAATGGAGGTGATCGGGTCGTACTTGTTGTAGGTGACGGAAATGGGAAGGCTGTTGCCGGACGCCGTTACACCCCATAGCGTGCTCACATAGTTTCCAAATGGGGAGGTCTCGCTGGTGCCCACCGAGAGGATATTGATGTTGCGGGCAGTGCCTGCGGCCTGCACATTGAATGAACTGGCCCCACCGATGGACCGTCCCAGCAGATTCACCTTCAACCACGTTGTGTCCGTGGAACGGAGATTCGGCATGGTGAAGTTGTAGTTGTAGGTGGTCACCTGATCGTAGATCTCGCTGAACATGATGCGGCCGGACTTGATCAGGTTAACCCCATCGTTGTCGATCATCTGCCGGTCATTGAACGCCGTGGCCTGGTCCGTGGCGGGGCCATCGCTCAGCACCGCGTTCGAGATACGCTTGGGCGGGTCCGTCCCGATACCGATGAAGTAGCTGGATGAATCGGTGTACACATTCTTCACATGGTTGAAAAGCCGACCATCTGCGCTCCGCTCCCAACGCGTGGCCCCGGAGGCGAAAAACAGGATGCGGTCCCCCGGTCCAAAAGTCCCGTCCCCACCATCATCCACGCGGATGGCATTGAGCAGCAGGTCCGTGGGCAGATGGGGCAAGTTGGTGAACGGCAAAAGGCCCGCATGGTTGCCGTAGACATTGATGGCGTCGGATGTCAGGTTGCCGAGGTCCACCCCCAGTTGCTGCAGAAACTGATAGGAAAGCTCATAAACACCCGTGGTCGGCACGGTGAACCGGTACCAATCACCGTTGGCCAGCTTGGAATGGTCCGGATAGATGTTCGCCCGCTGACCGCCTCGCGGGGTATGGTCCTCCACGATGGAAAGCCGGTAGGATGCGAGCCTTTCGATCTGCCCGGTCGCTGCGTTACGGCGGTACGGCTCGATATCCACCAAGGCATTGGGTTGTTTGCGCGAGCTACGGAGGGTGGTATGGAGCACGGGTTCGGAGCCGGGCTGCCCAAGTCCGGGCAAGGCGGCCACTTCATCGGCGGTCATTGGTTTCCACTCCGGCTCTGTCAAGTAGGCTGTGAAGCCGGTGGTCCCCATGGAAAGGACCCTGCGCTCATGGATAAGGGGCAGTGCACTTCGGCCTCCATCAAAGATCGCCTTGTCCCACCAGGACGGAAGGCCCGGGACTGCTTTTTCGGCCGGTGCCGGAGCAAGGGAGGTTAATGTCCTTGTCGGGGTGGCGGGTGCCGGGGTCTTCAGCAGTGAACCCGCCTGTTGGGCTGAAACAGCTGTGGATACGAGGATGAGGAGGGGGCCGAGGAAGGCGCGCATGCTGGGGAAATGGACGGTTTTCAACAGGATCGGAGCGAAAGTATAACTTCGGCCCGCCCCGTCATGAACATTCCGTGAACGACCTTCACGCGTTCTTATTGCGAGGGCAATAACAACGAAGTGCCGCGCGCTACGTATACTTGGCGGTCTTAAAAGACATAGAACGATCGTGTAGCATGAGAATATGGACCGGCAGAAGTGTCGCCCTCGGGCTTGCACTGAGTCTCTTTGGGGCATTGGCCGCGCTTGCGCAGGACCCCCAGTTCACTCAGTTCTATGCGAATCCCCTGTACCTGAACCCGGCGTTCGCAGGCACGGCCCGTTGTCCACGCGTGGTGTTGAACTACAGGAACCAATGGCCGGCGCTCAGTGGCACCTTCGTCACCACCAGCGCTAGTTATGACCAGGACGTGCGTGGCATCATGGGCGGTCTGGGCCTCTTGGTGACCAGCGACCAAGCGGGCAAGGGCACCCTGAACACCACAACGGTCAGCGGCATTTATTCCTACACACAGGCCGTCAGCCGCAAATTTTCCATCAAGGCTGGATTCCAAGCGACCTACTTCCAGAAGTCGCTGGACTGGAACAAGCTCACTTTCGGGGATATGATCGACCCGCACCGCGGCTTCGTCTACGCCACCAACGACGTGCCCCGGGGCGGTAGCGTCGGCAATGCCGATTTCTCCGCCGGGTTCTTGGGCTACACCGATGTCTTCTTCGTGGGGATCGCGGCCCATCACCTTACCGAACCGAACGAGTCGCTGATCGTTGGAACGAGCAAGATGCCCATGAAGATCACGGCCCATGCCGGCGCTGCCATCCCCTTGGGGGTGCGGGGCAAGTACGGCGCGCCCAAGACCAAGCTTTCGCCGAGCATACTATACCAGCAACAAGCCGCGTTCCGTCAATTGAACTTGGGCCTCTACGTGGACCACGGCCCGATCATGGCCGGTGTTTGGTACCGCTCCCGCGACGCCTTCATCGCCCTCATCGGCTTCCACACCGACCACCTCAAGTTCGGCTACAGCTACGATGTCACCACAAGCAAGCTCACCACCGCCACCGCGGGTTCGCACGAGGTCAGCTTGACCCTGCAATTCGACTGCAAGAAGAAACGTCGCCGGGTACGCACAGTGCCCTGCCCCACGTTCTAAGCCAAGGAACCTGCACGAACACATGAAGACCATGAACCTGTCACGGAACATAGGCCTGCTCGCCTGCACCGCCATCCTGCTCAGCAGCTGCCGGTTTGAACAGAGCACCTCCACGGGCTGGAATTACAACGACTCGAAGAACGGCGGCTTTGAAAAGGCTCCTTTCGAGGATCAGGAGACCGGCCCCGGACTGGTCTTGGTGGAGGGCGGACAATTCACCATGGGCCGTGTGGTGGACGAGCTCACCCACGACTGGAACAACATCCCCCGTACCGTCACCGTGTCCTCCTTCTATATCGACGAGACCGAGGTGACCAACCTGCACTGGTGCGAATACCTCTACTGGTTGAGCCGCGTGTACGGTGCCGACTATCCCGAGATCTACAAGAAGGCGCTGCCTGACACCTTGGTGTGGCGCAGCAAGCTCGCCTTTATGGAGCCCAAGGTGGAATACTACCTGCGCCATCCGGCCTACCGCGATTATCCGGTGGTAGGCGTGAACTGGCTGCAAGCGAGCGATTATTGCGCTTGGCGCGGCGACCGCGTCAATGAGGCGATCCTGATCCGCGAAGGCCTCTTCGAGCACTATCCCAACCAGATCAACGAGGACCACTTCACCACGGACAGCTACTTGGCCGGACAGTACGAGAGCGGCAAGAAAGTGGACGGCGTGCAGGACTTCAACCCCAACGTCGACACACGTAACGTGCGCATGGAGGACGGCATCGTACTGCCCCGTTACAGGCTCCCGACCGAGGCTGAATGGGAGTTCGCGGCCTATGGCCTGGTGGGCAACACCGTGGACGAACGGATCGTGGAACGCCGCGTCTATCCATGGAACGGCCACTTTGTCCGTTACGATAACCGCAAGAAGGGCGGCACCTTCTTCGGCGACTTCCGCGGCAACTTCATGCGTGGCAAGGGTGACTACATGGGCGTAGCCAGCAGCCTCAACGACAATGCGGACATTACCGCGCCCGTGTTCAGCTACTGGCCGAACGACTACGGCCTCTATAACATGGCCGGCAACGTGAGCGAATGGACCATGGACGTGTACCGCCCCCTGAGCTTCGAGGACGCGGACGGCCTGCAGCCTTTCCGTGGCAACGTTTTCAAGACCAAGGTGCTCAACAGTGACGGGGCCATCGCCGACAAATACGACAAGGTGATCTACGACATCAGCGGTGTGAAATATTGGCTCACCGAGTTCCAGACCAAGATGCAGGGGCGCGCATCCGAGGAGGAGGCCAAGCTGATCGACGACCTGATGGTGAAGATCGAACAGGCGGCGGACCTCTACAACCAGCGTAAGTCGGATCCCGCCAACCAGCTCGTGCAGGACATGGTGGACATGATCAAGGCGCAGGACCTGGAGATCTGCCCCAAACTGCTCGCCGGCCTGAGCGAATACCAGGAGAGCCAACCTGGTGAGGTGAAGGAGCGCAGAGTGACGGTGGAAGAGAACATCGACCGGCGCAACTACCGTGAGTCGGACAACATTGATTACGTGGACGGCGACTTGGAGAGCAGCATCTATTACGAGGACGTGGAGCATGAGGGGAACCCCATGTATGATTGGGGCAAGACCACGCTGATCAACGACCACTCCCGTGTGTACAAAGGTGCCAGCTGGGCGGACCGCATCTACTGGGCCAACCCCGGCACGCGCCGCTACCTCGATGAGCGCCAAAGCACCGCCACCATCGGCTTCCGTTGCGCGATGACCCGCGTGGGCAGCCCCGTGGGCTTAGGCGACGACAAGCGCCGGAGCAAGCTGAGCAAGTAGTTTTTGACCAACTTCCGAAAGGCCCCGCAGCTTGAATGCTGGCGGGGCCTTTTCTTTGGGGTGTTCAGTTGTCAGTTGTTCGTTGTCAGTTGTCAGGCGTTGCCGCGCCATACTGTTGCAAGAAGTTGTCAGCAAATGCGGTCGGCAGCCGTCAGATCACCGATCAGCAATTAGAGTTCTCTGCGCCTCCGCGCCCTGCCTGCCGGCAGGCAGGTCCGCGGCCAATCTTCCGATCGTCACCCATGTCCTCACTCCACACCCTCTTCCTCGCCTCCACCGGGGTCTGCACGGATACCCGCAAGCTCCTTTCCGGCAGCATCTTCTTTGCCCTGAGCGGACCGAACTTCAACGCCAATGCCTTTGCCTCAAAAGCTCTGGAAGGCGGCTGCTCCCATGCCGTGGTGGACGACCCCGCCGTGGCCGTGGACGCGCGCTACGTCCTGGTGCCTGACGTGCTGAAGGCCCTGCAGGATCTCGCCCTGGAGCACCGCCGCGCGCTGGACATCCCCGTGATCGCCATCACCGGAACCAACGGCAAGACCACCACCAAGGAATTGCTGCATGCTGTGCTGGATCCGGACCGTTCAACCTTGGCCACCGAGGGCAACCTCAACAACCACATCGGGGTGCCGCTCACCCTGCTGAAATTGAAGCCGGAGCACCGGATCGCCATAATCGAGATGGGCGCCAGCAAGCGCGGCGACATCGCTGAGCTCTGCACCATTGCCGAGCCCACGCACGGCCTCATCACCAACATCGGCAAAGCCCATCTGGAAGGTTTCGGCAGCCTTGAAGGCGTGGTGCGCACCAAGACCGAGCTCTACAACTGGCTCCGCACCCACGGCGGCATCGCCTTCGTGAACGGCGACGACCCGCTGCTGATGGCCGAAAGCGAAGGACTGGACCGCGTGACATACGGCGTAGGGCCACATTGTGACGTGCGCGGAGCTGCGGAAGAGGGCGAAAACCACTACCTGCATTTCATGTTCGAGGATGCCCAACGCGACGGCCGTTGGCACGGCGAAACACAGCTCGTGGGGAACTACAACCTCCACAATGCGCTCGCTGCCGTCTGCATCGGTCGCCATTTCGATGTGCTCGATGACCTGATCATCAACGCCATTGACGAATACGTGCCCGCCAACAGCCGCTCCCAACTGAAAGACACCGGCCGCAATGAACTGGTGCTGGATGCCTATAACGCCAACCCCACCAGCATGGCCGCGGCCTTGGAGAATTTTAAGGGCCTGCGCAGCGACCGCAAAAAGCTCGTCATCCTCGGGGACATGCGGGAGCTCGGCGAGACAAGCCTAACAGAGCACGAGGCCATCGTCAACCTCGTAAAAACGCTCGGACTGGACGCCATCCTCGTTGGCGAAGAATTCATGAAGGCCGCACCGGAAGTGCCCGTGCGCCGCTTTGCGAATGCCGCCGCCGCCGTGGAGGCTTTGAAAGCCGCCCACCCCAAAGACCTGTTGATCTTGGTGAAAGGATCAAGAGGCGTGAAACTGGAAGAAGTGGTCGGGGTGTTGTGAGCGCGAGGTTAGCGGGAGGTACGCTGATCGTTATGATCAGTGATGACCTGATCCACTTTTCAGGGGTTCCCACAGGGTCATCGTCTTCGAGACCCTGTTTTGGAACCATCTTAAACCCATATACCCCTATTTTCTTATATTGGTACCCATATCCAACTCGCGTGCCGATGAAAACGACCATTGAACTTCCGGAAGCCCTTTTCGACAGGGCAAAGCGATATGCACGTGCCCACAAGACCACATTGAAGGCGTTGATCGAACAGGGCTTACGGCTTAAGCTCGCGGAAAAAAAGGATACGGCCACATTCAAACTGCGCGATGCCAGTGTGGCGGGTAAAGGACTATCTCCCGAATACAGGGATGCATCCTGGGAGCAGCTTCGCGATGCACTTTACAACGGCCGGGGTGCATGATCGCGGTCGATACCAACCTGCTCGTTTACGCACATCGCAGGGATTCCCCATTCCACAAAATTGCTTTCCGTGTGTTGATCGGGCTAGCTGAAGGCCGCTCACCTTGGGCTATTCCGTGGCCCTGTTTGCACGAATTCCATGGCATAGTCACCCATCCTCGCATCTATACGCCACCAACGGACCTTGACCGTTCCGTAGCCCAGTTGGATGCTTGGACGGCTTCGCCAACACTCCAATTGATCGGGGAAAACGATCTGTACTGGCCAACTCTACGCGACCTGCTTACCAAGGCGCGCATTGTAGGCCCCATGGTGCATGACGCGCGGATAGCCGCCTTGTGTATTTGCCACGGGGTTCAAGAACTCTGGTCGGCAGATCGCGATTTTGGCCGTTTTCCTCAACTTCAGGTCCGTAACCCCTTGATAAGTGACACATAGCGGGCCTTTACGGGTTCTGCGACTTTGTTTCCACCGCGGGCCTTTCGGCAGCCCGTAGAGTGCATGCTAAAATTTTTCTCGCACAGGTCTCCGCCTCGGGAACATGAGCTAACAAGATGAATTGCCCTGTTTATCTTGTGTGCATCATGCCTGACGAAAAGGTCGTCGAACGGAAGACCGTGACCCTGGAAGCGCTGGACCACAACGGTCAGCGCCGGATCGCCTTACGTTTTCCATATGATCTCGAGTTGATCGCCATCGCCAAGACGATCGGTGGCCAATGGAGCCAGAACCAGAAGTGCTGGCATGTAGAAAATGGCAGCACGAGCATGAAGGCCATTTTCGCAGCGTACAAAGGATCGGCATGGGTCAATGCGGATGCGCTGTTCACGAAGAAGGAAAGCACGCATCGAACTTCAGGAAAACAGATCGCTGGCGCTCCGGCCAGCAAAGTGCCACGAACACCTGAGGTGCCGTTGAAGGCCACCCAAACGGAAGCGCTGCAACGCATGCAGCAAAAATTGGAGATCGCCCGGTACAGCCCCCAAACCATCAAGACCTACCTGAGCGCGACCAAGAACCTCTTCGTGCATTTTTCGGACAAGCATCCCAACGACATCCGTACCGTGGACATCGAGCGCTACCAGTATTACATGGCCTCTGAACGCAAGGTGAGCAACAGCACTTTGAACCAGGTGGTGAACGCCGTGCGGTATTACTATAAGGATGTGCTCGGCGATGCGCAACGCGTGAAGTTCATTGAGCGTCCACGTCGCGAACGCAAATTGCCCAGCGTGCTGAGCGAAGAAGAGGTGGCCGCACTGCTGAAGGCTGTGGACAACCTCAAGCACCGCTGCATCCTGATGTTGATCTACTCGGCCGGTCTCCGGCTGGGTGAGTTGCTGGCTTTGGAGCGGACGGACATCATCCCCGAACGCAAGCAAGTGCTTATCCGCGGAGGTAAAGGCGGCAAGGACCGTGTATCACTGCTGAGCGACAGGATACTTACCCAACTGACCCAATATCTCGAAGCCTACACACCAAGCACCTTCCTGTTCGAAAGTCCGGATGGCGGCATGTATTCGGCCACGAGCGTGCAAATGGTCTTCAGGCGGGCGTTGAAGAAGGCAGGCATCACCGCTCCGGCCACGGTCCACACCCTCCGCCACTCCTTTGCGACACACCTTTTGGAGAATGGAACGGACCTACGCTATATTCAAACGCTCTTAGGGCACAGTTCAAGTAAAACCACCGAGATCTACACGCATGTTAGCACCAAGGCCATTGGCAAGATCCGAAGCCCTTTGGACAACTTGGACCTGTGAGGGGTCTATGTTGCTTTACCCTCCCCAATAGTGAGATAGACAACACTCCCCCTCACAAACTGATGGTGAAATAAACCACATATAGCGTCTACCCACTAGTTAGCGGTCATTGTAAACGACACCGTAGAAAATAGAAATCTTAAACAAAAATAGAAATGGACAAAAAAAGCATTGGACAAAAATTTTTATTTCCCACTAACTAAAATAATCATTGGACTTATTGTCTGTGGTGTAATTGTTAGCGTAGGACAATTATTAGTAGGTAAACTGTTAAACTTAACGGAATTAGATAAGGATATAAAAAACTTAATAAATGGAATAGTGGTTGCAATTCTTGCATTAGTTTCGTATGTAACATTATATAAATTTTACGAAAAAAAGAGAAATTAAAAGAATTGTCAAAAAATGGACTTTTCAAAAGTGTGACAATAGGAATTATTTTAGGTGTTTTACTACAATGATTGACAATACTTGTTAGTTATTTAAAAGGTGGTTATTCAATTGTTTCAATAAACCCAATTCTTTTTTAGTCCCACCATTTGCAATGGCTTTTACTTCTGCAATTTTCGAAGAAATTTTAATGAGAGGTATAGTATTTAGAATAACAGAAGAGAAATTAGGAAGTTATTTTGCATTATTTATATCCGCAATTTTATTTGGAGCAATGCACCTTGGAAACCCTAATAGTTCATTAACAGCTGCACTTGGACTTGCAATACAAGCAGGACTTTTATTAGCATCTGCCTATATTTATTCCAGAAATTTATGGTTTCCAATTGCAATTCACTTTGCTTGGAATTTTACACAATCTGCAATATTCGGAGCAAATGTTTCCGGTAATTCAATTTCAAAAACATTAATTACTTCTAAAATAGAAGGAGCAGAATGGTTTACAGGTGGACAATTTGGACCAGAAGGTTCAATTCAAGCAACAGTTTTTTGTTTCATTGTGACAATAATTCTATTGATTTTGAGCCATAAAGAAGGAAAAATAATAGCACCATATTGGAAAGGAAAATCATAACTAAAAAACAACGAACCGCTAACATGGGTTTGGCAAAAGTGGGGCTGAAGTGCTAAATTGAACATTTGTACTTTCTATTAGCTTTTGTGCTAAATTTGAACTTTGGTACTTTTTAATCCCCACCTTCGCCAAGCCCAAAAACGTTATGGCAACTCTAAAAACACACAGTGAACAAGACAACTTCCATATTGACACTAATACTTCAAATGACTTTGACATTTGTTGCAACTTCACTTTTGACAAGTTGCAACAATAACAATTTGACAAGCATTCCGACAACCCGAGTAGACACTATAAACACTCAAGCAAGACGATTTTTCACTTTTACACCTATTACAGCAGACGAATTTCAAAAAGAGTTTAAAAACAATTACAACGCACCTTTCTTAACTGGCATTGTCGACACATCAAAACTTGAAAAAGCATTTGCATCTATTGAAAAGACTTACAATGACAGCGAAAAAGAACTTGCGGGCCACGAATTGTGTAAATCGCCAAGATGCCTTACTTCCTTTAAAGCTTATTATCCTTCGTTTGACTTGTATTTGTTTGAAATATTAGACTATCATTACGCAAAAGCAAGTTTTGTATATGCGAGCACAAACGAAATGGCATCGGGACATCAAAGATTTAGAGGCGACTATGGCATAATGTCAAAAGACGGACTTTGGGTTGGTTTGGAAAGAGGTGATTGCGACAATTACCTTCAAATTGAAATTTGTAAATCTTCAAAAAATGGTGTGTGGTCTATTTTTACATTTGACTTTAATTCTATTGACATTAACGAGGAAATTAAGAACGCAATATTTTGGGCTGACAAAAACACGATTTACATTGCTACTAAAGAATACGACAAAAATGACAAAGTTTTATCACTGTATTACGCATTTAAATTTGACTATTAACTTGACAAAAAGAGCAGCCTATAACAGAACCTACAAGAAATTGGCGGTTCAGTGGTTAAATGAAGCTTTGTGCTTCGTATCAAGTTTTGTAGTGGCAGACAGTTTTGTGCTTCGAAATCGCCAACTTCTTAAACCCGCAAACCGTCATAGGCAAATAAAATGAGACACTGTATTTACATAGCGACACTACTTCTTTGGACGACTTTTTCGTTTGGACAAACTGTGCAACGCCAGAAGGGTGAAACCGCAGTTCAATTTGCGACAAGGTTTAAACCCGACAGTTCTATTTTGACTTACAAAGTCGTAGAGACAAAGTGGAACGCTTTTCCTGTTATACTCGCGTTCTACGACCAGATTTATAAATTATCAGACGACCAACAAACCTATCATCGCATTGTTGCGACAATTTATTTTGAACTTAGCAACTATCGTTATAGCAAAGACCCCATTGGCACAATTGACACTGAAGGTGGCGACCCGACTATTGAAGCAGCGTTTTTTGCTAATGCTAACACCGGACTGGCAACAGAACTAATTATTGTTGCATCTTGGGAACAGCGACATTATGAGGTTGACGGGACACTCTACGGGACTTTTGTATATGAGCATTCAACTGCAAACGGACGGTTTAATGCAAAATTTCTAAAAGACATTAGCGAAAAACTGGACGGTGGTTGTGAATGTAGTTGGAGTGACGGGACAAGTAAGAAAGCAAAATTTAAAACAGAGGCGGACATAAAAGCAGAACTAATACGACTTGGCTACCAACAACAATGACACATTATTTTGACACAATATGACTTCGGACAAGTAGCTTGGCTGCCCATAAACAAGGGGTTTTCGATAGCGGGGGTTCCGTGCTCCGCAGACACATTTGAGCAAAGTGGAAGTTCAGTTCTCCACATGAAGTTTTGTGCTAAAACTCCCACCATTGCAAACCCCCGGTCCGTTAGCGGTAATTGTAACGACACACATGAGACACTTAATTAACATCGGACTTTTGCTACTTCTTCTGACTGCTTGCTCTGACAGTGGACAAGTCAATTCCACCGTGACGACTGAAAAAACTTTTCAAACAAATGATACTGTAATTGGTAGCAAGACCATTACAGACGAAATCGCTGGCTCTGCTTATAGACAAAAGGCGACTGGTTATTTTGTAGTTGTCGGCAAAGACACTTCAGACTTTACTTGCATTTTCTATAAGTTAAAAGAAACAGAAGGCGGGACTGTAGGAATGAGTGTTCGTTTTGAAAAAGGGACAATGACTTACAGACAGCGTATGGACGAACTAAAATTAATAGTTCCCAAAGCAGCTAAAGACTATAACTTTGACTCACTAACCTCAATCACTTTTGGGCGACTTATTTTAAGTGGCGACCTTGCTGTTGACATTACAAATCAGTATAGACAAACCTTCGGGACAAGTAACAAACTTGACGACTATACAACGGTTGGACAGTTTCTTGTAAAATCAAAATTAGGGACTGACTTAGACAATCTATTCAGACCGTATTCAATTTCGACTGACAATGTTTCTATTGAACATTTGTTCTTTACGCCTAAGAAAGAACTTTATTGGGCAAGTAAAATTGAGACTGACAGTGCAAACGTTCCAGACAAAATTATCGACTGTTTGACTTGGGTAAAACTGACAAAGAAATGAGAACAACTACCGCTAACAAAGGGTTTGCAATAGCGGGGGTGACGTGCCTCGCAGACAATTTTGTGCTGGGTGCAAGTGTAGTGCTTCGTATTAAATTTGGTGCTAAAAACCCCCGCCATCGCAAACCCTTGGAACGTTATGCGGCATTTTAGAACAGACAACTAAACGACAAGAAAGTGGACATTTTAAAATCAAACTATAACATTATTTCGACATTACTTTTTGTAGTGTTCATTTTAGTGGCTCACGTTTTTTCGACAGACAATTACGACTGGACAAAAAACACAATTAGCGACCTTGGGGCTCAGGGTTATGAAAAGAAACTAATTATGCAAATTGGTTTTTTAGCGTTCGGACTGACCTTATCTATTGGACTTTTTCTTAATGGTCTTACTTGGCGGACAACACCAATATTAATTTACGGACTTTGTGTAGCATTGACAGGTATTTTCTGCACAAAACCATTCGTTGACCTCGACACATACTCGACAACACAATCGACACTTCACTCGACCTTCGCTCAAATAGCTGGTGTGACATTTAGTGTTGGTATTTTGACACAAATATTTTTCACGACAGATAACAACTTAAAATATATTCATATTTCATTTTTCATTCTTGTAATTGGACTTTCAGCGACTTTTGGACTATTGAAAAATTACCAAGGCATTGCACAACGACTTTTATATTTGACAAGTTTTATATGGCTAGTAAAATATTACAAACCTTGACGACAAAAGAAAAACGACCGCATAACACGGGTTTTGCGTTAGTGGGCAGACAGTGCGAATAGAAACATTTGAGCAATTAATAAACGTTGGTGCTGGCAGACAGTTTTCGGTTTCAAAAGCCCACCAACGCAAAGCCCGAAACCGTTGTATGCCATTACATTTGACAGCTCATGAATTTTGACTTTCACGACAAATACAAAGATTACTCTAACATTGACTTGCTAAAAATTGTTAGGCGACCAACTGAATATCAAGTTGCAGCGGTTGACGCAGCGACACAAATTCTGAGTGCAAGAGAAGTCACACATTCTGAGTTAGAGCAAGTGGACAACTATTTTGATGAAATAGATACCGAAACAAAACGCAAGACAGACAAAATCAATTCATACAAAGAAAAGACTGCTGATTTTTTTGAACCTGTACTTAACCCGACAAGCGAAGTAAAACCTGAAAAGTGGCTAAATATTTTGCTTCTTGTAATTGGCTTACAATACCTATGGACACTTTACATCAACATTAGCGACTTAGTAAGATTTGTAAAGTTCGTAATTGATTGCAAATTGTATGGCTTTGACAGTTCTAATGAAACAGTAAGTTATTGGACATGCTTTTCAAGTCGGTTTGACCCACTTGTATTTTTTCAAATAGTGACGCTTATTTATGTGCCAATCATTTTCTATCTCTTGTTCAAAAGAAAACTTTGGGGTTGGATATTGTTATTTGCAGACACTTTGTTCGGACTTATTTCACTTATTAGCCAGTCGTATATATTTTTCAAATATCAACAGTATCATCAAGGTGACACAGTTTCGTTTTTTACACAGATTATTATAAAAGGACTCTTCGTCTTCTTCTTATGGAGAAACTATATTTCTGACTTCTTCAATGTTTCAATGGAAATTAAAAAGAAGACAGCAATCATAACGACAATTGTAACAGTTCTGTTTATTCTTTCAATACAGCTATTCGTTTAACAAGTAACGGCATACAACATTGGTATTGCTGCAAGTGTGGCTGGACGTTGAAACTTCGGCTGTGTGCCCCTCGCTCCCGCAAGTCTTCCCGACCTAACGACAAAGTGAGCTCCTGACTCAAATGGTCGGGGCGACTTGTGGGGATGTTCTCAGTAGTCGACCAAGGCGCAGGAGCATTCGGCAGTCTTCAGACTGCTGCACAGAACTACCTACAGAGAAGTAGACATTGGAACGAAGACCATTTGTTGAGTCCTTTCGAGGTGTTCAGCCCTCCTCTGTGTGAAGTCCGAAGACTTCACGGATAAGAATCGATGAAAGCATCTACCTCACCCACAAGTCGCCCCGGCTGAACATGCTGGAACGCAAAGTCTGATTGGCCGGGAAGACTTGCGGGAGCGAGCGGAGTAGATAACCCCAATCCTGTCCTATGTCTTATGTTCCATGCGCTGACCCGATGCAAGCATAGGACATAAGACAACCAACATAAGACAAGAGACGCACTTCCGGCACCTACCCTTCCTTCAGCACGCTCCTTCCGATCACGATCCGCTGCACCTCGCTGGTGCCCTCGTAGATCTGGGTGATCTTGGCGTCGCGCATCAGGCGTTCCACGTGGTATTCCTTCACGTAGCCATAGCCGCCATGCACCTGCACGGCTTCCACGGTGGTCTTCATGGCCACTTCGCTGGCGAAGAGCTTGGCCATGCTGCTGGCGCGGTCATAGTCCAGGTGCTGGTCCTTTAGCCAAGCGGCTTTCAGGCAGAGCAGGCGGGCGGCCTCGATCTCCGTGGCCATGTCGGCCAGTTTGAAGGCGATGGCCTGATGCTCGCTGATGGGCTTTCCGAATGCCTTGCGCTCCTTGCTGTAGGCCAAGGCCAGTTCGTAGGCGCCGCTGGCGATGCCAAGGGCCTGTGAGGCGATACCGATGCGGCCACCGGCCAAGGTCCGCATGGCGAACTTGAAGCCGAAGCCGTCCTCACCGATGCGGTTGGCCTTGGGCACCTTCACGTCCTGGAACATCAAGGTGTGGGTGTCGCTGCCGCGGATGCCGAGCTTGTCCTCCTTCGCGCCGACGACGAAGCCGGGCATGCCCTTCTCCACGATGAGGCAGTTGATCCCTTTGTGGCCTTTGGCGACATCGGTCTGTGCCATCACCAAGTAAGTGCTGGCGGTGCCGCCGTTGGTGATCCAATTCTTGGTGCCGTTCAGCAGGTAGTGGTCGCCTTTGTCGATGGCGGTGGTGCGCTGGCTGGTGGCATCGCTGCCGGCCTCGGGCTCGCTGAGGCAGAACGCACCGATCACCTCTCCTTTCGCCAAGGGCACGAGGTACTTCTGCTTTTGCTCCTCATTGGCGAATTCCTCCAGGCCCCAGCATACGAGGCTGTTGTTCACGCTCATCACCACGGAACAGCTGGCGTCCACCTTGCTGATCTCCTCCATAGCCAGCACGTAGCTGATGGCGTCCATGCCGCCGCCGCCGTACTTGGGGTCCACCATCATGCCTAAGAAGCCGAGCTCGCCGAGCTGCTTGATCTCTTCCTTGGGGAAGCGTTGCTCACGGTCGCGGTCGATCACGCCGGGCTTCAGGACGTTCTGGGCGAAGTCACGGGCGGCATCGCGCACGGCTTTCTGTTCCTCGTTGAGTTCGAAATCGAAGCCGGAAGTGGTCGTGGTTTGCATGAATGCGGACAATTGATGTGATGGCCGCAAATGTAGCGGATACCTTCGCCCCGGCAGCCCCATTGGCAGGCACGAATGAAGGAAGACGTGAACAGCGCACGCGTGATCGGCGTGATGAGCGGCAGCTCGTTGGACGGGATCGATCTGGCGTTGTGCCATTTTGCCAAGGATGGAAAGCAGTGGTCATTCACCATTGAAAAGGCCGTGACCGTTCCTTACGATGGGGCCATGCACGAACGGCTTCTGCACGCCACGGGGACGAGCGGTTTGGAATTGGCCCGTTTGCACCGGGACATCGGCATTGCTATCGGGAATGCTTGTCACGATCTGCTGCCGGGCACCACCGCCGACCTCATCGCATCGCACGGCCACACGATCTTTCACCAGCCGGGCGAAGGCCTCACGGTACAGGTGGGAGACGGCGCGCGCATTGCGGCGCTTGCCGGTCTTCCCACCGTCTGCGACTTCCGCAGCATGGACGTGGCCTTGGGCGGGCAAGGTGCTCCGCTGGTGCCCTTCGGTGAGCGCATGCTCTTCCCGGACCACAAGGCTTTTGTGAATTTGGGCGGTATCGCAAACATCGCCATTCACCACGGAAAGCAGACCACTGGCTATGACGTCTGCCCCTGCAACCAAGCCTTGGACCTGCTGGCGGGCGAGGCCGGCATGGCTTATGACGCGAATGGTGCCTTGGCCCGCACGGGAGAGGTGAACATGGAGCTGCTCGGAAAGCTGAACGCCTTGGATTTCTACAAGCAGGAACCGCCGCGTTCCTTGGGCCGGGAGTGGTTCGATGAACAACTGAAGCCATTGATCGTCTCGGACCTTCCGCTGAAGAACCGGCTGCGCACGGTGATCGAGCACATCGCCCTGCTGATCGCCCAGGAACTGGACAAGGCCAAGGTGGAAAGCGCACTTTTCACCGGCGGCGGGGCACACAACAGGTTTCTGATCGAGCGGATCGCCGCACTGGGCAAGGCCAGGCCGGAGCTGCCTTCCGCTGAGCTGATCGACTACAAGGAAGCGGTGATCTTCGCCTTTCTCGGCCTGATGCGCATCCGGGGTGAGGTGAACACCCTGGCGAGCGTTACCGGCGCTTCCCGGGACAACATCGGGGGAGCGGTCCACCTTCCCAATTAACACCGGGTAAGGGATAACCCCGTCCAACAGGTCCGATCGCCCCGTCCGCCCCGGCTAATTTTGGGCTTCGGAAGCTGAGAAGAGCACATGAGGGAAGCATTGAAGAAGTTCGAGGAGCATGAGCCCGAAGTAGTGTTCGAATGGCATGATGGTCCCACCGATGCGAAGGGCTGGGTGGTGATCAACAGCCTGCGCGGCGGGGCCGCCGGTGGTGGCACGCGCATGCGCAAGGGCTTGGACAAGCGCGAGGTGATGAGCCTGGCGAAGACCATGGAGGTGAAGTTCACCGTGAGCGGACCGGCGATCGGCGGGGCCAAGAGCGGTATCAACTTCGACCCGATGGACCCGCGCAAGGGCGAGGTGTTGGACCGCTGGTTCAAGGCCGTGATCCCCCTGCTGAAAGCCTACTACGGCACCGGCGGCGACATGAACGTGGACGAGCTTCACGAAGTGATCCCGATCACCGAGCGCCACGGTCTGTGGCACCCACAGGAGGGCGTGGTCAATGGACATGCCACAACGGACCAAGGCGCCAAAGTGCGCATCCTCGGGCAGCTGCGCACGGGTGTGAGCAAACGGGTGGAAAACCCCGAATTCACCCCCGTTCCGGGGAAATTCGCCGTGGCGGACCTGATCACAGGCTGGGGCGTGGCCCAAAGCGTGATCCACCACTACCGCATCCACGGGGGCGGAGTGAAAGGCAAACGCGTAGCCGTGCAGGGCTGGGGGAACGTGGCGGCCGCAGCGGGCTACTACCTGAGCCGTGAAGGCGCGCTCATCGTCGGTATCATAGACCGGCACGGCGGTACCGTGGCCCCCGAAGGCCTAAGCACTCAGACGGTGGAAACACTCTTTTTGGAAAAGGACGGCAACGCATTGCGTATGCAGGACATCCTGCCGTTCGACACCGTGAACGAGAAGATCTGGGATTGCGGTGCGGAAGTTTTCCTCCCTTGCGCCGCCTCGCGCTTGGTGACCCGCGTGCAGGTGGACTGCCTGTGCGCCGCCGGGCTGGAGGTGATCGCCAGCGGCGCCAACGTGCCCTTCGCCGACCTGGAGATCTTTTACGGCCCCATCGCCGAACATGCCGATCAGAAGGTCAGTGTGATCCCGGACTTCATCGCCAACTGCGGCATGGCGCGCGTCTTCGCCTATTGCACGCAGGACGGTGCGGAACTCACCGACAAAGCCATCTTCGAGGATGTGAGCCAAGTGATCGGAAAGGCGTTGGAGAAAGTCCATGCCAAGCACAGTGGCAAGAACCTTGTCACCAGCACCGCCTTCGAGATCGCACTGGCCCAGCTTACCTGAGAAAATTTCCGACGCACTACCGCGTTCATCTACCAACCCAAGCACAACACATGCCCTTCGAGCTTCTCGCACAGGTACAGGACAACGCCGACGCCGCCCGGCAAATGCTGGAACAGGCCGCGACGACACCGGAGGTCGCGCCGGTCATGGAGACCATCTCCGTCTGGGAATTGATCCAGAACGGGGGCTGGTACATCATGGGGCCATTGGCGTTGATGTCACTGATCGCCGTGTACATCATCATCGAGCGCAGCTTGGCCATCAAGCGTGCGCTACGCGAGGAAAAGGACTTCATGGAGAAGATCAAGGACTACATCCATGATGGCAAGATCGATTCCGCCAAGAACCTCTGCGCCCAGAATCCCGCCCCGGTGGCCCGCATGCTGGACAAGGGCATCAGCCGCATCGGCCGGCCCCTGAAGGACATCGAGGTGAGCATCGAGAACGCCGGTAAGCTGGAGGTTTACAAGTTGGAGAAGGGCTTGAGCATTCTGGCCACCATCGCCGGGGCGGCGCCGATGATCGGATTCCTCGGCACGGTGATCGGTATGATCGTCACCTTCCACACCATGAAGATCAGTGGTGCGGGCGTGGAGATCGGGCAGCTTTCCGGCGGCATCATGCAGGCCATGGTCACCACCGTGGCCGGTCTCATCATCGGCATCATCGGCTACGTGGCGTACAACACCCTCGTAGCCCGGGTGAACAAGGTGGTGCAGAACATGGAGGCCACCACCGTCACCTTCATGGAAGTACTGGAATCACCCGCCAAATAGCGCATGGGATTACGCAGCTCACATAAGATCGACGCCGGGTTCAACATGAGCTCGATGACGGACCTGGTCTTCCTGTTGCTGATCTTCTTTGTGATCCTCAGCACCATGGTAAGCCCTTACGCGCTGCCGGTTGACCTGCCGACCAGTGCGAACAAGACCAAGGAAAAGGCGAAGGTGGCGGTGCGGATCGATGCGGAAGAGCATTACAGCGTGAACAACCAACTGATCGATCCAAGCCAGCTGGAAAGTGTACTGACCTCCGAGATGTCGAAGACCACCGGTGACCAGGCGATCATCCTGCACGTGGACCAAAGCGTTCCGACAGGGATCACGGTGAGCGTGCTGGACATCTGCAAGCGGAACAAGTGGAAGATCATTTTGGCGACTAAGCCAAGTTGAGCAGGATGGAACGCAGATGACGCTAAAAGAGCAGATGATCGCAGATCTGAACGCGGCACAAGCCGGAAATGGAATGCACCTGTAACGTCGACCCACCGGGTCGACCGATACAGGTGAAGGGCGATAAGAAATGAGCAGCCTCACGATACAACAAGAAGCCAACGACAAGCGGGTGGGCGTGATCTTCACGGTCGTGTTCCACATCCTTTTGCTGGTGCTGTTCCTGTACATCGGCCTGCAGCAGCCGGACCCTTTGCCGCAGGAGGAGGGGATCGAATTGGCTTTCGAGGATGCCGGTGGGCTTACCGGCGGTGCCACCGTGGCCCAGCCCGCCACCTCACAACCGCCACCCACACCGGCAGAGCCCACACCGACAACAAGCGAGGAAGTGGCCACCGATGAAGCGAGTGAAGTGGCCGTGCCCAAGCCGGTGAAGCCGAAACCGAAGCCCGAACCGGCCAAACCACAGCCCCGCAAGCCGGACCCGAACTCCCTCTTCTCCCCTTCCTCCACACCGAACAGCTCCTCCTCCAGTGCCCAGAACGGAGGCGGCCCGCCCAGCACCACGCCCGGCGATGGCGGTTCCGGCAACTTCAAAGGGAAGGCCTTCGAAGGTCGCCTCGCGGGCCGGGGCTTGATGCGCGGCCCCAACCTCAGCGAGAAGCCCACGGAGGCCGGCAAAGTGGCCTTGGACATTTTCGTGGACCGTACCGGGCACGTGACGCACGCCGCCTTCAACATTGACGGCAGCACCACCACCAGCCAGACGCTCATCAACCTCGCGAAGAAGGCGGCGCTGCAATGCACCTTCAGCCCTAAACCGGACGGCCCGGCGGAGCAGAAAGGCGACATGACCTTCATCTTCATCCTGGAATAAGTTGGACTACTCGGAGACGCTGGCGTACCTGCACGCCCGGCTGCCCATGTTCACACGGGTCGGGAAGGCCGCCTACAAGGCGGACCTCAGCAACACCCATGTATTGATGAAGCTGACCGCCCATCCGGAGCGGGGCCTGAAATGCGTGCATCTGGCCGGCACCAACGGAAAAGGCAGTACCGCCAACATGATCGCCAGCGTGCTGCAAGAGGCCGGCTACCGCACCGGCCTGCACACCTCGCCGCACCTGAAGGACTTCCGCGAACGGTTCCGGATCAACGGGGCGATGATCCCACAGGAAATCGTGACCGCGTTCGTAGAGCGCTATCACACGGCCTTTGAGCCCGTGGAAGCGTCATTCTTCGAGTGGGGAGTGGCCTTGGCTTTACACTGGTTCCGCGAGGAGCGCACGGACATCGCCGTGATCGAGTGCGGGCTTGGCGGAAGGCTGGACAGCACCAACGTGGTGACGCCGGAAGTGAGCATCATCACCAACATCGGCTGGGACCATGTGGACCTGCTCGGGGACAGTTTCGAGAAGATCGCAGCGGAGAAAGCAGGCATCATCAAGCTGGGTATCCCCGTAGTGATCGGAGAGGCCGAAGGGGCCGTTGCCGAGGTTTTCCGGAAGCGTGCCGAAGAGGTCGGTGCACCGATCCATTTCACAGACCAGCAGCCCGCCCTGCCGTACGCATTGGACCTGCACGGCCCGCACCAGCAGCGCAATGCACGCACTGCGCTGGCCGCACTGCGCGAACTCCAACAGCAGGGCTGGGCCATCAGCGAAGAGCATATCGTGGCAGGCTTGGCCAACGTGCAGGCCAACACCGGGTTCGCCGGCCGCTGGCAAACGATCGCGGAGCATCCGCTCACCATCGTGGACATCGGGCATAACGCGGACGGGCTGAAGGTCGTGGCGGACATGCTCGGCCGCACACCGCACGAACAGCTTCTCATTGTCCTGGGCACGGTGAATGACAAGGACATCGAGCGTATGCTGGCGCTTCTCCCGAAATGGGCGACCTATTTCTTCTGCAAAGCGGACATCCCACGTGGGCTGGAAACCTGGAAGCTGATGGAACTGGCGGCAGGGCACGGCTTGCGCGGAAGGACCTATCCTTCGGTGAAAGAGGCTTTGGCCGCTGCAAGGCGATCGGCACGGGAAAGAGACTTGGTGTTGGTGACCGGGAGCGCCTTTGTGGTGGCCGAGGTGTTTTGAAGATCGATCGGGCTTGGTCACCGATGCCTGGGGGAACTTCCATCCCTGTGTAAAATGCCGTTCGGGATATCCCGGTGTGGTGCGAAGTTTTATATTCGCAGCCCGTTTGCGAGGGGTGATGTGTTTCGCAAGTTGAAATATCGGGATGTTAGCTCAGCTGGTTTAGAGCGCATGCTTCACACGCATGAGGTCACTGGTTCGAATCCAGTACGTCCCACCACGGGAGCATAGCTCAGCTGGTTTAGAGCATCCCGCCTTCGGGCGGGAGGATCGCTGGTCTGAGTGTTGAAATAATGGGAGCATAGCTCAGCTGGTTTAGAGCATCTGCCTTACAAGCAGAGGGTCGCTGGTTCGAATCCGGCTGCTCCCACCCAAAGCCCCGTCAAGGGGCTTTTTTTTGCCTTAGGGCTTACGTCACGGACAGCAGCGATCTACAGAGCACCGTCATGGAGAACATTTTGGCGGGGCACGGTGTTCACGGAATGGGGAAATTATTCCTTGTCACGGTGGCGCGGCCGGCGCAGGCGCACCGACGGACCGGAACGGGCATGGCCGCTACATTGGCCTCGTAGCGCGGCATTTACCATGGTAGTCCTTCCGCCGTCACGCCTTGCCTTGGGCCGGGGACCGCGGTTTGCAGGTGGTGTATCAAAACCGCTGAGCATGTCCACGTATGACTTTCAACAACAATTGGTCGGTCTGCGCCACCAACTCTACTATTTCGCCCTAAGCCTGACCCACGACCGGGAGACCGCCGACGACCTGCTCCAAGAAAGTATGCTCCGCGCTTTGACCTATAGTGACAAATACAGGGACAACACCAACTTCAAGGCGTAAGTATACACCATCATGAAGAACACGTTCATCAATGCGCACCGCCGCAATAAGCGAACGGATCGCGTGATGGACCATGTGGAGCGTGTAAGGGAACGCAGCAGCTTGGTGGAGACCCCGGCCACGGCGGAGGCCACGGTGCGCATGAGCGAGATCCAAGGGGCATTGGGAAAGTTGGACACCATCTTCCGCACACCGTTCCAATTGCACCACGACGGTTATAAATACCACGAGATAGCCGACCGGTTGGCCATCCCCGTGGGCACCGTGAAAAGCAGGATCCACCAAGCCCGGCACAGGCTGATGGGCATGCTGAGCGAGCAGCCCGTTGGTAGGAATTGAACATTGGTGCGACGCACGGACCCAAGGTCTGGCAGGAGTTCTTGGCAAGTTGCGTACATGGTGCTCTTCGCGATGGGAGGGTTATCGGTCCTTAGCCCATCTTTCCTCTTCCTTTACCGGACGAATGAGCACCCAGCAGCTTTGATGGCCCGGTCCTGTATCATCATCGGATCGGGCATCTCCGGTCTTGCCGCAGCAGCTGTTCTGGCACAACGCGGCGTGAAGGTCACGGTGCTGGAACGCAATGCCACCGTGGGAGGCCGCGCACGGACTTGGGAGCAGGACGGCTTCACCTTTGACATGGGACCCAGCTTCTATTGGATGCCCGATGTGTTCGAGCGCTTCTTCGCCCGCTTCGGCAGTTCGGCGTCCGATCACTACGAGCTGAAGCGCTTGTCCCCTTCCTACTCAGTGATCTTCGGCCCCAATGACCGATGGGACATGCCCACTGGCCGGGAGGCGGTAGCCGCACTTTTCGAACAGGAGGAGCCGGGCGCCGGGAAAAAGCTCACAGCGTTTCTGGACGAGGCCGAGGTGAAGTACCGCCTGGGCATGCAGGATATCGTGTACAAACCCTCTTTGAGCTGGAGCGAATACGTGGATCTGCGGATAATGACCGGTCTGCTCCGCACCTCGGTCCTCTCCTCGCTGCGTTCGCACGTGCGCAAGAAGTTCACGAGCGGCCGCATCCGCCAGGTATTGGAATTCCCGGCGCTCTTCCTCGGTGCGACGCCGCAGAATACACCGGCCCTGTACAGCCTGATGAACCATGCCGACATCGACCTGGGTACATGGTACCCGATGGGAGGCATGAGCAAGGTGATGGACGCGATGAGGCGTGTAGCGGAGGAGCAGGGAGCCGTCATCCGCACATCGGACGCGGTGAAGCGGGTCATCGTGGAAGATGGAAAGGCCGTGGGCGCGGAAGCGGAAAGCGGGACGTACGAGGCAAGCACGGTGCTGGCCACGGCGGATTACCACCACGTTGAAACGGACCTGCTTCCACCGGAACACCGCTCCTATTCCGGGGCCTTCTGGAAGAAAACGACCATGGCGCCCAGCACGCTCCTCTTCTACATCGGCCTGGACACAAAGATCCCGGACATGAAGCACCACACGCTGTTCTTCGATGAGGACCTGGACCGCCACGGCATGGACATCTACCAGCACCGGCGCTGGCCTGAAAAGCCCCTGTTCTATGTGAGCTGCACCTCCAAGACCGACCCCAGCGTGGCACCGGCCGGTTGCGAAAATGTGGTCATACTGATCCCGATCGCGAGCGGTTCCGCGGATGATGAAGCCATGCGGAAACACTACTTTGAGATCGTTGCAGAACGCATACAACGCCACTTCGGGACGAACATCCGCCAACACATCAAGGTGAAGCGCTGCTATTGCCTGAAGGACCTGGAAGCGGACCACAACGCCTATCGCGGCAACGCCTATGGACTTGCGAGCACACTGCGCCAGACCGGGCCGCAGCGGCCCAAGATGAAAAGCGCCAAGGTGGCGGGGCTGTACTTTGCGGGGCAATTGAGCGTACCGGGCCCCGGCTTGCCCTCCGCATTGATCAGCGGACAGGTGGCGGCCGACCTCATTCTGAAGGAGCACCAGCCGAAATGAACACCGTCAAGCTCTACGACGCGGTCTGCGCGGAAGCAAGCGGCAGGATCGTCCGCCGCTACAGTACCTCGTTCTCCATCGGCATCCACCTCCTGCACCGCCGTTTCCGCGACCCTATCAAGGCCATCTACGGCTTCGTCCGTTTCGCTGATGAGATCGTGGACACCTTTCACGACCACAATAAACGCAGGCTGCTCACCAGGTTCAGGGAGGACACCCATCAGGCCCTCGGGGACGGGATCAGTCTGAACCCGGTGCTGCACAGCTTCCAGCGTACGGCGAACACATACGGGATCGATGCATCCCTGATCGACCCGTTCTTGGCCAGCATGGAAATGGATCTGGACCGCAAGGTGCATGACGCCCGGACCTTCGCCACCTACGTACGGGGATCCGCGGAAGTGGTAGGTCTGATGTGCCTGCTTGTGTTCTGCGAAGGGGACGAAGCGAGGTATGAACGGCTCAAACCCGCCGCGATGCGGTTAGGGTCGGCTTTCCAGAAAGTGAACTTCCTGCGGGACCTTCAGGATGATCATGCCGCTTTGGGCCGGACGTATTTCCCGGGCATCGACGTGGCCTGCATGGACGACGCCATGAAGAAGCGGGCCGAGGCCGACGTGGCTGCCGATCTCGAGGCCGCCTTGGAAGGCATCCGTGAACTGCCTGCCGGTTCACGGCTCGGAGTATACACGGCCTACGTCTATTACCTCGCCCTCTTCCGCAAGATCCAAGGGCTTTCCACGGGCCGGTTCATGGAAGGGCGCATTCGCATCGGCAAGGGCACGAAGGTGCGCCTGCTCACCGCCAGCTATCTAAAAAACAGCTTCGGCCTTCTCTGATGGGCACACACAGTGGAACTGAACTGGTGGTGCTGGTGAACGAGCACGACGAGGCCATCGGCACCATGGAGAAGATGGAGGCGCACCGCACGGGCAGGTTGCACCGGGCTTTCAGCATCTTCCTTGTCGACCACACGGGGCGGTTGCTCCTTCAGCAACGCGCCGACGGCAAATACCACGGTCCCGGGCTATGGAGCAACGCCTGCTGCAGCCATCCGCGCCCAGGAGAGGGCCTGCTCCCAGCCGCGGAACGCCGCTTGAAGGAAGAGCTGGGAACCACCTCCAAGCTGGAAGAACGGTTCGCGTTCACCTACCACGCACGTTTTGCGAACGACCTGCAGGAGCACGAATTCGACCATGTACTGTTCGGTGCATTCGACGGCGAGCTTCACCCGGACCCCGCGGAAGTAAAGGCCGTGCGCTGGCTTTCGCCGGAGGAGCTGAGCGCGGAGGTATCGGCAACGCCCGAGACCTTCACACCGTGGCTGCTCATCTGCTGGGAGCGCGTTCGCCGTGAACTGAAGACCTTCGGAAGGCCCGTTCAAGCCCGGAAAGCGGGGTCTCTTCCCGGTTAAGGTATGTTAAGCGCGGGGTTCCCGGCGATGAAATGCCAAACTATGCAGCCCTGAACATCGTTCATACTGAAAACAGCGTCGGCTTGTCAGGATTCATGGCCGGAAGCGACAACCCTACCACTCCTAATACGAAAAACGAAAGCACACATGCCACGCAAGAAACGTCAGCTCATCCTTACACAACCGGAACGCCCCGGGGTCAAAGCGATCAAAGTGCGCTTGGATGCGCGCACCATCATCACTGTTGCCAGTAAGAAGGCCTTGGAGATGTGGAAGGAGCGCTATCCCAAAGCCGTGATCATCAACTAAGGCCACGCCATCAGTTCAAAAGCGCGGACCTGCCCCGATACCGGGCATGGGTCCGCGCTTCGCTTTACAGGCTTCCCGCGCCTGGTCCGGGACATGCAACAGGCCACGCACATCGTAGGTTTGCATAAGGACTTTGCGGTCCGTGAACATGGGTATTTGGCAGGTCACCGGCATTATCACCATCAGCTTCGTGGCGATGGAATTCGTTGCCTGGGCCACGCACAAGTTCGTCATGCACGGATTTCTCTGGCAGCTTCACAGGGACCATCACCAGCGCGACCATGACCATGTGCTGGAGCGCAACGATTCGTTCTTTCTGATCTTCGCTTTGCCTTCGATCTTCCTTTTTCTCATCGGCACCATCCGAGGTTTGGGCACCCCTTGGCTTTGGATCGGGCTGGGGATCCTCCTCTACGGCATCGCATACTTCTTGGTGCATGAGGTGTTCATCCACCAGCGCATCAAACGGTTGCGCACATCCAACAACGCCTATTTCATCGCCTTGCGCCGTGCCCACAAGATGCACCACAAGCACCTCGGCAGGGAGGAGGGCGAATGCTTCGGCATGCTTGTCGTGCCCTTCAAGTACTACCGTGACGCATTGAATTTCGGTAAAGGGGACGACCACAACGCACGCAACCACGGAGAGACTCAGCGGGTGCAGTAAGCAGGAGCAGTCGGAAGTAGCAGTCGGCAGTTGACATCCATCTTTGCGTCCTTCGCGTTCTTAGCGGTATAAAAATGTCCACTTACCTCTGGATCGACCTCGGCGCGTTCCTCATCCCCTTTCTCTTCAGCTTTCATCCGCGTCTGCGGTTCGATCGGACGTGGCATGCGCTGTGGCCCGCGATCGGATGCATGATGCTGCTCTTCATCCCCTGGGACGCATGGTTCACGCACCTCGGCATCTGGGACTTCAACACCGATCACTTAGCCGGTTTGGAGCTGTTCGGGCTACCGCTGGAAGAGTGGCTGTTCTTCATCTGCATACCCTATGCCTGCTTGTTCACCTACTATTGCTTCCGCGTTTTGGGGGTGAAGGACTACTTGGGGAAGAACACCGCGATCTTCACTTGGGCACTGATCGCCGGGCTGTTGCTCGTGAACATCTTCTTCCCTGGGAAAGCCTATACCAGTAGCGCCTTCGGTGGCTTGGCGCTCTGGCTGCTCCTGTTGCAGCTTTGGATGAAGCCCCAATGGCTCGGCCGCGCCTATTTCGCCTATCTCATCCTGTTGCTGCCTTTCCTGGTCGTCAATGGGATCCTCACGGGCAGTTTTCTGGAAGAGGCCGTGGTATGGTACAACGACGGGCAGAACCTCGCTGTCCGGATCGGTACCATTCCCGTGGAGGATATCTTCTACGGCCTGTTCATGTTCCTGATGACGGTGACGGTGTATGAGGCGCTGTTGAAGCGGAGGAAAGTGATCGGTGACCGGACGGTATCGGCAAAGCCAGTTAAGCTTTGAGGCCTCGGTGCTCGAGAGTATTCTGAAAAGTGTGTCAAGGATAGTTTGACAAACCATTCAGAAACTTGCCCCATGAAAAAGAGAAAAGTTGAAAAAGAGAAGGCGTTCGACTACGCCAAGTTCGAGCAAGAAGCCATCCAAGGATTGACAGAAGGCAAGGGCCTGATCGGAGAACACGGTGTGCTCACGGGCATGATCGGCCGCCTGCTTTCCGCCGCCTTCGAAGGGGAGATGGACGCGCATTTGGACCAGGAGAAGAAGCGGAGCAATAGGCGCAACGGCTACACCGACAAGACCGTGAGAACGGCACTGGGTCCCGTTTCGGTCAGGCCTCCGCGAGACCGCAACGGCAGTTTTGAGCCGACGATCATCAAGAAGTGGGACCGGTCGCTGGCCCCCGAACTGGAGAACCAGATCCTGCATCTGTACGGCAAGGGCACCAGCTACGAGGACATTGGGGACCATCTAAAGAAGATGTACGGGGTGAGCTACTCCCCATCGTTCATCAGCTCGATCACCGACCGGGTGTTCGAGGAGATCGAGACATGGCGCAACCGCCCGCTGGAAGAGGTGTACGTGGTCATTTATCTCGATGCGGTCCACTACAAGGTCCGGGAGAATAGAAAGGTGTTGACCAAAGCCGTTTACTCGGTATACGGGGTGAGGATGGACGGGGAACGTGATGTTCTCGGCTTGTTCATCGGCGATGCGGAAGGAGCACGCCATTGGGCGCGCGTTCTGGAGAACATCAAGGACCGCGGGGTAAAGGACGTGCTGTTCTTCAGCGTGGACGGCCTGAACGGCTTCAGCGAGGCGATCCAAGGCGTATTCACGCGAGCGGTCGTACAGCGCGGCATCGTCCATATGGTGCGCACCAGCTTGAAGTTCGTCTCTTGGAAGGACTACAAGACAGTTTGCCAAGGACTGCGTTCGATCTACCAGCAGGATAGTCCCGAAGCGGCCTGGGAAAAGCTCCAGGAGTTCAAGCGGGAATGGGTAGGGAGATATCCGGAGATCGCGGCCAAGTGGGAGAAAGACTGGTGCGAGCTAAGCCCGTTCTTGATCATCCCGATGCCATACGCAGGGGCGATCTACACCACGAACCCGGTGGAGGCCCTGCACCGCATTCTTCGCAAGGCCACCAAGACCAAGGGTGCGTTCATCAGCGAAAGTGCCTTGGAGAAGCAATTATATTTGACACTTAAGCACAACGAGAAAAGCTGGAAGAGAAAGGTCCGCAGCTGGCCGCAGATCCTTCAGTCGTTGAGCAACATGTACCCCGGGAAAGATTGGCCCATGTGCTGGTCTGAGGATCCGGCACGGAGACATTCTCCTTTGGCTTGGGGCCAGGAGAATGTCACCGTGCCTCAGTGCAGATTGACACACATTTCGGAATACTCCCCGGTGCTCTCTGTTTGTAGTACTCCCCAAAAACTGGACAGGTAGCTAAGGTGGCTAAACTTGTCCAAGGATGACCCGAAAAAGCAGAAGGAAGTTCACTCCCGCGTTCAAGGCTCAAGTTGCGCTTGAGGCCGTGAAGGAGAACCATACGATGGCAGAGCTGGCGATGCGCTTTGAGATCGCCCAAGCACGGATCGGCCAATGGAAGAAGCAGTTGGCGGAGAACGCCGCTGGGGTCTTTGAAGGGACCCCGACGGCGTCCTCCGCCATGCCAGGTGGTCACGACCCCGAAAAGTTGTTCGCCGAGATCGGCAGGTTGAAAATGGAGAACGACCTGCTGAAAAAACCAGTCCGATGAGCGTGGCACAAAAGCGGCATGCCATTGCCACCGTGCAGGAAGGCAGCATCATGGAGCGCTGCCAGGCGCTGGACCTTGCACGCAGCAGCTTCTACTATCAGCCCAAAGGAGAAAGCGCGTTGAACTTGGAATTGATGCGTTTGATGGATGAAGAGTACACCAAGCATTGCTTCCATGGAGTGATCGGCATGCGCGACTTTCTGAGGCTTGAAAAGGGCTATTGGGTGAACGAAAAGCGGGTGCGCAGGCTCCTTCGGCTAATGGGCTTGGAGGCCGTTGCGCCCAAGCCTGACCTGAGCAAACCCGCCAACGGGCATAGGGTCTATCCCTACTTGTTGAGAGGTGTGCAGATTGAAGCTCCGGGGCATGTTTGGAGCACCGACATCACCTACATCGCCATGGGCAAAGGGTTCCTGTATCTCACCGCCGTGATGGACTGGCACAGCCGCTACGTGCTCTCTTGGCAGATCAGCAACACCTTGGACACCTCCTTCTGTCTGGAAGCTTTGCATGGTGCGCTGTTGCAATATCCTGCACCAATGATCTTCAATACCGACCAAGGCAGCCAATACACCAGCGACCTCTTTACCGGGGCGTTGATCCAGGAAGGCATCAAGGTGAGCATGGATGGCAAGGGCCGGGCTACGGACAATGCGTTCATCGAACGACTTTGGAGAAGCGTGAAGCAGCAATGCGTCTATCGCCATAGCCCCGCCGATGGGAATGAGCTGCGCAGCCTTCTGGCCGAGTACTTCGCCTATTACAACCACCAACGACCACACCAGCACCTGGATGGACTGACCCCGGCACACCTTTACTTTGGTCTGCCCGATACCCGGAACCGTACCCTGACACCAAACCTTGTTGAACCCCAATTCACACTAACAAACGCCTGAAACGTGTCCAGTGAATGGGGAGTACCTCAGTTACGCTGGTCATCATTCCACATTTTTCATTCTACATTCTACATTTTTCATTCCCTTCGCATCCCTTCGCGATCGCATGCCCCTGCTCTCCCACCCCTTCCGCGCTTACTTGAGGCACTTGCGCCACGCCGGCAACCGCCACGATGTGCATTCGCCCTTCGTGTTCACGCTGGTGGATCAGGTGCTTCGCAAGAGGACGCCCCGCTCGGAATTCACCGATATTGAAAAATTGAGATCGAAGCTGTTGAGCGACCGGAGGATGATCACCGTGACCGACCTGGGCGCAGGCTCACGCCGAGGCAATACGCAAAAGCGACAGATCGGCGAGATCGCAAGGACTTCGCTGAAACCCCGCCGACAATCGGAAATGCTCGCCCGTTTGGTTCGGTATTTTAACCCAAGAACCGTGCTCGAACTTGGCACCAGTTTAGGCACCACCTCACTCTATCTGTCCCGTTCCGCCGGTAACGGGCGTGTTCACACCATTGAAGGCTGCCCGGCCATCGCTGCGATCGCGCAGGAGAACTTCAGCAATTACCATGCGGAGAACATCACATCCCATGTCGGTCCTTTCGCGGGACAATTGCCGAACGTCCTGAGCATCATGGAGCGTCTGGACTTCGCTTTCATCGATGGCCATCACGCGGCGGAGCCGACCTTGGACTACTTCGATCAATGCCTCGCCAAAGCCCACAACGACACCGTCTTCATCTTCGACGACATCCATTGGAGCACGGGCATGGAGGAAGCCTGGGTTGCGATCAAGGCGCATCCAAAAGTGACCGTGACGATCGACCTGTTCCACTTCGGGATCGTCTTCCTACGCAAGGAGCAGCAGCGGGAGGATTTCGTGCTGAGGTACTGAACATGGTGATTGGTGCATGGTGGTTGGTGATAGGATACCAGCAATCGGATAGCGCGGTGCGGCCTAATCACCGCTCACCGCTCACAGAAAGCTACCTTCGCGAAAATGAAGATCTACACCCGCACCGGCGACACCGGCCAGACCTCGTTGCTGAACGGCAAGCGCGTGCCCAAGGACAGCCTTCGGATCGAGACCTACGGCACCATCGACGAGCTGAACAGCCACATCGGCATGCTGCGTGACCTGCTGGACGGCCATAACGCAGAGCAGCTCACGGACATCCAAGTGCGACTGTTCGATATCGGGTCCACCTTGGCCGCCGGTGATGAGGCCACCGTGGAAAAATTCAAGGTGCCAATGATCCACGAAGCCGACGTGGAAGCGCTGGAGAAGACCATGGACGCCTTTGATGCGGACCTTCCCACGATGCGCAACTTCATCCTTCCCGGCGGTCACCCGGCCATTTCGCAGGCGCACATCTGCCGTACGGTCTGCAGACGGGCGGAGCGCATGGCCATCCGATTGGCGGTTGATGAAGCGGTGCCCGCCATCACCATCCGCTATTTGAACCGTCTCAGCGACCTGCTGTTCATGCTCGCCCGCTGGACCGGTCACCGGCTGAACGTACCGGAAACGCCATGGAAGCCCCGGGGTTGAAGGTCCGAATGCCCTTGACCAGTAAGGCTTTCAAGCACTTAATGGCACGCTCTTCGGCCTCTGGTCGCATGGTATCCCTATCCGGCTATATTTGCGGCCAATTTGAAAAGACCGTGTAACACGGGCATACATGTACTGGACACTCGAACTCGCCTCCTACTTGGAAGATGCCCCTTGGCCCGCCACCAAGGACGAACTCATTGATTTCGCCATGCGTACCGGCGCTCCGCTGGAGGTGGTGGAGAACCTGCAGGGTATCGAGGATGATGAAGAGATCTTCGAGACCATCGAAGATATTTGGCCGGATTATCCGAGCAAGGAGGACTTCTTCTTCAACGAGGACGAATACTGATATCGAAAAGCAACACCGAAAGCCCTGCCACTACCGGCGGGGCTTTTTCGTGCGGAAAGGGCCTCAGACCGGGCTTCGCGCGCCATCGCCGAAGCGCTTTGGCGAAGGAGCCCAGAGCGACTTCGCCGAGGCGAGGACGCGGAGGAATGCAAAGCATACCACGAAGGACACAAAGGGCGCCAAGGAGGCCGGATACGATAGGTCAAGACCTGTGCATGAAGCACTGATACCCCTTCCCCTTTGTGTTCTTCGTGTCCTTTGCGGTACCCTTCACCCTGACAATGCGGCACGATCCACCATTTCGGCACGTGTGTTGACGGCCCCTACCGGTTAACTTTGCCGACCTTTTCCGCTGCGACCTACAAGCCATCCACCGGGATCCCGCAGCAACATCATACGCCCCTCCCTTACCATGATCGGTACCATCATCAAGAAAGTTTTTGGCGACAAGGCATCGCGCGACCTCAAGGAGGTGCAGCCCATCGCCGAGAAAGTCAAGTCTGAATATCCCAAGTTGGAAAGCTTGAGCAATGACGAACTACGCGAGAAGACCACCGACTTCAAGAGCCGAATCGCTGCCAAGATCGCCGATGAGCAAGCGCAGATAGACCAGTTGCGCAACGAGATCGAGGAAGATGCGAAAATGCCCATTGGCGAACGCGAAAGGCGCTATGAGGAGATCGACAAGCTGGAGGAGAAGACGTTGGGACAGATCGAGGAAGTGCTGCTGGAACTGCTCCCGGAGGCCTTCGCCGTGATGAAGGAGACCGCGCGGCGCTTCAGGGAGAACAAGGAGATCACCGTCACCGCAAAAGACCTGGACCGCGAGATCGCAGCGAAACGGGACAGCGTGCGGATCGAAGGCGAGAAGGCCATCTGGAACAACTCCTGGGACGCGGCCGGAACGCCGATCACATGGGACATGATCCACTATGATGTGCAGCTGATCGGTGGCGTGGCCTTGCACAAGGGCAAGATCGCGGAGATGAGCACCGGTGAGGGTAAAACACTTGTGGCCACGCTTCCGATGTACCTCAACGCCCTCGCCGGGCGCGGCGTCCACTTGGTGACCGTGAACGACTACTTAGCCAAACGCGACAGCGAATGGATGGGTCCGTTGTATGAATTCCACGGCCTGCGCGTGGACTGTATCGACAAGCACGAGCCCAACAGCCCCGCACGCCGACAAGCCTATCTGGCCGACATCACCTTCGGCACCAACAACGAATTCGGCTTCGACTACTTGCGCGACAACATGGCCCATGCGCCGAACGCGCTCGTGCAACGCAAGCACCACTACGCCATCATCGACGAAGTGGACAGCGTGCTGGTGGACGATGCCCGGACGCCGCTCATCATCAGCGGCCCGACGCCGAAGGGTGACATCCACCAGTTCGACGAGTTCAAGCCGCGCGTCGAAAAACTCTACAACGCCCAGCGCCAGTTGATCACCAAGCTGCTCGCCGAGGCGAAGGAGCTGTTGAAGGACGGCGCCTCGAAAGAGCAGACGGAAAAAGCCGGCCTCTCGCTTCTCCGCGCCCACCGGGGTCTTCCGAAGAATAACGCGCTGATCAAATTCCTCAGCGAAGGCGGTGTGCGCTCCCTTCTCCAAAAGACGGAGAGCCGCTACCTGCAGGACCAGCAGAAGGAGATGCCCTTTGTGGACCAGGAGATCTACTTCACGATCGACGAGAAGCAGCACAGCATCGAGATGACCGAGAAGGGCCTTGACCTCATCAGCGGTGATGTGGACGACCCCCAATTCTTCATCCTCACGGACGTGGGCGGCGCGGTGGCGGAGATCGAGAAGAGCAATGCCTCCGTAGAGGAAAAAGCTAAGCGTAAGGACGAGGTACTGCGCGACTTCGGGATCAAGAGCGAACGCGTCCACACGGTGAACCAGCTGATCCGCGCCTATGCGCTCTATGACAAGGACGTGGAGTACGTGGTGATGAACGACAAGGTGATGATCGTGGACGAGCAGACCGGGCGCATCATGGAAGGCCGCCGCTACAGCGACGGGCTGCATCAGGCGATCGAGAGCAAGGAAAAGGTGAAGGTGGAAGCCGCCACGCAGACCTATGCCACGGTGACCCTGCAGAACTACTTCCGCATGTACCACAAGCTCGCGGGCATGACCGGTACGGCGGAGACCGAGGCGCAGGAATTATGGGACATCTACAAGCTGGACGTGATGTCGATCCCGACCAACCGGCCGATCGCACGGAACGACAACGAGGACATGGTCTTCAAGACCAAGCGCGAGAAGTACACCGCCGTGATCGATGAGATCGTGAAATTGCAGGAAGCGGGCCGGCCCGCGCTCGTCGGTACCACCAACGTGGAAGTGAGCGAGCTGATGGCCAAGATGCTGAACATGCGCGGCATCAAGCACAACGTGCTGAACGCGAAGCAGCACGCCCGTGAGGCGGACATCGTGGCACACGCGGGTTCGGCAGGTACCGTCACCATCGCCACCAACATGGCCGGTCGTGGCACGGACATCAAGCTCGGACCAGGCGTGAAGGAGGCGGGAGGCCTCGCCATCGTCGGCACGGAGAAGCATGAAAGCCGCCGTGTGGACCGCCAGTTGCGCGGTCGTGCCGGCCGTCAGGGCGATCCCGGTTCCTCACAGTTCTACATCTCACTGGAGGATGACCTCATGCGGATGTTCGGCAGCGAGCGCATCGCCAAGCTGATGGACCGCATGGGCCTGAAGGAAGGCGAGGTGATCCAGCACAGCATGGTGACCGCCAGCATCGAGCGGGCCCAGAAGAAGGTGGAAGAGAACAACTTCGGCATTCGGAAACGGCTGCTGGAGTATGACGACGTGATGAACAAGCAGCGGCAGGTGATCTACAAGCGCCGCCGCAACGCCCTCTTTGGCGAACGCCTGAAACTGGACGTGCTGAACATGTTCCACGACGTGTCCACCATCATCACCGAGGAATACCAGCCGGAGAGCGATTTCGAGGGCTTCCAGATGGAGCTTTTCCGCAGGCTCTTCATCGAATCGCCAGTGAGTGCGAAGGAATTCAAGAGCGGTAAGGTCGGAGACATCGCGGACAAGGTCTTCGAGGGGGCGCTGGAAGCCTACCAGCGCCGCGGCCAGCAGATCGCCGCGCAGGCCTTACCGGTGATCGGGGACGTCTTCCTCAACCAAGGCAAGCAGTACGAGAACATCGTGGTGCCCATCACCAACGGTACCAAGACGATGCAGGTGGTGACGAACTTGGAGAAAGCCTACAAGACCGAAGGCCGCGACCTGATCGACAGCGTGGAGAAGTACATCACGCTGGCCATCATCGACAACGAGTGGAAGGAGCACCTGCGCGAGATGGACGACCTGCGCCGCGACGTGCAGAATGCCAGCATCGAGCAGAAAGACCCGCTGTTGATCTACAAGTTGGAATCCTTCAAGCTGTTCGACGCCATGATCGACCGCATCAGCAACGAGGTGGTGGAATTCTTAGTGCGCGCCGGACTGCCCAGCGCCGAACCCGCCGTGCAGCAGGCCCAAGAGCGCAAGCCCACTCCAGAAGAACAGCGCATGCAGACCAGCCGTACCGAAGTGCCCGCATATGCTGGTGCCTCAAGCGGTAGCGGCTCGCAACAAACCCAACGTGCCGCCCTTGCCGGAGCGCAGCGTATGCCTTCGCCCCAAGGGCCACGCCAACAGCCCACGCAACCTGTGCGCGTGGAAAAGAAAGTGGGCCGCAACGACCCCTGCCCTTGCGGTAGTGGGAAGAAGTACAAGCAGTGCCACGGGGCGGGGTGACCCGTGACCAATTGGGATACAATGCTGAACGCCTCGGAAGACCGGGGCGTTTTTGCTGATGCAAGTTTTCAGCTATGGCGTTGCATTGTTCTTACCCCAGAGTCATCGCTTGGTTCTCATACGAACTCAATTTCCGCTTAGGCTATGGCACCTGCAGGAGGTAGAAGTGCAGGATAAGCTTTCCCTTTCAGCAATCGCAAATATCCAATGGCAATGTATGAAGCAGTCAGCATTCTTGATAAATCATTTGAGGTGATTGGGGTCTTTGTTCTACCCTCATGCGCAATGCTGTTTCGATGTTCTTTCATCTCGTTCAAGGCCTCCATTACTTCAGCCTTTAATACAGGGTAATTCGCCAACCTTGCATATTCGGGAAGTAGCTCATTTAATTTCACCCCATACGATTTCAAATTACCATCTTCATACTTTGCGGAATCTGCCAGCCGCCTTTCCTGACCCTGCAGCAGCAATGAAAGCGGTGCCTCAATAGCAACTGAAGCCGGGACTATGGCCTGTGCCAAATTGTTTTTATGGAAGGCGTCAAAGGCGGTAATCAGGTTTTTTAATGAGTGATTTTCTCCGGTAAATTCTGCCCAAATGACAATTGCTGAAACAAGACCCTTCAACGAAGGATTTCCTTGAGGGACCGCATAGATTGTGCGGCTATGGGATAATAGCCAATGAAACGGCGAGTTACCATGAAATTCAATTGGAATGACCTCTGATCCATCTGGCTTGGCTTGGCCATTATAGTGTATGTGAAGTATGGTTGCATCCTTTGGAACCCCAACATCTTGCAGGTTGAGTGCATGCATTTTCCCTGGGGTCAGCTCAACTGAAAGAAATGTCGACCAACCCCCGACCATTGCAAACAACCCAGCAGCAAATGGGTTTGTGAAATGCCTTAGCAATTCTGTCCACCAATTGATTTCGATTTTGCATGAGATGCACCGTATCGGCCAGTTATGAATATACCTATCGAGGTTGTAATCATTAATTGAAAACTGACTTGAACAGCCGATGGTTGGGCAGTGAGTTGAGTCGCGAAAGGTGCGTGTGCTTGATATTGGCAATGGCAAACGGTTCATGGACTTAGCAATTATCATTTTCAACAATGGTCGGCCCCCACCTTCGCGGTTGGCGGGTTTGCCAGTCCCACTGCTCCGTGGGCTCCACCATATATGGACGGTACAATTTGGAAGGGCGAAGAGGGATGCCTCGAAAAGTGGTAAATTCACTCGCTGCCGTTCAAATGCATCTTCAGCCTCCTTTCAATGGTGTCGCCCTTAGCCTGTTACTCTTTAATCAATTTCTGCACTATCCTGTGGCCATCACTGAATTTCACTTCAACAAAATAGAGACCATTATCCCGATCGATCAAGTCGTACGTCAACTCATCAGAGGTTAGATTCCACTTGCCCCGGAAAAGTTGTTGTCCTGTTATATCGAACAGTTCAATTGAGGAGATATTGGAGGCTCCACCAGCGTATAGAGTAACAGACCCAGAAGTAGGATTGGGCGCTATTCGCACCTCACCCATTTTAGGACTCTCCTTGACACCTGCGAAAATACTATTCAGCTCTCGTTTCCATATCCCATAGTGACTCATTCCAGCAAAGATGTTGCTACCATTTACCGCAACTAAATTTGCAGAGCTACCCAGTAAATCATTATTAATAGGAGTCCAATTATCACCATTGTCAGTAGAAGCTAATATCCCTTGGCCGCAGGTTGTTACAAAAAGCGACGGACCGTTAGCAGCAAATGACATGACACAGGGCAGACCTAAACCACTATTCACTATGCTCCAAGTATTGCCATTGTCCATGGACCGCAAAAGCTCTTGACCTTGCCCCCCGGCAAAAATGGTAGTTCCTACAACTGAAAGATTCTTAAAAGAACCTGTACTCATTTGGACCCAATTGGTGCCGCCGTCATCTGATCGGAAGATCCCTGAACCAGCTGCGAAAAGGCTTGAACCGGATATTGCAAGAGCTTGAACTTCCACGCTGGATAGGCCTTGATTAATAGGAATCCAATTACTCCCATTATCTACCGATTTAAATACACCACCAGTGGTTCCAGCATAGATCGCCATACTGGTGGAAAGAAGGGAGTGCACATCAAGGTTCAACATGCCTGAACTTGCTTCCACCCAACTCACCCCTTCATCCAAGGAACGATACACACCGGATCCATCAGTGCCCGCATAAAGTGCGCCACCGGTATGGAGCAGAGTCGTAATGGTAACATTTCCGGGAATGTAGCTCCCTTCTGACCAGTGAACACCTTCATCGGCCGAATAGTCGACCCTTCCAAGAACAGCCGCGTGCAAATTAGATCCATTAACGACCGTTGCGGATACAGTTGTGCCCACCAATCCACTGTTTGAAGCAACCCAAGTGGCCCCATGGTCTATTGACCGAAAAACTCCTCTATCATACGCGCCTGCAAAAAAAGATGTAGATGTGGCTACAAATGCTTTCACGTAAGGACTTATCAATGTGGAGCCTATCGCAGACCAGCTAAAGCCATTATCGGATGAACGGAATATCCCGTCAACCTGAAGGCCAGCATAGAGGTATGACCCGTCGGTGCCAATTGATCGAACATTTAGATTAGGCAAGCCCGAATTTGCAAGCGACCAACTTGCACCGCCATTTGTTGAACGGTAAATGCCGTTGTATTCAGTCCTTGCAAAAACGTATGACCCAATGATCTCCAATCCAACTACATTGGCGTTCGACATGCCCATGTTCGCTTCAGTCCAGCTTGCACCATAGTCCGTTGAGCGAAAGACACCGCTGCCAATTGTTCCAGCATATAGTGTTGATCCAGTAGCCGACAAGGAAGCGACAGTCATGTTGGTCAAACCACTATTGACCTGCGTCCAATTAGACCCGTTATCAGTAGTCCGAAATACCCCTGACGACCCAGTGCCAACAAATATGTCAGAACCAATCACGGCGAGTGATATTGTATTGAAATCCGTCAGACCGGTATTTACCGCATTCCAGCTTAGCCCATTATCAATTGACCGGAATATCCCTTCGCCTCCTAGGGTGGCGGTATAAAGGTCCGTTCCACTGACCGCAAGATCTGAAATCCAACTCCCTGGTAATCCTGTATTCGCCGGGGTCCAATTCTCACCATCATCAACGGAGCGATATATCCCCCCTAGGCCTAAGCCCACGAATAGCCCTGTCCCTGATACGGCGAAGCAATTGATGCTACCGCCCACAGGTCCATTTGTTTGAACCCATTGGGCAGATGATGAGACTGAAGCGAGCACAATCGACAACGCAGAGATCGCACGTAGAAGAGCAGTGTATCCGCCACATTGATGGCCGATTCTTCGCAAAGCACCTTGCTGCATCGGACTCCGGCCCGCTTGAAGTTCATCCTTAATCATCGTGACGAATGTAGCAGAAACTGGTGGTAGTGACAGGTTTGGAAGGCCCCCGCTCCTACGGCCCGAATTTCTTGCTGGGCTTGCGGCTCATGTGCCGGACTTGATGCACAACGACCTTCTTCCCGTCCACGCGCACGACGACACGGAACGGAAGCTTGCTCAGCATCACATGCCCATAAGGGCCTTTGCGTCTGGCTTTGGTCGGGTTGTGTTCCAGTTCGCTGATGCAAGCGTCCCAAGCTGAGATGAACCTCCTTGCCCGCTTGGGGTCAAGAGCATGCTGGTGTGAACGGATCGTTTCGACCTGCTCATGCACTTGAGGCAGAACGATCACCTCATAGCGCTTCATCGCGCTCTTGAGCTTTGCGCAGTCGCGTGACCGATTCTTCTCCGGTGATGGTCTTCAGGTCTCCGCGCAGATATGCCGCATGGTTTCGATTGAACTCCGCGATCTCCTCATCGGTGAGGTCCTCGTCCGCTCCGGCCTCAACCTCCTTCTTGAAGAACTTGGCCACACGGGTCAAGGTCTTTTCATCCATGATCGACATCAACTGATGGATCAGTTCAAGTTTGGTCGTTGCGATGTCCATGGCAGTTAGTTCTGTCGTGTAAAATTAGGCATCCCCTTAGAAACGCAGAACGCCCCGGTCTCCCGGGGCGCTCGGCTATTGGTGTATGTCGATTGGTTCTTATTTGAGGGGCACGCGCATCTGTACGCGCACCGGTTGGCCGTCCTGGACGCCGGCCTGCCATGGTGGTAAGGAGTTGATCACCCCGGCGATCTGATCGGCGGTCCGCGGGTCTTCCGCGCCCACCACCTGCACGTCGGACAATTGCCCGTCCTTCTCCACGATGAAGCTTGCCATCACATCCCCGTGGGTCTTTCCGACCTTGTCCCGGACGTAGCGCACCAAGGCTTTGTCCCCACCGGGATACTGTGGCATCGTTTGGGCCAAGGTGTATACGAGGTTCTTCAGCGGTGCGGCGTCGTAGACCTTTTCAGCAAGTTCCCGGCCCCACTTGTCATTCCGTTGCCATACGCCGTTCTTACGCCCTTTCTGATAATCTCCCTCGCTTTCCACTTTCCCGTTCGGGTAGTAAAAGACGAAATGACCGTCCGCCACGCGATACTCAGCATCCATGTAGCGGCCATCCGCTTTCAAAACACCGTCCAGGGTATAGATGTGTGCTAAAAAGCCACCTTGACCGTCCTTACCACCCGGATCCAAATAGTAGGCCGCCTTGGCCTTGGAAGCAGGTTCCAACACCTCGTCCAAGTAGCTCCTTTGGGCATTGACGGAGCCAACGGCAAGGCTGGCCATGATCGTGGTGAGAAGAAGGAAGGGCATTGTGGTTTTCACGGTAAGGAGGTGTTCGCGTTCTTGTTACGCGGAAGGATCATCCAAGGTTTCACCTTCGATCAAGATCCATGGACCTCCATCAGCTTGCCCACCCCTCCCGGTCCAAACTGCGGTACTGGATGGCCTCGGCGAGGTGCTCAGTGCGGATGTCGTTGCTTCCGGCGAGGTCGGCGATGGTGCGGGCCACCTTCAGGATGCGATCGTATGCGCGGGCGCTGAGGCCGAGGCGTTCCATGGCCTTCTGTAATAGCGCTTGGCCGGTAGCATCAATACGGCAGTATTTGCGCAATTGCTGGGTGGAGATCTGCGCATTACTGTGCATTTTCGTTCCCTTGTAGCGCTGCTCCTGCACCTGGCGTGCTTTTACGACACGTTCACGCACGGCCGCGCTCTTCTCCGTCTCGCGTTCGCTGGCCAGCTCGGTGAAGGCCACCGGTGTCACCTCGATGTGGATGTCGATGCGGTCCAGCAGCGGGCCGCTGATCTTGTTCAGGTACTTCTGCACCACGCCGGGGGCACAGACGCAATCACGCTCGGGATGGTTGTGGAAGCCGCACGGACACGGGTTCATGGCGGCCACCAGCATGAAGCTCGCGGGATATTCCACGGTGAACTTCGCACGGCTGATGGTGACCACGCGGTCCTCCAGCGGTTGGCGCATCACCTCCAGCACAGTGCGCTTGAACTCGGGCAGTTCATCCAGAAAGAGCACACCATTGTGCGCCATGCTGATCTCGCCCGGCTGAGGGAAAGAACCGCCGCCCACAAGCGCCACATCGCTGATGGTGTGGTGCGGCGATCGGAACGGGCGGGTGCTGAGCAAGGAATCCTCCGTGCGGAGCTTGCCGGCCACGCTGTGGATCTTGGTGGTCTCCAGCGCCTCGTCGATGTTGAGCGGCGGCATGATCGTGGGGAGGCGCTTCGCGATCATTGTCTTGCCTGCGCCGGGCGGTCCGATCAGAATGACGTTGTGCCCGCCCGCAGCGGCGATCTCGAAGGCACGCTTGATGTTTTCCTGGCCTTTCACATCGCTGAGGTCAACGGAATAGTTGCTGCTATGCGCCGCGAACTCGGCAGCGATGTCCATAAGGGTGGGCTCAATGGTGGTACGGCCTTCCATCAGCTCCACCACTTGGCTCAGGTGCTCCACACCGATCACGTCGATGCCCTGCACGATGGCGGCCTCGCGTGCGTTGGCAACGGGCACTATCACTCCTTGGAATCCTTGCTTTTTCGCCTCTAGTGCAATAGGCAATGCGCCTTTGATCGGCCGCACCTCACCGTCCAGCGAAAGCTCGCCCATCACCACGAGATCCGCAAAGCGGGAGGTGTCCAGCTGCCCACTGGCCGCGAGGATGCCCAAGGCGATCGGAAGGTCGTAGGCGGTCCCTTCCTTGCGAATGTCCGCGGGGGCCAGGTTGACGGTGATCTCTTTCCCGCGCGGCATGTGGAAGCCGATGTTGCTGATCGCCGCGCTCACCCGTTGGTGGCTCTCCTTCACCGCATTGTCCGGCAAGCCCACCATGAAGAACTTGAGGCCCTTGATGATGTTCGTCTCCACAGTGATGATGGTGGCGTCCACTCCGAAGACCGCACAACCGAAGTTCTTGACGATCATGTGGGGGAAGGGTTTACCACGGAGACACGGAGGCACGGAGAAATGCAAAATAAGATCAACCGGAACGACGCTACGGCGCAATGGGTACGCAACGTCTGCGCAACACCAATGACCTCACCACCCAAGGAACCTTTCTTCTCCGTGGCTCTGTGCCTCCGTGGTATGCATTTCATCACGCCATCCCTCTTTCGATGTGATCGATCAACGCATGGATCACCTTGATGTGGACTTCCTGCACGCGGTCGGCGTAACCTGCATGCGGCACACGGACCTCCACGTCGCAGAGCGGGGCCAGTTTTCCGCCGTCCTTACCGGTGAGGCCGACGACCTTCACGCCTTGCTTCTTCGCTACTTCCGCTGCACGCAGGACGTTCGGGCTGTTCCCGCTGGTGCTGATGGCGAGCAGTACATCGCCTGGTTTGCCATGGGCCTGCACGTAGCGTGCGAAGACCTGCTCGAACCCGTGGTCGTTCCCCACGCAACTGAGGTGGCTGGGATCACTGATGCTTAATGCTGCTATCGGTGCGCGGTCATCGCGGAACTTGCCGGTGAGCTCCTCGGCGAAGTGCATCGCATCGCACATGCTTCCGCCGTTGCCGCAACTGATCAACTTGCCACCCGCCTTCACTGCGGCCAGCATGAGTTCACCAGCGTGCTCCACAGCTAGCAGATTCGCGGGATCCGAGCGGAAGCGCTCCAGTACGGAGGCCGCTTCGGAGAAATGACTTTCAATACGTTCGTTCGCCATGGTCGGGTGTTCGCGAAGATGGGAAGGATTATGCGACAGAGTTCTTTCTTAGTCGTGAGTCTTGAGTCTGGGAGTCTTGAGTCCGCTGGCTCAAGACTCACGACTCCCGGACTCAAGACTACTTACTGGCTCGTTCGTCCAGCTGCTTCATGGCCTTCAGGCCGCGTTGCAGGAAGGTGCCGTACTCGTCCGCGTCCGGGGTGTAGCCCACGGGATCGGTGAGGAGCACGCCGTCGGGGCTGATCAGCGCGTAGTAGGGCTGGCTGTTGTTGATGAAGGTCTCCGTTTGCAGCGTGCTCCACTTGTTGCCCAAGGTCGTCAGTCGCTTTTGCTTCCCGGTACAGGTGGTGTAATCGCGCTGTTCGTTTTCGGGGAGTTCGGTCTTGTCGTCCACATAGAGCGAGACGAGCACGTATTCCTTGTCGATTTTTTCACGCACGCTCTTCACGGGCCAAACATGCTCCTCCATCTTGCGGCAGTTCACGCAGGCATAACCGGTGAAGTCGAGGAGTATCGGCTTGCCCGTGGCCTTGGCCTGTGCGAGGCCGGCATCGAGGTCGTGGTAGCAGTCCAGGCCGTTCGGGCAATCCTTGGGCAGGATCCAGCTATAGCCCACGGGCGGTGCGAGGCCGCTCATCAGCTTCATGGTGGTGAAGGTGTTGTTGACCTTGTCCACCCGGAAGCCCAATGCGAGATATATTGACATCGCGCCAAAGAGCACGGCAAAGCCCCATCGCATAGGCGAGATAGTCCGCACTGGGCTGTCATGCGGGAACCGGATCTTCCCCAGCATGTAGAGCGTGACACCTACGGCGCACACCACCCACACGGCCATGAAAAGCTCGTAGGGCACGATCCGCCAGTGTTTCACGAGGTCAGCGTTGCTGAGGAACTTGAACGCCAAGGCCACTTCGGCGAAACCGAGCACCACCTTCACGCTGTTCAGCCAGCTTCCGGAACGGGGCAGTGAGTTCAGCCAGCCGGGGAACATGGCGAAGAGCGCGAACGGCAGTGCCAGCGCAAGGCCGAAGGCGCCCATGCCGACGGTGAGCTGCCATGCGCCGCCATCGCCGGTAAGCGCGCCCGCCAGCAACGAGCCGAGGATGGGGCCGGTGCAGGAGAACGACACCAAGGCCAAGGTGAGCGCCATGAAGAAGATGCCGATCGCCCCGCCAAAACGGCTGGCGTTGCTGTCCATCTTGTTCACCCAACTGCTGGGCAGGGTGATCTCGAAGTAGCCGAAGAAGCTCACCGCGAAGACTAAGAAGATGACGAAGAAGAAGACATTGAGCCACGGGTTGGTGCTGATCTCATTGAAGATCTCCGGGTTTACCGAGCCGAGCAGGTGGAAGGGCAGGCTGAAGAGCAGGTAGATCCCGAGGATAAAGGCACCATAGGTGATCGCATTCCGCAGCCCTTTGCCCTTGTCCTCACTGCCTTTGGTGAAGAAGCTCACCGTGAGCGGGATCATGGGGAAGACACACGGCGTGAGCAACGCCAACAGTCCACCGATGAAACCGAGGAAGAAGATGTTCCAGAGCGAGCCGCCGCTGCGGACCTGATTGTCCACGGTCTCCACATCGCCGCGCAGCACCGGCTCATCCAAGTTCACCTTGGCGAGCTTTAGGTCGCAACCACCACCGCCGAGCACGGAGGCGATGGGTTCATCCCCGATCATGGCCGCGCCGGTGGCAGGGATAATGCTGAATTTGACCGGGTCCGGGAACACGCATTTGGAGTTGTCACAAGCCATGAAATTGATGGCCCCGGAAATGGGTTCCGCCGGATCGGTGACCAGCACCATCCGACTGAATGTCGCTTCATGCTTGTACTTCCGCACCACGATGCCGAACATATCGTCCATCCCCTCGTGCATGTCGGGTCCTGCTTCCGTTGGCTCGCCGATGGGCTTTGCGGTGGCCAGCGTATCAAAGACGATGCTGGTGGGTATCGGCCCTTCGCCGAAAGCTTTCTGTGAATACACGCTCCAGCCGTCATTCACTGTTGCCTGGAAATCCAGCTGCCATTTCCCGTTCCCTTTATCACTGGCCGTCACGGACCATTCCACGGGATCAAGGATCCCGTTAGCTGGCCCTGTGGCAGCGCTCTCCTTCGGGAAGGGCACCCCGGTCATGGCAGCTGCTCCGGTGGCTGGCGTGATGCTGAAGTAGACAGGGTCCGGGAAGATGCAGGCCTCGTCGTTGCAGGTCATGAAGTCGAAGCGTCCGGTGACGGGCTTGACCGGCTCCGAGGTGTTGATGCGCTGGGTGAAGATGGCGTGGCCCGCATACTTCTTCACCTTCATCTCGAACACCGGGTCCATGCCCTCCTTCTTGTGGTCGCCGGTCTCAGCGGTTGTGCCGTTCAGGGTGAAGTTGGGCAGGGTGTCGAAGGCGAAAGCGGTGGGCATCGGGCCGGCCTCGCCGAAGTTCTCTTGGGAATAGACATACCAGCCTTGGTCCACGGTGGCGGTGAAAACGATATCCCAAGCACCGGGTTCCTGTTGCTGGGCGGTGATGGCCCACTTTACCGGTTCTTTAGGCACGGGTGTGCCGGGCTGCTGGGCCCTGGCGGCGAAGGAAAGGATGGCGGAGAGCGCAAATAGGATCGACCTCATATCTACTTGGCTGAAGGGATATCCAAGGTGAACTCCACCTTGCGCGGCGGTAGACAGGTTTTATCGTTGCAGGCCATGTATTCCACGGAACCATGCAGGGCGTAGGCTTCCGGCGTTTCGCGTTCCGTGGGCTGGGTGAATGTGGCCGTACCTCCATGGTAGCGGACGACCATGCCGAAGTTGGGATCGTCCGTTTCTTCCGGTTCCTGTTCAATGGCCGGGCCGGCGAGATGATAGCCTTGTCCGGGATCCACGGTCACCACTGTGGGCAGCGGCCCTTCGTCGCTTGGCAGCGTAAGTGCGTAAATGTGCCATCCGGGGTCGCATGTGGCGGTGAGGCGCACCTGTACCGTGTCCCCCCCGGCGGGTCCCGAGGCGAACACCCAAGAGATCGGTCCGCCCGCCCATGCGAGGGATCCCAAACACGTCCCGAGGAGAAAAAGAAGAATATGTGGAGCCATCGCTGCTTCGGAATGCCCCAAAGCTACCCTTTGGAACGACGATGCACCGAGCCCGAAAAACCTATGCTCGTGATCCTGATGGCCAAAAAAAAGTGACGCGGAGCACCTTTTCCGTGCCGGGGCCAGGAGAAAACCCTTCCGCCACGCGATATCCAGCGAGCCAAACAACCTTCTCACCACTACGAAGCACATAGGTGCAGGCCTTGTCCTTCCGGGAGGTGCCGGCATCGATAAGGATGTCGCTGATGAGCTTGGAACCGCCCAGACCGATGGGCCGCATGCGGTCACCTGTTTGCCATGGCCGCAGTGTCAGCGGGAATTCCAAGTTGCCCAGGTCCAGCCATGCCGTGTTCATGCCTTCGGAAAGGTCCACTTCGGCAGGGGCACAGATCCGCCAATGGAACGGCCCGGCACCGCCTTCCTCCTTGTCGGACCGGGAAATGCCAAAAGTGGGAAAGCCATCGGGTTCCCGGTCCACTACCACCTGCGTCCGTTCGACCGAGATCCGCACGCCCCCGGCATGGAAACGGGCACCTGTGGAACGGTCCCGAACAGCTTCCAGAAGTTGGTCTATCAGGTCAGGATGCAGGTCTATTCCACTAAGCAGGCGCATCAGGAGCAACTTGGGGGCGGCACTTCCCTCCAAGCGTTCGATCGGGATGCACAGTACACCTGAGCCATCGGTGGCCAGCCCTTCCGCTTCCCGCGCCAATTGCCGCTCGGCCGCAGCTGCCAGCTCCTTCAGCAGTTCAGCGCCACGGGCCATCGTGCGTCGGGCACCGGGACGCATGGCCTCCATCAGCGGCAACACTTCGGCCCGCACACGGTTTCGGAGATACTTGGGGTCCGTGTTGCTGGCATCTTCCCGGAAAGTGATGCGGTTCGCGACGGCGTACTCCATGATCTGTTCGCGGCCCACACCAAGCAAGGGCCTGCAGATGCGTCCTTCCTCAAGCTCCGTCACCGCAGGGATGCCCGCCCAGCCATGGGCACCGATACCGCGCATCAGGTTCAGCACCAGCGTCTCCGCCGCGTCATCGCGGTGATGTCCCAATGCCATGTTGGCCGGACCTTCGCGCAGCAGCTCCTTGAACCACGCGTAACGCAGCTCCCGCGCGGCCATCTGCACGGAAATGCCTTCCGCAGCCGCCATCGGGTCCACGCGAACGGAACGGAGCGGAAGACCCAAGCACTTGGCCTGCTCTTCCACGAACGCACGGTCGGCATCACTTTCCGCGCCGCGAAGGCCATGGTCCACGTGGGCCACATGGCAAGGGTGGCCCAATTCGCGGAGCACATGCAACAGCACCATACTGTCCACGCCGCCGCTAACGGCCACCCAGAGCGGCTCTCCGGGCTTCAGCATCCGCTCCCGGCGGATCAGGCGCCTCACCTCAGCAAGCATGGCCGAAAGCGTTCAGTACGGTGCGCGCCTTGTGCTCACATTCCTCATACTCTTGCACCGGATCGCTGGCCGCGGTAATGGCCCCGCCGGAGATCAGTGAAGCACGGCCCGTGGAAGCATCCCAGGTCAGGGTGCGGATCACCACGTTCAGGTCGGCGGTGCCGTCCGGCAGGAAGAAGCCGATGGTCCCGCTGAAAAGCCCGCGGCGCATGTCCTCCGCCTCATCGATCAGCTGCATGGCCCGCACCTTGGGCGCCCCGGTCATGCTGGCCATGGGGAAGGTGGCGCGCAGGATGTCCATGGGCGTAATGCCCTCGCGGATGCGGGCGCTGACGGTGCTCACCATCTGATGCACGTTCTTGTACGTCTTCACCGCGCAAAGTTCCTCCACCTGTACCGAACCCGGCGCAGCGATGCGGCTGAGGTCGTTGCGGGAGACGTCCAGCGCCATGATGTTCTCACTGCGTTCCTTGGGGTCCAGCGCCAGTTCCTCCGCCAGCGCGGCATCCTCGGCCATGCTACGCCCCCGTGGCCGTGTGCCTTTCATGGGCTGGGAGATCGCCCGGTCGCCTTCGATGCGGATGAAGCGCTCCGGGCTGGCACACAGAGCAAAATGATCGCCGACACGCAGAAAGGCCGCATAAGGCGCGTCAGAATGGGCCAACAGCTTGGCAAAAGCCGCATACGGGTCGAACTCCGGAAGCTGTGCGGTACGCTGGGTGCAATAGTTCACCTCGTAGATGTCACCCCGGTGAATGTGCACCAGCAGCTTGCGGACCTGCTCCAAGTAGCGCTCCTTGGTAGTGGTGCGGGTCCAGATGGCGCGGGCCATCGGCGGGAGTGGCCCGGGATCCGCGAAAAAATTCCTCAAAAATGCACTTCCGGCCCCCTCATCCCCTTTTTCAACCTGAAGGATCGCCTTTCCCTGCCCCAGCCGAACGAAAAAGCGGGGCGACCACCAACTTGAAAGGACAAAGCCGTCCTGATCCGGGTGGATGCTTGTCAAGTTCTCGAAGTTGTTCTTCAGGTCATATCCGGCAAAACCGAAACAGGCGCTAGGACCAAAGCGGGGCTCGTTGGTCGAAAGCTCGTGGGTTCCAATGCCGATGACCCATTCATCCCGGTCCCCGATGCGCCGTACGAGTACGGTCTGGAACGGCTCCAAAGCCCGCCAGTTGAGGGTTCCGCTCCACGGAAGGAGGATCTGTGAATGCACCTTGCAAGGATAGGGATGGAAGAGCATCCGCTCATGTGCTATTCGGCTGATCAGCTGATCAACTGAACAACACCCCCAAATTTATCCCCAACAGGCAACCCACCCCCTCCCCCTTCGTCAATCGGGTGACTCCCAAGATCTTTGCCTTCCCAGCCCCCTTAAGCACACCCCGGTTCCGCAGTACGGCGTTGTTCACACGGAATTGTTCTCAAAATACGAGGCGGAAGGGAAAAAGATATGGCCGGATGGCACGTAAAGACAATTCAGTTAACTTTGGCTTGCCCATGCAACGACTCATACTCCTGCTTTTAGGTGCTTCCTTCGGCCTGCTCTGCCAAGCACAAAATCCGGCACGGCTCGTTTTCAATAGCGCCGCCACCACCGTGAACAATCATCCGTTCGTGGTCTTCAACCCGGACAATGACCCGGCCACGAACCCCGGCACTTACTTGGTGATCGACAACTCCAATGCGAATGCCATCACGCTGGTGGGAGTGGTCACCGCCGATGTCCCGATCATTAAAAGCGAGACGGAGGTGAACAAGATCCGCTGGGCCACGGGGGCGGCTATCGGTACGTACATCGTGCCCTTCTCCACCGGCACCACCACGGCGGGCGTGGCCATGCCCCTCACGGTGCAAAAGACCACGGCAGGCACCGGCGCGGGTTCACTCATCTTCTCCACCTACAACAGCTTGGGCAAAACGACCGGCTCTCCAGTGGCCACCGGTTGGAACAATAACAACTACCGGCCTTCGGACGTCACGCATATGCTGGATGAACCCACGGGGTTGGCGAACAATTCCAAGAATGCGATCGACCGCTTTTGGATCATCGATGCTGGGGAAGGCAGCTTTGCCTACACCGCCAAACCGGCGGTGAACATCACCTTTGGATTTGATCCGAGTGAGTCCGATATCAACGGAGTCACCGGAAACAACCCTGTGCTCAATTCCATCAGCAATACCAACTTGGTGGCTCAACGGTTCAATTCGTTAATAGGCTTCTGGTATGATATCCTGCCCATGGGCACTCAAACATCCACAAAACAGGTTTCCGGCGTAATCCCTCCCACCCCAGCATCCTTTTTCCGTAGCTGGACCTTGTCGAACACCTTACAACCACTGCCCATCACCTTGGTGGAATGGGACGGCCAATGCGAAGACAGGGTGGTTAAATTGACTTGGACCACGGCCTCCGAGCAGGACAACCACCTCTTCACTATCGAGAAAAGCCGCGATGCCAGTGAATGGGCCGCCATCGGCACCGTGCCCGGGGCAGGCAACAGCAGCAGCATGATCAGCTATTCCTTCACCGATGACGGCGCACAGGGCCTCGCCTACTACCGCCTGCGCCAAACGGATATCAACGGCACCAACACAGTAAGCAATGTGATCGCGGCCGGTTGCGGCACGGATAACGGCATCGCCATCGTGAATGCTTGGGATGACGGAGACTACCTGAACCTCGTGGTCTCGTCCACCTTGGACGCCGTCTACGACCTCACGCTGATGGACGCGCAAGGCAAGTTGATGACCACCCGCGCCTCTCAGGTGATCAACACCGGCTCCACCACATTACGGGTGGACAAGCGCGGCATCGCCACCGGGATCTATATGGTGCAGTTGCTGAACAGCACCAACGTGATGTCACGAAGGGTGCATTTGGATTGACTGAACCGGCTCGTGATAGCTGCTTGAACGGCGGTCGCGGAGGTGGCATTTGTCAAGTTTGCCACGGTCCAACCTCACTTTGACGCAGCGTTACGGGCACTGCGTAGGTTCGTGGCGCATGTCAACCGATCCTGTTCGCAACCCGTTCCGATCGCGCTTCCGCATCGCCTTGCCTCAAAGGCTTTGGTGGATCTTGGCAGCGCATGGCCTGCTGCTATTGGGCATCTGGTCGATCCAAGGCATCCTTACGGACAAGGAAGCCTTGAAATACCTCGGCTGCGCCAGCGATGTGCTGGGCGGTGACGTTACCGGCGACCTGCTCAATCGCTACCGGATGTACGCCACCTACATCCTGTTCCTCGTCCCCTTCATTGCTATTGGAACGCCCATGCTTGCCGTGGCGGTACAGATCGGCGTAGGCATTTGGGCCGCGTGTACGCTTCGGCGCTGTGTCCTTCGCCTTCACGGAACACCCGTTCAGGCCGATCTCGTGTTCGCGCTCTTCCTCCTTGCGTACCCGATCCAGATCTGGACCTTGGCCTTGTACAGCGAGTCCTTCTTCGTGAGCCTCTCGGTCCTGTTCCTCGGTGAGGCCTTGCGCATTGACCGTCCGTTGTTCCGGCTTCTGATCTTGGCGATGTTGTTGTCCTTCGCACGTCCGGTCGGCATCCTCTTCACGGCGCCGGTGCTGGTATGGAGGGTGTTGGAGAACAGCGGTCGCACTCGGACCAATTGGATCTGGGCCATGGGCGCGGCGGTTTTGCTGGCCATCCTGTTCCTGCCCGTCCATGCCTTGGACCAATTACGGGTGGTGGTGGAAGGTCATGCGATCGGCGGTTTTCCGAAATACCCGAATGCCGGATCACTGTTCCATGGCGGCACCTTGGCCGCTGCGCAAGCACAACTCATTCATGACAACGGCATAGGCACGTGGGCAGGACTCGTTCTGGAGCGGATCATGTGGCTCTTCAGCCTTTGGCGTCCCTACTTTTCCAACTTCCACAACGCCCTGACCGTTCCATTTCTGGTACTCTATCCGCTGGCACTGCTCACTGTTGTCCGGCGCTGGAAGATACCGTTCGTACAGGTGCTCGCCGTCATTGTGTTGTTGAATGGTGCGGTGGTGGGCCTCACCTACGCCGAATGGAACGGGCGCTTTCTGGTGCCGCTGCTTCCGGTGATCATGCTCTTGGCCGTACTCTCATTTCCGGGAAGGAGGTGGCTGTGATAGAGTCTGTTTTTCAGCTTTTCTCTTTCCCGTTTCAGCTTTCCTCTTTCAGCTTTCCCTCCGCCCCCGCAACATCATTCCCCCGGCCAATACCAGCAATAACACGGACACACCGTACGCGCCCTTGCCGATGTAATCCCCGTGCTTCACATAGAAGGTGAGGTCGGATCGTGTATGCACGGAGGCACGGACGGTAGCCTTGACCCACCACGCTGTTTCGTGGTGCATGTCGCCACGCTGATCGATGATGCAGGAGATGCCGGTGTTCGCGCAGCGGGCCACATCACGGCGTGTTTCCACGGCGCGCAGCTTTCCATAGAGCAGGTGCTGCTTGTAGCCCGGGGTATCCCCCCACCAGCCGTCGTTGGTCATGACAACGATGAGGTTGGCACCGTTGTGGACATGCGCCGCCACATGGTCGCCGTAGATACTTTCGTAACAAATGGTGGGCGCGACGCCGACACGCTTGTCGGTGCTCCAGATCACGGAGCGTTCCTCCTGTGTGCCGAGACTTCCCGTGGTGCCACCCAGATCGAGGGCCAGATCGCTCAACGGTCCAAGCACCTCCTCGAAGGGCATCAACTCCACACCAGGCACCAGTTTGGACTTGTTGTAGACCTCAAAACTGCCGTCGGAACGGACCATCAAGGCTGCGTTGTACGCATCGTAAGCGCGGTCCATGCCTTCCAGCAGCCGAGCGGAAAAGGGATGCGGTGCCCCGGACGGGTATAACCGCGCCGCAGCCATTCCGGATATGAGCGAGGTGCCAGGGTGATCCTGCAGAAAATCCCGGATCCGCTGCAGGCTGATACTGTTACCCATGTCGTTCTCCCAAAGCCCGTGGAATACCAAGCGCCCGTTCACGTTCTCCAGTATGGGCGGTTCCTGCAAGGCGGTCTCCGGCATCACCACCAAGGCCGTTGTGCTGTCCACCAAGGGCGCTGCCTGCGCCAACATGCGCTCTAATTGGGCCAAAGGGTCAACCGCGCCGAATTTCTCGGTGTAGGGGTCGATGTCCGGCTGTACGAGCACCACGCCCACCGGCACGCCCTGCTCCTTGAACGTGGCGTAGCGCAACAATGAGAACACCAACGGGACGGCGATCACCAGGAAAGCCCGCATTGCAGGCCCGCTGATGAGGCGACGCCCCTTCCCTGCACCTTTCAGGGCCACCTCCAGCACCAGGATATTAGCGGCCCACACCCAGATGGTGCCTCCAAGGTGCCCAGTGATCTCGTACCACTGCACCCAGGTGGTGTGCGCGGCGAACACGTTGCCAAGCGTGAGCCACGGCCAACTGAGGTCCCAGTGCATATGGAAGCGCTCAAACGCGACCCAAAAGACCAACAAGGCCCATCGCGCTCCGGGACCTCCGAGCCCGCGCCGTGCGACCCGGAACAACAGCCATGGCACGGACATCAACAGCATATTGCCCACGTTCGGCCCGATGAGGGTGAAGAGCCGGGTCCCGGTGGGTTCGCTTACACAGAACAGCCACCAGGTAGTGGCCAAGTTCCACACGAGAAGGGCCAACATCACGTAGGGCATGAAGTTCCTTGGCCGTTCACCTTTCGGGCTTCGGGCATAGCGTTCCTCCGCCCAGAGCAACGGGACCCACGCCACGAAGATCAGCGGTGTGAGGTGGCCGACCGCAGGCCAGGCCAAGGCCAGAAGCACGCCGGTAAGGAGAGCGCAGCGGAGGTAGAAGGGGCGGTGCCGCATGGTGCCGAAAGTAGTTGCCGAAGGGAAACCGGAGGCACCGGTCAGGTTCTATCACAAATGACGCTAAGAACGCAAAGTGATGGCCTCGACCAAGAATTTACCTTAGGCATTGATGCTAGGATCGGAACACCGGTCGCTTCCGATAGAATTGATCAGCCCTTTCAGCGTCCCTGACTGCCGCAGGCATGCACCCGTGTTCTATTCCCCCCTACCGAAGCAAGTACATCTTGCCGAAGCCCTTCTTGAAAAACGAGCCGGCTCCGCCATCGCGGTATTCAATGTCCTCGCCATGAAGCTGGGCCATCACGCGATAGAGGTATACGCCGCGCGCCAGGCGGTCCCCGAACTGGTCGGTACCGTCCCATGCGAAATCCGTGATGTTGCGACCTACGTGCATAGGCCCCATTTCACTCATCGGCACCTCACGCACCACGCGGCCGCTGATGGTCATGATCTGGATGCGCATGGCTGTTGGCACCTCATGCCCGGTGAGCGTGAAGACGAAGCGCGTACTGGTGGTGAACGGATTGGGGTAATTGAGCACCTCGGTGAGCGTGGGCCGGTTGATCACCTCGAATTGCACGCTGTTATCACGGTCCCCGCTGTTGTTGCGGCTCTTGTCGCTGGCCCGGACAGTGAGCTGGTACTTGCCGTCTTGGGTGAAGTTCGGACGATAGAACACCTTACTCACATTGGCCGGACCATTGGCCGGGACGAATTGAAGGATCTCCTGGCCGCCTTCCCTGAACCAGATGCGCTTCACCGTGCCGGAGGGATCCGTGAGGAAGACCTTGAAGAATGCGGTGTCCGAAGGTTCATTCAGCAAGAGGGCCTGGTTCTCATCGTCCAAGGTCACTTGGATCTCCGGTTTCGCGCTCACGATGTCGCCGTCCAGGATATGGATCCCGTCAAAGGTGACATCGAGCACGGGATTCTCGATGTCCTGCTGGGTGAAGAACCGCAGCACGGCGATGTTGTTGAAATGATACTGCTCGGGCTGGTCGTAGAATTGGGTAAGTGTATCCACCGGGTTGGCCTCTATGCGGATGGAGTTGGGACCGGGGAACTGCTGTGTGTCAAAGCGGATGGTGTCCTGCAGAACGGCGCCCACTGGCAATGGCGCGTTGTACTTGTAATGGACCAGATGGCTCTGGTTGGTATGGTCTGATACCCACGCGGCCATGAGCAGGCTGTCCATGGGCACCTGGCCGATGTTGCGGACGGTCACCATCACCTCGCCCTGCTGTCCTTGGAAAATGCTGTCCATGTGGACATAGTAACCCGCGGGCGGATCGAGCGCACACTCGGGGGCGGGCGTGCCTAGGAGCTGCCAGCGCCGAAGCTGGGAGGGGTATTGAACATTTAGCGAATCGTTCCAGAAGCGTCCCTTCAACCGGAGCTGTGGGAATTGTTGCGCTGTAAGGAACGGCTGTAGGTCGATATCACCGGTTGGTCCCGAAAGGTCCAACAGGGGTTGCTCCGCCAATTGGGGCGTAACACCCATCAACTGCACGCGTGAACTGTCATAGGGCTGCAACGGTCGGAGCTTCCAGCTAAGGGACTCCCAACTCAGGGCGTGATTGCTCCGAGGAGCGAGGATGGAGCCGCTGCGCGGGTTTAGCTGCATGTGGGCCGTCATATTGATCAGCGCGTCAATGCTGTCCCCCCATACCTCTTGGATCGAGGTGGGGTCGCCTTTCCTACAGAAGAAGATATACGGCACGCTGTCCTGCACGGTCCCGTTGGCGAGATTGGCCGCGCCCAGCTCCTGCAGCACCGGTAAGGCATTGCTTGCGTCCAGCACGCTGCGGGTGAGATAGAGATAGGTGTGCACCAGCACGTAGTATCCATCGGGGATCTCATTGGAGAGCATGTTCGCCATGCTTTCCATCATTGTAGGATTGTTGCAATAGAAAATGAAGCTGCCTTCTTGGCGATCTTTACATGCTCCGTTCTTGTTCTTCTGCCCGTAATCACGTCCAACGCCATTGTACAGGGTCATCCAGGTGGTGAAGTCGAAGGGATCCACCACGCTCACGTTCATCGAGGGGTAGGGCCCACAACCTTGGCCCTCCTGCTGATAGATATCCTTGGTCCAGGAGCATTGGATGTAATTGGCACCCCGTACTTCGCAAGTGATCTGGTGATTGCTCGAAGGATAGGTAAAGTTGCGGGTCGGACGGTCGTATCCGATCAGGTTGAAGTCATCGTTCTTGAACTGGAAGAAATGGGCCTGGCCCCAACCCTGTCGACCGTTGATGTGCTGGAAGGAGAACTCGTGCCAATTGTAGTTGCCTTGTCCCGCGCTGTCCAAGGCGCAGCGCCAGAAGTAGACCGTGCTGTCCTGCCCGTTGGTCTGTGCGTAGATGGAGGTGGGCTGCCACTGGACTACACCACCGGGCGCGGTGAGGGTATGCTGCTCCATCACCGGGCTGTTATACAGATCGGTGGTGTCGATCTGAAAGATATAGTTACGGGGAGGTGCGAAAGGGTCGCCCGTGCTGGCTTTTAGCATAGGTGCGTTGTCGGATAGGATCGCAAAGTCATAGGGGTCCACCGGCAGCAGGTCGCCCGAATGGATATTGATCTGGATGGTGGCCTTGTTGTTCGCCTCCTCCTCCTCCTCCGGGATCAAGTCGGGGTCCAGATCGATGCGCACCCGAAGTTCATTCAGCCCTTGACCACTGTTTCCAGCGGCGGTGGGCAAGGTGAAGATCACAGTGTCCTGATAGGAAGTCATACTGACCTGCTGCAAAACAGGAGGGAGGGTGAGACCTTCGGAACTTAGTGTGCGCTCCAGCGCTACGGAGAACGGTTGATGGGTGCCCCTGCCATTGTTCCGGAAGACCACCCGGACCTGAAAGGAGTCCACGTCGGCGGTCACCTGTTGGGGAATGGTGGTGACATCCGCCTGGGTAACCTCCAGATCGGCCAGCTTCGGCGAGTTCATCACCAGCGTGGGGTCGCCATGCAAGGTCATGGTCTCCGCACTGTTCAATGATTCGATTGTCCCTTGGGACAACTGGTCCTGCACGGCGAAACGCATGTGTTCTCCGATGGTCTTGCCGTAGTTCACTTGGCTGAAGCTCTTGTAAAAGTCCCGGGTGTAATCCCTGAGATAAGTGGAAATGCCCACATCCACGGTTGAAAGGAAGGCTACGGCGCCGGCATTATGGTGCAGCACGAACTGCTCGCTGGCGCTGGACGCATCATAGAGGTGGATGTTGCCCGTATAGCAGGAGTTCCCGATCATGGTGGGGAACTTGCCGTGCCAGTCGTAATTTACGGGGTTGTCGATGGTGATGTCGAAGCCCGCCCCGAAGGCATGGGCGAAGAAGGTCATCAGGGTCACTCCGTTCGCGATGAGGTCGTGGACGCTGTCGACAGCGGCCTGCTCGATGATACCTGAACCGCTCTTATTGAAGCGGGTGACATGGCCAAAGAAGGAACTGTCCTCGGCCAACACCCTGAAGCTTTCCAGCGCCGAACCGAACTGAGCGTACTCCCAGGATGTGTTCCCCCCCCTGAAATGAAGGATGTTCTTCATCCATGCTGCGGGCGACTGGCTTTCCACCGAGTCCACCTTGGCGAGGTAATCCAATACTTCAGTGGGGTTTTTCGCGGCTAAGCGGCCCACAGGCACAGAGAGGTAAGTGGGTTGGGTTCCAGACAAGTTGAGCCCGAAGAGTATATCACTGTTGGGCCAACCGATGGTGGGCACCAAGCAGGCAGCCGATGCCAAGGGGTCCTTCCGGTAGCCCTTGTCATAAGGTAGACCTCCCGTTGCGGGAGCCCTCACGCTTTTCCCGATGAGGAAGAGGGCTTGTGGGTGTGAAGGTGCATGATCGTACACATATCGCAGGTAGTTGCGGATCGCCAAGGGATGTTGGCGCACGCCTCCGCCGAACTGGTCGTAGAGCTGTTCCACATCGGCCAATACGGTGTTGTACCGGTTATGTGCGTTCGTTTCCCGGTAGGACGCATACTGCGCCGCGGCCGACATCAACGTGGGATGGGTTACGATGACCAGTGCGGAATCCGAAAGATCCAGCCCGGGATCGGGGAAAGTGCCCGTACCATTCACCGGAGCCATCGGTCCGATCGGGGCAATGTTGTAGGCGCGCGTCACATTCACGCGCATGTCCTGCGTATTTGGCGGGAGGACCGCTTGGAAGATGTTCGAGCTTGAATTCGATGGCTTCACCCGGTGCAAACCGTCAGCCGCCCAAGCGTATACCACCGTATTGGGAACGGAAATAAAAGCGATCACGGTACTATCGGGGGCCGTCTGCCCGGGGATCTCAAGGTCCACCACCACAGGTATTACAAAACCGCGCGGATAGCGGATGCTGTACCATGCAGGCGCAAAGGCATCTTTATAGCCTGTGGGCAGGTCCGGCAACCCATATACCGCTGTCGCATCAACCGACGTGGTCGGCATTGTCATTGTGGACGGTGCGAACTGGTAGGTATACTTCAGCAGTCCATATCCATTGAAGATGGTGTCCGTAAGCACCGTGCCCGCATGCGCCACCCTTAAGTGATGGTCAGGGTAATTATTGCCACCGGAGTTATTGAGGCTCGCCAATACCAATCGAAAGGTCGAATGTGGTGCATCAGTCCCCGTATACAGGTCAGGGACGGCCAAGGCGTAGTTTCGGGTCATGTCCGCCCCGGAGGCCTCAATGTTCACGCTGTGGAAATATCCTTCGGCCTCGTTGATCATGGAGGTGGATGCCCCCAAGGATGTGCGCTTGCCCGTTTGGTAGATACCGATGGTATTGATAAAGGTGGTGGCCCAAGACCAGGTCAGTGGCGTGTAGGCAGCCCAGTTCGTGCTTCCGCTCTCAATGGTCCGCTTCGCCTCGGACCCCGGATCCCAAGTGAGGTAGTAGCGGATGGTGTCGTTATAGAGTGAGTAGTACGGATTGTTGATGTGTGCCGGATCATCCCACAGGGTGCTGTCCAGCCATGCGTCATTCTTCGCACCGTAGAATTCGATGTAGTCGGTGGTGTTGAACACCCCGTCCTGTTCACCTTCCACATGGATCGGGACCTGCCGTCCACGGGCATATAGCTGAATGGTGCGTGGGTCGACGGTCGCCACCGGGAAGCCCGCATTGGCCAAAGCGGTGGAATCGATCTTCCGCATGCCGTCCTGCCAGATCTGGAAGTACCAGTATTGGCGGTCGTAGTGGATCCACTCGTTGCCGTAAGGTTGTGCGCCGGCCCATGAGGCCAAGCTCAACAACGCAGCGATGAGCAGTCCTTTTTTCATTACCCGCCTGTTTTTTTAAAGAGGTCGAACCGCAGCGAGAACACGTTGGAGTACAAGGCCACGCTGTTGTCTCCGATGTCGGTGAGCGCATAGTCCAGGGCCACGCTCTTGATCTTCAGTCCCACACCGATGTTGGGCTGGAAGTTCAGTGTCCGCTTATCGTTGATGTCGGTGACATATTGAAAATTGTTCACCCCGGCACGGACATACACGACATGCGCATAGCCCAGTTCGATGCCAAGGCGAGGATCACCGCTCCAGGTACTGGAAGCGATCAAGGTGTTCCGTTTGCCGTCGAAGGTGTTCTCCATGTTCACCTCCGCGAGCAGGTCCACCTTACTGCCAATACGGAACTGGCGGGCAACGCCAAGCACCAAGCGGGGCAAGGTCACTTCCACGCCGTTGACGGGCAACTCGTTCCCGGTCTGGGCGAACACGTCCTGGGTGCGTTGGTCCAAGGAGTAGCTCCAAGCGTTGAAGGTGCCGGTGATATCCCGGCCCATCGCCGCCAAACGCCACTGTCCACGATCATACTGCAAGCCCGCGTCAAGGCCGAAGCCCCAAGCCTTGGCGAACGGTCCCACCTTCCGGTAGATCACCTTGGCGTTGGCCCCGAAGCGGAGCCCGGGCACCTTCAGTTTGCGGGCGTAGCTGATCAGGAAGGCATTGTCCGCTGCGGAAAAGCTGGTTATTCGGTCGTAATCGAGATTCCCGTTATTGTCGATCAGCTCAGTGGTATTGGGGATGTCGTCCACACCGAAGCGGATGAAGGAGACCCCGATGACACTGGAGGAATCGATGGGTTTCGCGATGGCGATATAGTCGTATTTGGCGATGCCCGCGAAGTATTCGCTGTGCATGGCGCCCACCTGCAGATCGCCGCGCACGCCCAGAAGGCCTGCAGGATTCCAATAGCCTGCAGTGACGTCGTTCACCGCGGCGACATGGGAATAACCCATGCCTAAGGAACGCGCCCCCACGCCGATGGTGAGGAACTCGTTGCTGTACTTGGGCGCGTCCTGCGCATGGGCCATGGTGAACATGAGCGAGACGAGCCCGATGGCCGCCATCCTCCAAGAATACCCTCCTGCTAAGATCATAGTGTGCATGTTAGACGCATCCTCTAACAGAAGGTGGCCTGCATTATTGCCCGAAATTACCCAACTTCGGCCCGCTTTGACACGCCTCCCCCGTTTGCCCGATCTGCTGACCACCGCGAACCTATGCTGCGGGGTGGCCTCCATTCTTCTCTCTTCCCAAGGACAATTGACGATCGCGTGTTGGTTGATCTTTCTCGCGGCGCTTTTCGATGTATTCGACGGGCTGGCGGCGAGAGCATTAGGCGGGGGCACGCCGCTGGGCGCTCAGCTCGATAGTTTGGCGGACATGGTGAGCTTCGGGGTGGCTCCGTCGTTCATTCTGTGGACCTCTTTCATTACACAGGCGTTCAACCCGGATCCCAAATTTTTTACCGGGTTTTGGATGAATTCCCAACCGGCCTGGGTCATAGGTTTGGCCGCTGTGGTCCTGTGTGCCGCTTCCGCATGGCGATTGGCGAAGTTCAATGTTGACACACGTCAAACCCATGGCTTTTTAGGGTTGGCCACGCCAGCTAATGGCCTTTTCTGGGTGAGTTCGGTCCTTGTGGTCTCCGGATCGGGGCTAACACCCTTAGCGACCGGACATGGGTTGAAATTCCTATTCTCCATGACCTTTGCCTCCGATCCCCGGATCGCACTTTTCATCGCATTGATCATGGGTTTTCTCATGGTTTCCGAGATCCCCCTCCCCAGCCTCAAGTTCAAGAACAAGGGCTGGAAAGGCAACGAGGTCATCTTCCTGTTGATCGGCCTTGGAATAATGCTGGCAGTGCTCTATGGCATCCTCGCCGTTCCCCTGCTGCTACTTTTGTACCTGCTCAGCCCGATCTGGGGTAAGCTCTTTCCCAAGACGACATGAAAACTTTCCACGCCTCCATCAATGTGATGCCCCACGACAATCTGCTGGACCCGCAAGGGAAGGCCGTTAGCGGCAGCATGAAGAACCTTGAACTGCCCGAGATCACCGGGGTGCGTATCGGTAAGCACATCACTTTGCAGGTGGAAGCCAAGGACAAGAAGACCGCCGAGGCCAAGGTGGACCAAGCCTGTAAGAAGCTGCTCGCCAACTTGGTGATGGAGAAATACAGCTTCTCGGTGACAGAAGGTTAGATCGGTCGCTCTCACTTCCCACAGTCGCACGGCTGGGAGAAGTAGATCTTCACTGAAGGCAGAAGAGCGGTGATCCGGTCCATCTCACCTTGTGAGAATTGGATAACCCGCAGATCCATGAAGCGCAGAGCTTTCATATCGCTGATCTCGTCCGGGAACTCACCGAGGTCGTTGCTCCAGAGGTCCAATGAGAATAATTCGCTAAGGCTACCCAAGCAGACGGGCAGTCCTTCGATGTGATTTTGGTGGAGGTCCAGCCGCTTGAGGTGTTTCCACTGGCAAATACTGTTGGGGATCTTGGTGAACTTGTTGCGCCCGGCACTGAACTCCTGCATGTACCGCAGTTCGTTCATCCAGCCGGGCAGGTCCTTCAACTTGTTGCGTCCAAGGTCGAGGGCATTGAGGTTCTTCAGCTGGCGGATCTCCTCGGGCACCACCTTCAGCTTTTTGTGGGAAAGGTCGAGGCGGTAGACATTGTCAGGATCTTGCAGTGCGCGTTGGATACTGCGGAATGTGCGAACGGTGTCCAGCGCGGTCTGGGAAAGCAATTGGGCTTGCACCGCATGACCAAAAAGCAACAGGAAAAGGAGGAGCAGGAAGTTGCGCATGGTCAAATATCTCCAAGAACGCGCAGTGCGTCCACTTTATCCTGTGCGATCCGGACTTTCATGGCTTCCATGCTCCCGAAGCGCAGTTCATCCCGCAACATATGGTGCAAACGCACGGTGATGGCCTCACCATATATGTCCCGGTCCAGGCCGAAGAGATGGGCCTCCACGGTGCGTTCCCCGTGCTCCTCCACGGTGGGGCGTACGCCGATGTTCATCATGCCCTTGAATTCGCCATGACCGGTGGTGGCGGTGACAGCATAGACGCCATTGCCGGGAACGAGCTTATAGGGGTCGATCCCGCCGATGTTGGCCGTGGGCCATCCGATGGTGCGCCCGAGCTGCTTTCCCTTCACTACAACGCCGCTGATCATGTAGGGATAGCCAAGTAATGTGTTTGCCAGGGCCACATCGCCCGCCAGCAGGGCCTCGCGGATCTTCGTGCTGCTCACCTTCACGTGGTCGATCTCCTGCGGCGGGATCTCTTCCACCATAAAGTCATAAGCCTCGCCGAGCTGGCGCAGGAGGCCGATATCGCCTTCGCGGTTCCGCCCGAAACGATGGTCGTAGCCGATCACTACCGCGTGGATGCGGAGCTGGTCCACCAAGAGGTCCCGCACATATTCCAAGGCATGCATGCGGCTGAACGAGCGGGAAAAGGGCACCACAAGAAGATGGTCCAAACCTGCTTTTTCGAGCAGTTGTTGCTTTTCGGCCGGGGTGTTCAGCAGACGTAGATCGTTGTCAAAGGGGTAGAGCACCATCCGCGGGTGCGGGTGGAAAGTGAACAGGACGCTCTCTCCACCTTCACGCTCTGCAACCGCTTGCAGGCGGTCCAGGATCACCTGATGGCCGAGATGGACCCCGTCGAAAGTACCCGTGGTGAGCACAGGGCGCTTCACCCCTTGGAAAGCCGCAAAGTCGGTGTGGATCTTCATCGTGCGCCGGGGAACCGTGGAACATGTCGGCAGGACCCGGTAGATCGCAAAGCTCGGAAGCATACCTCTAGTCACGGTATCATGGGTTCGGAAACACCCCCTTCCACTTGTTGATGAAGGCGGCGGATCCGGACCACGAATTCTCATATATCCACTGACGACCAGACCCTTGCCACCATGGCTTGACCAGCAGATCATCAACGATCCTTTCACCATTTGGGAATGCGCCCTACCTTCGCGCCCGCAAAAACAGGGCATTCGCCCTTCCATCAGAACAACATGTCCCAGCACATCGGTAAAGTGGTCCAAGTGATCGGTCCCGTGGTCGACGTCCGTTTCGAGTCCGGAAAGGACCTTCCCAACATCTATGACGCCTTGCACGTGACCCGCGCGGACGGCTCCATTCTGGTTCTGGAAGTGCAACAGCTCACCGGTGAGGACACGGTGCGCACGGTGAGCATGGAAAGCACCGACGGTCTGGCCCGCGGGACTGAAGCGATCGGACAAGGCAAGCCCATCACCATGCCCACGGGCGATGGTATCAAGGGGCGCCTCTTCAACGTGGTTGGCCTGCCCATCGACGGGATGAAGCAGGTGACCGGCAGCAAGGGCGCCTCCATCCACCGGGAAGCACCGAAGTTCGAAGAACTCACCACCAGCGCGGAGATCCTGTTCACCGGCATCAAGGTGATCGACCTCATCGAGCCTTACTCCAAGGGCGGTAAGATCGGCCTGTTCGGCGGTGCCGGCGTGGGCAAGACCGTGCTGATCCAGGAACTGATCAACAACATCGCCAAGGGCCACAGCGGTTACAGCGTGTTCGCCGGTGTAGGCGAGCGCACCCGTGAAGGGAACGACCTGCTCCGCGAAATGATCGAGAGCGGCATCGTGAATTATGGCAAGGCCTTCGCCGAGAGCATGGAGAAAGGTGGCTGGGACCTGGAAAAGGTGGACATGGACGCCCTGAAGACCTCACAGGCCACATTCGTGTTCGGCCAGATGAACGAGCCCCCCGGAGCACGTGCACGCGTGGCACTGAGCGGACTCACTTTGGCTGAATACTTCCGCGACGGTGATGAGGAGAGCGGCGGACGCGACATCCTCTTCTTCGTGGACAACATCTTCCGCTTCACCCAGGCCGGTTCCGAGGTGAGCGCACTACTGGGCCGCATGCCCAGCGCCGTGGGTTACCAACCTACGTTGGCCACCGAGATGGGCGCCATGCAAGAGCGCATCACCTCCACCAAGCGCGGTTCCATCACCTCCGTACAGGCGGTGTACGTACCTGCAGATGACTTGACCGATCCTGCTCCCGCGACCACCTTCGCGCACTTGGACGCCACCACGGTGTTGAGCCGGAAGATCGCCGAGCTCGGCATCTATCCTTCCGTGGACCCGCTGGATTCCACCAGCCGCATCCTCACGCCGGCCATCGTGGGCGATGTACACTACGACTGCGCCCAGCGCGTGAAGGCGATCCTCCAGCGCTACAAGGAACTACAGGACATCATCGCCATTCTCGGATTGGATGAATTGAGCGAAGAGGACAGACTGGTCGTGAGCCGCGCCCGCCGCGTGCAGCGCTTCCTCAGCCAACCCTTCTTCGTGGCCGAGCAGTTCACCGGCCTCCCCGGCGTGATGGTCTCCATCGAGGACACCATCAAGGGCTTCACCATGATCATGGACGGCGAGATGGATGAGTACCCGGAAGCCGCGTTCAACCTGAAAGGCAGCATCGAGGACGTGATCGAGGCGGGCAAGAAGATGCTCGCACAGGTAGCTTGAGGATAGAACACTGATGACGCAGAAAGGGCAGATCTACGCTGATAAGACGAATTAATTGGAACGGCCCCTTATTGGACTGCTGAGTCTTAAGTCGCGATCCGAACTTTAACCGATCACCATCACGCTTCCATAAACTCAGATCTGCGCAGATCCACTGTTTCTGCGTCATCTGCGTTCCAATAACGATCAACCAAGATGGACCTCCAGATCATCACCCCGGACACCGAGCTTTTCAACGGTCAGGCTAAGCGCGTGAACGTTCCCGGCGTGGACGGCAGCATGGGCTTTTTGGACAACCATGCCCCGCTGATCACCGTGCTCAAGGCAGGTGACGTGAAGGTGACCTTGCCGGACAACAAAGTGGAGACTTTCATGCTGAAAGGCGGCGTTGTGGAAGTGAGCCATAACAAAGTGATCGTACTGGCGGAGTAACATCTCCCCGTCTCTTCATTTTGAACGGCGTTCTCCTAGGGGTGGGCGCCGTTCACTTTTCCAGTTCTTATGAACCCTTGGCCAAGCCAAGTGTACAGTTCGGCATGCCCCCTGATAAACCGGGGTAACTTCGCACCGAACAACAACGCGCCATGCAATTGAGCCGCCTTTCCGCCTTTTTTCTGCCCTTGCTTATTGCCACTGCCACCTGTGCTGCAGAGGGGGAAAAACCTATCACCAGCACCGTCACCGCCGCGAAGGTCTTCCTTCGGGGGGCGCAAGTTGAACGCACGGCCAAAGCCACCGTTGCCTCGGGCAGTGGCACCATCGTTTTCACCGGCCTCGCGCAAGGGCTGGATCCGCAGAGCATCCAAGTGACGGGCAAGGGCGCGTACAGCATCCTCTCCGTGGCACACCGGATCAACTACCTCACGGAAAGCCCGAACAAGAAAGAGGTAGAGGACCTTCAAGCGCGCATCAAGGCGAAGGAGCATGACACCAATGCGGAGAACAACGCCAAGGCCGTTTGGGACCAGGAGGAACAACTCCTGCTGAAGAACACCGCCATCGCAGGGCAGCAGAGCGGCGTGGCGGCAGGCCAGCTCCAAGCGGTGAACGACTATGTGCGCGAGCGCCTGAAAGCCATCAAGGCCGGACAGCTGGCGCAGACCGAAAAGTTGGCCACCTTGAACGAAGACCTCACGAAACTGCGGCAGCAGCTGCAACAATTGCAGGGTCAGGCTGCGCGGCCCACAAGCGAGGTGGTGCTGGAAGTGGAGGCCGATGCGGCCACCCCGGCGATCTTCACCATCACATATTTCGTCGGCAACGCTTCCTGGACCCCGGCCTATGACCTGCGCGCCACCGGCACCAACAAGCCCATCGAGCTGGCCATGAAGGCACAGGTGGTGAACAACACCGGCGAGGATTGGGACAAGGTGGGCCTTTCGCTGAGCAGCGGCAACCCGACGCTGCGCGGGGTGATGCCGCAGCTTTATCCGTGGACCTTGATCTCACAACCTCAACAACTTATTGGTCGATACGCACAGGACAGGGAGGCCCAGATGGGCGATGCCAGAGCACCGAGCCAGAAGGCCATGGCAGAGAGCATCACCATGGACGCCATCACACAGGTGCCGAACACCGTCCTCCAGCGCACTACCACCATGGAGTTCAGCATTGACGCGCCCTTCAGCATCCCTTCGGACGGCGTGGTACACAGTGTGAGCGTACAGAACCAGACGATCCCTGCCAGCTATAAGCACTACAGCACCCCGAAACTGGACCGCGATGCCTTCCTCTATGCCCGCACCACCGGCTGGGAGGACCTGAACCTGTTGCCGGGTGAGGCGAACATCTTCTTCGAGGGTACTTATGTGGGCAAGAGCTTCCTGGACCTGGACCAGCCGCACGATACGCTGGACATCTCATTAGGCCGCGACAAGGGTGTTACCGTGGAACGTGTGAAGCGTAAGACCACGAACGAAAAAGCGCTGATCGGCAGCAAACGCACCGTGTCGGTAGGCTGGGACATCACCGTGCGGAACACGAAGAGCGTGCCCGTGGAGTTGGAGCTTCGCGACCAATACCCGCTCAGCCCACGTAGCGAGATCGAAGTGAAGCTGGATGAAAAAGGCGGTGCGGACGTGAACGACCAGACCGGGATGCTGATCTGGAAGCTCACCGTGACCCCCAAGGAGACCAAGAAGATCGGATTCGGCTATACCGTGAAGTATCCGAAGGACATACCGGTGGAGGTGGAATAGCTAGCGCTCTCGGATCCTTTAGCCGGCACTCGCGACACGCGAGTGCCTGTACGTGTCACTTCAACAAAGAGACATGGCCAAAGTGCTTCTCCGGCCGACCAGTGGAGATCGTGTGGAAGTTGATGGTGTAGACGTACACATCCTGTTTCACCGTCCCCCCGCCGCCGTTCCCCATCGTGCCGTCCCAACGACCCAAGGGATCTTCGGACTGAAAGATGACAGCGCCCCAACGGTCGAAGACGCGCAGTTCGAAATCACGGATATCCGGGATGTTGCTCACCATGCCCCAGCTATCATTCACCCCGTCCGCATCCGGAGTGAAGCAGTTGGGGACGTAGGTCTCCAGCACGTCGTTGATCTCAACCGTGCGGCATATGGAATCCGGGCAGCCGCGATCGTCCACTACGGTGAGGCACACTTCGTATTCCGCGGGCTGTCGAAAATCGAAGGTGTAGGAACATTGGTCCTGGTCGGAGGTGGCCAGACCGGCGATATCCCAGAGAAGCGAGACATCGTTCACCGAGGTATTGATGAAGCTGATGGAGGTGGCTTCCACGGTCGCCGGATCGGGGCCGTATATGAAATTCGCCACCACTGGTGGCGGCCCTGTAACGGTGATGGAGGCCGAAGCAAGGCAGCCGTTGGCATTCCGGATCACGATCGGATAGTCCCCCACGCAAGCATTTGGAAACACGGAGGCGGGGCCGAACGTGGCACCACCATCGAAACTATAGGCCACTGCGTTCGGGGCAGTAATGGTGACCGTCCCATCGCACGAACCATAGCACCACGGCTCCATGAAGCTCAGTTCGGGGATCGGCACGGGGGCCGGCTCGGAGATGATGAGGTCCGCTTGGGCCGTGCATCCGTTGGCATCGGAAAGGATCAGGGAGAGGCTTCCGGCACAGAGATCTTCCGCATCCGCCGCGTTGGAGAGCGGACCCGCAGCATTGCTCCACTGGTAATTGAACGGCGCGGTCCCTCCCTGGGGCACCGCTGTGGCCGTCCCGTCGCAGACCCCATTGCACAAGGCACCGGTGGAGCTCACCACGACCACAAGCGTATCGGTGAAGGTGACGGTGACGTCGTCCACCACATGGCATGTTCCATCATCCTCGGTCCATGTGAAGGTCGCAGTACCAGCTACCGAGGCGGTCACGGTGGTTTGCGCGCTTTGTGCCTGCGCGATCACATAGCCCGGCGGCCCGGTCCATGTGCCGCTGCCGATATTGCCCGTGGCCGCCTGCAGAACGTGGCTTAGCCCGCAGGTGGTGGCGTTCGGCCCGGCATCCACCGTTCCACAGCAGACCGGATCGGTAATATCGAGCATATCAATGGTCACGCTGGCCGTGTTGGTGCATCCTTCCGCCGAGGTCACGCTATAGAAAAAGACACCCTCCACGCCCGTGGCCGGGTCGAAGGTGCCTGGTACGGGATCACCAATTGCGTTGACCCAGCTTCCTCCGGTCTCAGGGATTCCGCCCAACATGTCGATCAATGCAAAGGAGGGCTGGGTTGGACAGATGACGATCGCGGAGTCCGTCCCCGGGTCCGGCCCCGGATCAAAAGTGATCGTTACATTGTCCGTAACGGCACAGTCCGGAAATCCCGTCGGATAGACCGTAACGGCATAATCGGTCGTGGCGCTCACCGTGGCCACGGGCCCGGAGATGCCGGGGTTCGAGAGGCCCGTTGCCGGCGTCCATGCCCATACTAAACCGGTTGTAGCACCGACCACCTCGGCCTGCAAGAGCACGGGGTCGCCACAACTGGCGATGTCCGTCCCGGCGTCCACCGTCAGGGCGGTCCCGTCCACCACGTCGAACGTGTCCTCGGCAGTGCAGCCCAGGTCATCCTCCACAATGATCGAATACGACCCCGCGCAGATACTGGCGGCCGATGTTGCTCCCGTGCCTGCCAACGAATTGCTCCATGCATAGCTGAACGGGGCGGATCCACCGCTCATCACTGCGGAGGCCGAGCCACTGCATGCGCCGGGACAGACCGTGGCTGTTGTGTTCACCACAACGGCCATTGTGTTATCCACAACGGGTATGGTGAGGACGATGGTACTGGTCTGGCCGCACAGGTCCGGATAGGCGAAGGTCAGCGTGAGCTGTTCCGTGCCTTCGGTGATGAAGTCCTCGAAGGCCTCCAGATCGAAATTGATGGTGGCTTGTCCGGCCGGGAAGCTGAATACAGCCGGGACGGTCGTATGGTCCGTGCCGTTGGTGGTGGTCCCTGACACGGAAACGGTCACGTCCATGGCGTTCTGGGTATCGGACCGGGTGAGGACGATCGTGGCCCCTGCACAACCTTCAACCAGTTCGCCGAAGGGACTGTCCGTCTGGGCTTCCACGGACAAAGGGGTCGGGCTGCTGAAACTGCCTCCCTCCAAAAAGACCCCGCTGTCCAGATAGGGGTCACCGGCATCCGCGATGGCGATCTTCAGGTGATAGGTCTGCCCGCATTGCACCGTGGCATAAGCGGTGAGCGGGACGGTGAAGCCGTCGAACTGGATGTACTGGGGGTCGCTGTCCCAAGGGAAGCTGAATCCGTCCCCGTTGTCCACGTAATAGGCCGGATTGCTCATGTTGTTCACATTGTCGATGGAGACCACGGAGCTGCTGCCCGGGACCAACGCGATGTTCACGGCATTGTTGGCATACGGCCCATTGAGCCCCGGTCCGCTCAGAAAGAAGCCGAACACGTCGTTGTAGCCCGCGTTCACGTACTCCAGATATTCCTCCGAGGCGAAAACATAGTTGAAGGAGATCTCATCCCCCGTGGGCACGAGGTCGAACTCCAGCACGGCGCCATCATACGTGGTGGAATTACTGGTCTGGTCCAGATCGGGGTCGCCGAATGCACCGGTCCCGGCGGCCGGCAGTGTTTGGCTATCGGTGTTGTTGGGCCCCAAGGCCAATGCGATATCACCCGTGCATAGCATAAGACCTTGTGCCAAGCCCACGTTGCAGGCTGAACCATTGAAGCTACCGATCTGGATGTTGGAAAAGCCGGCCGGCATGCCGTTAAAGGTGATGTTGCTCACGGTCACTCCCCCGCCGAGCAGCACGTTCTCCACAAGGTACTGGACCGTCACGGTATTATTCACCGATAACTGCGCCTGCACCACGGCCGTAGGACCGGCCGCTGCAAGAAGGAGAATAAACCGGGTATGGAGGATGGTGGTTCGCATGGCTGCATCGTTCGAGGCCCTCGGCCACCTTATGCTTGAGGTATGCCGACCTTTCTTTGGTCAAACTTATTTAGTCCGGTCAAGTGCCGCAATCCCACATTCGGGGGGTATGCCGAACATTATGGCGGCCGATCCACGGCCGGGCGCGACGGATACTTCACGATATACCGAGATCCGGAAGAGAAGATGGGTCAGATCAGATTCGGCGATCCGGCGAGATCTCCAAAGGGGTTGCCGGCGGACCTTAGCTCCCGACCGCAAATACCATAACACGCTAATAGAATGAACCCGCCGGACGTTATCGACCACCGGACCTACGCCATGGTCCCCACGTGCCTCAGATGCACCAAGTGTGACCAGAGCGCGCTCCGCAAGGTGGGGAATTCACGGTATTTGATGTTGAACTCCGCGCACACCTCCTTGAGCCGTTTGTTCAGTTCCGGATAGTGCACATGGCTGATCTTGGGGAACAAGTGGTGCTCCACCTGGAAGTTCAATCCGCCGAAGAGCCAGTTCCACATCTTGTTGCGTGTAGCGAAATTAGCGGTGGTGGCCACTTGGTGAACGGCCCATTCACTCTCAATATTTCCGCCTTCCACGGCAGGGATCACAAATTCGGCATGCTCTACAACATGCGCCAACTGGAAGACCACCGCAATGAACAGGCCGGTGACGAAAACCATCACCCCGTAGCCCACAAGCGTCGGTACCACCCCCGCAAAATACATCGGCAAGAGCAGGAAGATCGAGACGTAGGCGACCTTCGTTATCCAGAAAATAATATGCTGCTCCCGGTCCATCGGCTTCATCCGGGTGTTGTCGGCGATCTTACCGGTGAAGTACTTCTTCAGGTCGTTGTAGAAGATCCAGAGCAGATAGGTGAGGCCGTAGAGTAACAGGCCGTAGATGTGCTGGAACCGGTGGAACCAATGCTTGGGCTGGCCCTCATGCACCCTCACCCAAGGTTTGATATCGATGTCGTCATCCATCCCCTCGATGTTGGTGAAGGTGTGGTGGTTCACATTGTGCTTCAACTTCCAGAAATGTACGCTGCCGCCCAGCAGGTTCAGCGAATGGCCCATCACCTCGTTCACCCATTTGCGGCGGCTATAGCTGCCATGGGCACCATCGTGCATCACGTTGAAGCCCACACTGGCGACCACCAGGCCCAGCAAGGCACAGAGGCCCAAAGCGATCAACGTGGAGGAAGGTGTGAAGAAGACCAGTAACACATAAAGACCTACAAGCGCCGTGAGCAGGATGGCCGTTTTCCAATACAGGCGGCTGTTCCCGGTCTTTCTGAGGTTATTCTCCTTGAAATAGGCTTCGGTGACCTCCCTCAACCGTTGAAAGAATACGGGAGGGGTCTTGGCAAACGTGGTTTGTGACATAATGTGTTCTGATGCGGAACGCACAAAGGTACGACCGATGAATCCGTGCCTCCGGGTTGATCCGATGGTCGCCACGTCGGCCGCATCCATCGTCCTGATGTGGTGATCGCGCCATGGCGCTCAGCGCATTTGGCGGCCACATGGCCCGGTCGTCATCGGTGTTCCAAAAAAGGGGATCCATGAGGGCCGGCCAGAGCATCACCGGGAAATGTGGGGATCCCGGGCCTCAATAATTTCGGGCAGATGCTTGTAATTACGGCAGATCCATCTAATTTCGCCCCGCTTTGGCCCATTTGTTCTTTGGCGAGAACCTCCGGGCGTGGCACGAAACCTCAAAAAACACTCACTCAGTCAGTCGAACTCATGAACATTTACGTCGCCAACATTGCGTATTCCGCACAGGACCAGGATCTCCGCGAGCTTTTTGAAGCTCACGGTGAGGTGACCTCGGCCAAGATCATCATGGACAAGGCCACCAACAGGAGCCGCGGCTTCGGTTTCGTGGAGATGTCCGACGACGACAGCGGGCGTGCCGCGATCGAAGGCACCAACGGCATCGCCTTCCATGGCCGTGACCTCGTGGTGAACGAAGCCCGCCCCCGTACCGAGGGCGCAGGCGACCGTGGCGGATTCCGCGGCGGCAACAGCGGCGGCGGCGGTGGCTACCGTGGCGGCAACAGCGGCGGTGGCGACCGCGGCGGATACCGTGGCGGCAGCGACCGTGGCGGCAGCGGCAGCGACCGCGGCGATCGTGGCGGCTACCGTCGCGACGAGTACTAGGCCAGAACCTTCTTCGCATCGAAAGCCCTCCGAGATCTCGGGGGGCTTTTTCGTTGTATCGCCAATGGAACGCAGATGAACCTGAAAGATGGGATCACCGCTGTTTCCTTTTAAGGTTGCCGGTGTCGGGTGGGGCCTCAACGAGGGTGCTCCGCACAAAGAATACCATTCCGGGTCCGAAGTTGCCAACTTGGTCAAATACCACTGGCCGAGGATGGAGGCCCGGTACCTTTGCGTACCGAAATGTTGAAAAGCACTCCTCTTCTTCTATTTGTTCTTTTACCCGGTCTTCTCCTTGCACAGCGCGGCCCCGGAGGTGGCTTTGCAATGGGACGTGCCTATGGCCGTGTTCTGGATACCGATAAGAAGCCTGTCGCATTCGCCACGGCGACCGTGCTGTTGGGTGATAGCGTGGTGGGCGGTGCACTGGTCCAGGAGAACGGTGAATTCGACATCCCCAAACTACCGATGCGGACATTGCGGCTGAAGGTCGCAGCAATGGGCTATACCACGGTGGAAAAGGAATTCAGCCTTACCCGGGAAATGCCTGAACTGGACCTGGGAAACCTGCGGATAGAGGCCGATGCGGTGGTACTGAAGGCCGCGGAGGTCTCCAAGGAGCGCGCTACACAGGTGCTCCAGGTGGACCGCCGCGTGTACAACGTGGAAAAGGACATCAGCGTGGCGGGCGGCGATGCCACGGACGTGATGAAGAACATCCCCGGCCTTAGCGTGGACGCCGAAGGCAACGTGGAGATGCGCGGCAAAAGCCCCAAAGTGTTCGTGGACGGGAGGCCCACCACCATGACCTTGGACCAGATCCCCGCGAGCGACATCGAACGCGTGGAGGTGATCACCAACCCCAGCGTGATCTTCGATGCCAGTTCCACTGGCGGCATCGTGAACGTGGTGCTGAAAAAGGACACGCGACCCGGATACAGCGGGCAATTGTCGGTCGGTATCGGTAACAACGAGCGCTACAACGCCAATGGCAACTTGCTGGTCCGGCAGGGTCGTAGTGCCTTCAATGTCAGCCTGAGTTTCGGCCACGGAGCCCCGCCCGGCACCAGTTACAACTACCGCACGGACCTCGCTGACGGCCTGCCCACCGGTTACTTCCGTCAGGATGCCACCAACACCCATGATCATCTCCGGGAGAACGCACGCTTAGGTTGGGATTACAAATTGAGCAACCGGAACACCATCAGCCTCTCGCAAAGCGTGAACATCGGCACACGCAGCAGTTCGGAGGACCAGACCTACATCAGTTCCGACGCGGCGAACAACACCATCGGCAGTGGCACCCAGCACAATTTTTCCGACGGGCGGTACACCAACCTCACCTCGCGCGCGGGCTTCAGGCGCACCACCACCAAGCCCGGCAAGGAGTGGAGCACCGACCTCACTTTCAACCTCAGCGACCGCACCTCCCCTGCCACCACTGAACAGTTCAACGATGGCGTGGACGGGATCTTGGCAGGCCACAGCTACCAGGACCGCGACTCCAAGAGTGATGGCCAGGAATGGACCTGGCAGCTCGATGTCACCGACCCGTATGCGGACAACCGCAAGTTGGAATGGGGCTTCAAGGCCAATTTTGAGCAGAGCAACTCCACCATGGATGTCACTTATGGCAACGATACCCTCCAGGGTGCCGTCCGTGATACGGCCTTGAGCAATGCCTTCAACATCGGCACGTGGGTGAACGCGGCCTACGTGAACTGGAGCACGAAACTCTCCGATCATTGGTCCATGCACACCGGGCTGCGTGTAGAGCAGAACATGATGAACGCCAAGCGGACCGACAAGGACGTGGACTTCAGCTACAGCTATCCAGACGGCCTCAAGGACCTTGGGCGCATCCTTTTCCCGGCGGTCTACCTCAGCCGCAAATGGGACGCCCCGGAAGGCAAGCTCCAGCAGGAGCTCCAAGTGAACGTTTCCCGCAAGGTGAACCGGCCGAACTTCTACCAGATCATGCCCTTCATCATGAGCACCGATGCGCGGAGCTACCGCATCGGCAATCCCGTGCTGCGCCCTGAGATGAGCACCATCGTGGAGGTGAACCACCTGCTTCCCTTCGGCGAAAAAGGCAATTGGCTCTCCTCCCTCTACGGCCGCTTCACCACGGACGTGATCACGAGCTACACCGCACCTTTGGCCAGCGACCCGAACATACTTGTGACCACCTATGTGAACGGCAAGCAGAACCAAGGCTTCGGATGGGAGAACACGGTGAAGCTTACCCTTTGGAAAGGATCCGAGGCGACCTTCAACGGCAACTTGCAATGGGTGAATATCAGCCTCTCCGAAGGAGGCGCCAACTACACCAACAACGGCATCAACTTCGATGGCAAGGTGAACATATCCCAGAAGCTTCCCGCCGACCTGACATTGCAGGTGAACGCTGATTACGACGGCCCGCGCATCATCCCGCAAGGGTATACCCTGGAGCGCTACTCCATGGACGTGTCGTTGCGCAAGCAGTTCGGGAAGCAATTCTTCCTCACTGCAAGTGCGAACAACATCTTCGATTCACGGGGCTGGGGGTCACACTATGAGACGCCCTATTTCGAACAGGAAGGTTTCAGCAGCCACGGTGGCCGCGAAGTACGCATCTCGGCCACGTGGCGTTTCGGGAAGCAGGACACCCAGCTTTTCCGGAGAAAGAGTACCGGCCCCACCGAACGGTCCGTGCCCGGCGGTGGCAGCGATGATGGCGGCGGTGAGTAAAGCGACGCTGAAATTGGGCCGCAGAGACGCGGAGGCGCGGAGAATGCAAATGGTGTTTTTGAAATTGGTACCGAGTATCTGGTACCGAGTACCGGGTACTGCCGATGCGATCCGCTACTCAGCGGCCAAACGCAACCGCGATCCTCTTCTCCGCGTCTTAGCGTCTCTGCGGCCAAAACACAACTACGCCCCCTTCACCGCGACTCAGCGCCCTATTCAGGTATCAACTGCACCAGCTCGAACTTGGGTGAACCCCGCTGCCCAATGTCGTTGTAGTAGTCTATGAAGTGCAGCTTGTAGAAGTTGCCGTCGGTGTCCTGCACGATGTAGATCTGGTTGCTATAAACCTCGTACGTGCCCGTATCGAAGGAGTAGTCTTTCCAATCGTAGCCGATGATGTCCTCGTCGGTGCTGAAGGGATTGGCCACCGTGTCCGCCAGGGTGATACTGGCGAAATCGCCGCTCAGTTGGGCCACACGCGCTCCGCTGTAGCCGTTCACCGTGCCCGTGACGATGTAGGACAAGTAGGGGTCCGGGGCATAAAACTGCTCGGTGTACTGCGTGAAGACCATGTCGTAGCTGCCTAACGGCGCTGCGATGTTCACCGCGCTGCCACTGGTAAAGTTGAAATGGACATAAGCCCGGGCGGGATCTTTCTGAATGGTGTATTCCTGAACATTGGAACCGTTGAGCTTAGCGGTCCGGAAGCTGAAAGATGCGGCCGAAACATCCGTGACCTGCACTTTTTTCAAGCCCATTGGCAGGCCAATTACGTTGTAGCCCATGTCGAGGACGAAGACCGGATGCTCGCTGCGCCAGTCACCGATGGCCATGCTGTCGGGCCTTCCGTTGGGCAGGTCGATCTTCCACGTGTTGCCATAGCCTGTTGTGTCCGTGGGTTCCGTGATCTCCGCCTGGCCCGTGCGGTGCGCGCGCATGAGCCTGGAGTAGTTCAAGCGGACCTGCCAGCCGTCCGGCGCGCATTGAAAGGCGAGGTCCCAGTCCATCTTGCTGTTCTGCGCGACCACACTCTGCGTGCCGAGGTCGAACCACAACTGGTTGGCATAATCCACGCCCACGTTCGCCACGCATTCAAACCATTCCCCTTCCCCTTGCATACTGTTGCCGCCACGTGTCTGCTTCGGCACAGGCAGTTCCTCCTTCACGCAGCTGCTGAATGCACAGGCCATCACCACTGCTCCAATACCGATCACAGTCCTCATAGCTTCGATTCTTTGACCTTACCTTTCAGATCCAGCGCCAGGCGTAGAAAGTAGGTGCGTCCCATCGCCAACGGAACGCTGCCCGCGCTCGGCCCGCTGTGAGCTCCGCCATTGCCGAGCGAGGCGTTCAGGTCGGTGATGTTCCCGATGTTCTTGCAGCCCAGCGATACGGTGAGGTGTTCGTTGAACAATTGCTTGGCCACGGAGGCATCGGCCATCACGTAATCCGATATCCTACCGCGTGATAAACTTCCGTCCTCCAGGTAGATGTAGTTCTGCTGCTCGCCCTGGTATTTGCCGAACACCGTGATGCTCCATCCCTGCTTGCGCCAATTCCGCGTAGCGTTGAGGTTCACTTCCGGGGCATACTCGTAAGTGGCACCGCCGGTCCGCACGCCCAAGGTGTCATAGCGACCTGTGATGGCGGTACCCGCCCCGAAGGCCCAATGGCCTGTCTCCCAACCAAGGCTGAAGCTGCCGCCCAGCGTGCGGTATTCGCCAACGTTGATGTAGCTGTACAGCGTCGGCCCCTCCTCCGCCAAGGTGATGAGGTCGTGGATGCGGTCGTGGAAACCGGCGATCTCTCCCCGTAGCACGCCTTTGTCCATTGCCTTGCGATAGCTCAACGAGAGCGAATAGTTGTTCGATGTCTCGGCGGTGAGGTCCGCATTGCCGTGAATGTCGTGGTTCACGTCCACGAAGTAGAGGTACAGTTCCTTGAGCGATGGCGCCCGAAAACCTTCGGCATAGGAGGCGCGCAGGGTGAACGCGGGGTTCAACTGCAAGCGCGCATCGAGGGAAGGGACAAGCGGCGCTCCATACTGGGTGTTGTGCGCGTAGCGTAGCCCGGGGCGGATGATAAGCCGCTTCACCGGCCGCCACTGTGCGCTGCCGAACACGGCGTAGTCCCCGATCTGCTGATCGCTGCCATCGGCGATCCGCTCCCCGGCGGCGGTCTCCAAGTTGAGGTCCATCCCTAGTTCATAGCCGAGCTTGGCACTGTCGCCGGAACTCGAATAGGTGGCGCGGGCATTGGTGAGGGTGAAGTATGAATCATCCGCTTCTCCGGGCACTTGCTGTGCTTCCAAGGTGGTGAGGTCGCGCAGCCACATGGTCCGGGTGCGCTGGTAGCGGTCGTGGGCGATCAGCGCGTCCAGATGTCGGCCCTTGCCGAGGTCCCCGTTGGCGAATAGCGCATTGTCCAAACGCCGGGTCAAGAATTCAGAATCAAACGCGCTCTCGTTATAGGGTGCGCGCGGCATACCGCGGTCCGTGATGCGGTCCTGCATCACCTCGCCCTTGTAGTTGAGGTTCCAGCGGTCGTTCAGGGCAAAGCGGTAGTTCAGCCTTCCGAAGTATTGCTCGCGCGGCTTCCACGACTGGTAGCGCGTGGAGTCCGCCAAATGCCTGCTGAAGTCATAGATCGCGTTCTGGTCCGGGCCCCAGCCTCCGAAGAAATTGCGTCCCAGCGAGAGCAGCACATCGCTCTTTCCAAAATGCTGGCCCGCCGCGACGGACAGGTTCAATCGGCCCATGGGTTCCACATAGCTGATGGCCTTCAGCGATGAGGTGTTGCCGGTGTTCTTGCGCGTGATGAGGTTGATCGTCCCGGCCAGTGCGTTGGTGCCGTAGTTCACGCTGAGCGGTCCTTCCAACACTTCCACCCGGTCGATGCCCGTGAGGTCGATCTGTGCCAGGTCAAGGTTTCCGTCCTGCCGCCCGATCACAGGAACGCCATCCACCAGGATCTTGACGTTCTCCCCGCCCAAGCCGCGCATGCTCACCGACGTGCCCAGGACATTGTCCTGTGTCATGCGCATGTTCAGCTCCTGCCGCAGCACATCGCCGAGGTTCTGCGCCGCCATGCGTTGGATCTGCTCCGCGCCGATGACGTGCATGCGCTGCACCGCTTTGTCCGCCGTGGTGGGCCGGTATTGCCCGGTGACCACCACCTCGTCGAGGTCGAACAGTTGTGCAGGCTGCAGGCCGAAGCTGCGGGCCGTCATCGTGAAGATCGTATCGGTGAGCTGACGGTAGCCGATGAAGTCGATGCGGATGGCCACCCCGTCCTTCACCGCCGCTTGGTCCACGGGCAGCGTAAGCTTTCCGCCGGGTCCCGCCACCTCCACGCCATTAGCGGGAGTGCTCAACGCATGCCAAGAGACGTGCGCGTACGGCACGCCCTCATTCGAACCCGCATCATGCACGGTCAAGGGCACTTGTGCATGGGCCGCAACAGCGAGGGCGAAGGCAAGGAGTGCTACGGCGGTGCGTATCATGGCATGTGTGAACATCCAACGGCCGATCGGCACCGCTGTCCGGTCAGGGACCAGCTTACTCGATCACGAGCTTGCCGGTGGTGCTGGAGTTGACCGCGTCGAAGCGGACGATGTACACGCCCTTGGCCAGGCCGTTCACGTCGAGGGTGCGCGTGGTAAGACCCGATAGCCCGCTCCACTGCTGTTGCCCCATCTGTTGACCGGTCGTATTGAAAATACGGAGCACGCCTTCACGGGCAGGAACGTCCACGATCAATTGTGCCTGTCCGTCCGTCACCGGGTTGGGATAGGCGAGCAGCGTGCCCTGTTGACGGGCGACCTCCCCGATCCCCACGGAGCTGACCAGTTCCTGGTTGAAGCCTATATCACCCGTGGCACCTCCGCCGTAGCCGGTGAAGACGATCTTCCAAATATTGCCGGGGATATCCTTCACGAAGTAGGTGGTGTCGGTGACGATGGCATATTGGTTCTGGGCGAAGTCATAGCGCTTCCAATCCGAACCGAGGATGTTCATCTGGGAGCTGAAGGGCGCAGATGTCCAATCGGCTTCCGCCGTCGGCACACCGTTCACCTGCAAGGCCGTCACATTCTTGTTCTGCAATACGCCGGTCACGGAATAGGGTGTGGGCACAAAGCCGGTATACTTGGTAAAAAGCAGGTCCCAATTCACAGTTGGTGGTTCGCGGTCCAGCGTGGCGTTGGTCGCGAAGGACCAATAGCCAAAGTTCTTGCCGGTGAAATCGGTCTTCACCAGTTCCTCGTCGTAATAGTCGTTACCATCGAGGTTTGAGTAGACGAACGAATAGATGCCGTTGGCGAGGGTGTTGATGCGCAGCTTTTTCCAGGTATTGTCCGGGAAGTTGATGGCGTAGATCTTCGAGCCGATGATATAGTGCGTAGCCATGTTGTAATTGCCCCATCCCACGTTGAACCCGTCCGGGTCCTGCAGGTTGTTGCCGTTGTTGAGCGCACTGACCGACCAGCTGGTGTCGGCATTGTCCACCCGGGTCCAGTTGGCGGAATCAACAGTTTGCACACCGTCCCAATCAGCAATGGCGACCGGAGTTTCATACACCACCAAGCCTCTGGCCGTGTTCACCCGGATGGAAGAGGAGAAACCGGTCATCTCGAAGGCGAGGTCCCATTCGTTCAACGGGGCCCTGCCGACCTCCCCGTTCTGCAAGCTGTACCATACCTGATCGGCATTGCCCGGAGAGGTGGAAACGGTGACAGGTGTTTGGGCATTGGTCAATGCCGAAATGAAGGCTGCGGAGAGCAGGAGGACTGTTTTTTTCATGGTGCTGTAAAAGCGTGGCGCAAGGTATTGCCCGGCCATATCGCGATCACGGTATTCCGGGCCTGCTTTGTCATGGAAGTGTCCAAAGTGTCCTCCGCCCGGCAGACCACAAGAGCTGTGAAAGAGAAGGTTTCACGGCCAAGCGGGCCTTAACATTGTCCTTCTTTCACGATCATGCGTAGACGCACCCTGGGAACCTTGGTCCTGCTGGCCATCTTGAGCTTGGCGGGCGTCGTGTTCACACAGGTGATGTGGCTGAAGCGCGCCCAACGCCACGAGCATGAGCAGGTGGCCCTGCAGGAGCAGCAGCAGAAGCAATTGGACAAACAGTTCAACGACCGGGTGAAGATCGCGCTCACCGATGTCACCGAGCGCATCCTCTCGATCACCAAGGACCCCAGCGACCTGTTCGACGCGGTGAAGCAGGAACGGCCCAACTACTTCGCGGTCACCATCAATGACACGATCCACCCCTACTTGTTGGAGGCACTGCTACAGCAGGAATTCAAGCGGCGAAACATCAACGACGACTTTGAATATGGAATCTATGATTGCTTCACGGACAGCATTGTCTACGGGAACTACGTGAGCTTGAACGACAGTTTGGTCCCGGACACCGCACGGCACAGCAAATTGCTGAAGTTGAACAAGGACGGGCACTACTTCGGGGTCTACTTCCCCCGCCGCACCACCTCGATCTGGGTGCCAAGGGAAGGAGGCACTATCACCTGGCTCTATCCCGCCGTTGTCACGTTCATCATGTTCTGCTTTTTCGCGTACAGCATGTGGGTGATCATGCGGCAAAAGCGGCTCGGCGAGATGAAGAACGACTTTATTGGCAACATGACGCACGAGCTGAAGACGCCGATCAGCACCATCGCGCTCAGCAGCGAGGTGCTTTCGGAGCCGGGCATCGCGGATGAACCGGCCCGCCTGCGGAATTATGCCCGCATCATCCGCACAGAAAATGAACGGCTACGGCAGCAAGTGGAACGTGTACTGCAGTTGGCCACGCTGGAAAACGGCGGGGTCAACCTGCATCTGGAGCCGGTGGATATGAATGAACTGGTGAAGGATGTCGTCCGGTCGTTCGAGGTGATCCTGAAGGAGCGCAACGGGGATTGCACCATGGACCTTCGTGCCCCGGACCCGATGGTGCAAGGGGACCGCGTCCATTTGGGAAATACCCTGTTCAACTTGGTGGACAATGCGGTGAAATACACGAAGGGACCGCCCCGCGTACACATTTCGACCAGCAATGACAACAAGCGTGTCCGCGTTGCGGTGGTTGACGAGGGCATCGGGATCCGAAAAGAGGACGTCCGGAATATCTTCGAGCGCTTCTTCCGTGTCCACACCGGCAACGTCCACGACGTAAAGGGCTTCGGACTCGGCCTGCACTACGTTGCGGAAATGGCGCGTGCCCACGGCGGCAAGGTCCATGTGGAAAGCACTTGGGGAAAAGGAAGCACGTTTACACTTGAACTGCCCCTCTGGAAGGAAAAAGCAAAGCGATGAGCAACAAAAAGACCGAAGAAAAGGAGGATACCAAGGGGACCTTGCTCTTGGTGGAGGACGATGAGAACCTGGGGTTCGTCGTGCAGGATGCCCTGGCCCGCAGAGGCTATATCGTTCATCTCTTCCGGGACGGGAAAGAAGGTCTTCAGCACTTCAACCTCAATACGTACGACCTGTGCCTGATCGACGTGATGCTGCCCTTGAAGGACGGCCTCAGCCTGGCGGAGGACATCCGCATGACGGATGCTCAGGTGCCGATCATTTTCCTCACGGCCAAGAGCCAGACCGAGGACCGCATCGCCGGTTTCAAGGCCGGCGGCGATGATTACATCACCAAGCCCTTCAGCCACGAGGAACTGGTGCTGCGCATCGAGGCCATCCTACGCCGCACCAAGGGCAAGGGCGAAGCCGACCGGAACAAGGACGTGTTCCAATTGGGTGATTTCACCTTTGACGACAGGAACAAAGAGCTCAAGCACCCTGAGGAGGAGCGGCGCCTGACCAAGAAGGAGGCCGCCGTGCTCAAGCTGCTCTGCATGCACATGGACCAGGTGCTCCCTCGGGAACTGCTGCTGAACATGGTCTGGGGTGATGACAGCTACTTCCTCGGCCGCAGCTTGGACGTCTTCATCAGCCGCCTTCGGAAATACCTCCGCCACGACGACCGCGTGCGCATCGTGAACGTGCATGGCGTGGGTTTCAAGATGCAGGTGGATTAGAACGCGCCTTCGGGGAAACCTTCCTGAAAACAGCGGCGACGCGCGTCTTTCAACGCACGCCGCTACCGTCCCTACCCAACTTTTTCAACTCAGCCCCCGCTGAGCAGTTCCTTTACTGCGGAAGCGATGGCACTACCGTCCGCTTTGCCCGCCAGTATTGCGTTCACGGCCTTCATCGCCTTGCCCATGTCCGCCATGGACGTGGCCCCGATACCGGTCAATGTCTCTTTCACGATGGCCTTCATCTCCGCGTCGCCCATGCGTGCGGGCAGGTAGGCCTCGATGATCTTCGCCTGCGCATCATCCTCCGCGGCAAGGTCGGCGCGGCCTTGTTGGTGATAGATGGCGGCCGCCTCAGTGCGTTGCTTGTGGAGCTTGTGCAGGATCTTCATCCCGGCTTCGTCGCTCACCGCATGCGCTCCGCCTTCTTTCGTCAGCTCCATGAGCAGCGCGCTTTTGATGGCACGGAGCACGTTCAGCTTGTCCTTCTCACGGGCGAGCATGGCCGCCTTGATGTCGGCATCGATGCGGGCTTGGAGGTCCATGGCGGTCAGTCGACGTTGTCGTGGAGGAACGGGTTGTTGCGGCGCAGTTCCACTTGGCGCTGGCCGTTCTCGTCGTTGCCTTCGCTGAGGGTATAGCGGCTCACGTTGCTGTCGGTGCTGTGGGGCGTATCGTTCAGTTGGACGTTGCGGCGCTTGAAGGCGGGCTCCCGCTCCATCTCGGCGAGGCCGTTCGGCGTGCGCAGGCGCATGTTCACCTCACGCATGTGGGACAGGCGGTCCTCTACGCGGGCCTGTTGTTGGGCCTGGGAGAGGTTCGGGGTGATCAGCTCCTCAATGTGGTCATGCGCTTTGGCCTCCATGTGGTCTTCAACCGACGCCGACTGTTCATCCTCATGCAGTTCATGCACCACTTTCTCAACGGCCTTTGATGCCAAAAGGGCTTCCACTTTAGGCCGTTCAACGGGGTTGGACTCCTGCTCGAACTGAAGCCGGGATTGCTCTTTCGGAGCCTCGACCTGTTTGATGTACGGCTCTGGGGTCTTCGCTTCCTGCACGCTGACCAGGGGAACGGACACCAGCACCGGATTGACGATGGGCTTGGTGATCATCGTGGGCAGCTCGCTGTTGAGGTCGGTGACCTTCTTCTCCGGCAAGCGCTGCTCCAATGTTGCCGTCAGTTCGTTCTGGTTGAAGCCGGTGGCGATCACCGTAACGCGGATGGCTTCACCGAGGGTTTCATCGGAATGGTAGCCCCAGATCACATCGGCGGTGCTTCCGGCAGCATTCTGGATGTGGTCGGTGATCTCCGTGATCTCGTCCATGGAGATGGAACGGTTCCCCAACGCAATGTTCAGCAGCACATACTTGGCACCCTTGATGTCGTTATCGTTCAGCAAGGGCGAGGCTAATGCTTCCTCGGCGGCACGCATGGCGCGGTCCTCCCCTTCGGCCTCGGCCATGCCCAAGATCGCTACGCCGCTGCCGGTCATCACCGTGCGGACGTCCTCGAAATCCACGTTCACCTTGCCGGTCTTCATGATGATCTCCGCGATGCCGCGCGCGGCTGTTGCGAGCACATTGTCGGCATGGGCGAAGGCCTCGTCCATGTCGAGGTTCCCGTAGAGATCGCGCAGGCGGTCGTTGTTGATCACCAGCAGTGTGTCCACGGCTTCGCGCATCTCCTCAATGCCCTCTACGGCCTGGTTCTTCCGCTTGCGGCCTTCCCATTGGAACGGCATGGTGACGATGCCCACGGTGAGGATCCCCATGTCCCGTGCGATACGCGCGATCACCGGTGCCGCACCGGTGCCGGTGCCGCCGCCCATACCGGCGGTGACGAAGAGCATTTTGGTGCGCGGGGTCAGCAGCTCCCTGATCTCCTCGATGTTCTCCTGTGCCGCCGCATTGCCCCGCTCGGGGATACTGCCGGCACCAAGGCCTTCGGTAAGCGTGGCCCCGAGCTGCAGCTTCACCGGCACCTGGCTCATGTCCAGCGCTTGCTTGTCGGTGTTGCAGATCAGGAAGTCCACGCCCATGATGCCTTGGGAGTGCATGTGGTTGACGGCGTTGCCACCGCCGCCGCCGACGCCGATCACTTTGATGATGGAAGAGAGCTCGGAAGGAAGGTCGAATTTCATGGGTCGGGTATTTCGGGTTCGGGCCGGGTCGGCAAATGTCAGGGTCAGGCTTCGTCGTCCTTGAAGATCTCGGACGCACCATTCACCACTTTTTCAAAAAAGCTGCCCACCTTGAACTTTTGGCTGTGGGTTTTCACCTTCGGCGCCTCTTCGATCTGGTGGGAGCGGCGGCGCTCGATAAAGTCGAAGCCGCGCAGCACAAGACCTACGCCGGTGGCGAAAAGCGGGCTGGTGACGTCCTCCACCTTGCTGTTGGCGAGGTGCTCGTTGGGGTATCCGATGCGGGTGCTCATGCCGGTGACGTATTCGGTGAGCTGGCGGAGGTGTTTTAGTTGCGCGCCGCCGCCGGTGAGGACGATGCCGCCACTGAGCTGCTTCTCCAGGCCGCTGTTCTTGATCTCGAAGTAGACGTGATCAAGGATCTCCTCCATCCGGCTCTGGATGATGTTGGCGAGATTCTTCAGGCTGATCTCCTTGGGCTCACGGCCACGCAGGCCGGGGATGCAGACCACTTCGTTCTCCTTGTTCTCCGAGGCGAGCGCACTTCCGAAGCGGCTCTTCAGCAGCTCGGCCTGGTCCCGCAGGATCGCGCAGCCCATCTTGATATCGTCGGTGATGACGTTGCCACCGAATGGGATCACGGCGGTGTGGCGGATGATGTGATCGCTGAAGATCGCGATGTCGGTGGTACCGCCACCGATGTCCACCAGCACCACGCCGGCCTCCTTCTCCTCCGCGCTCAGCACGGCGTCCGCGCTGGCCAACGGTTCAAGGATCAGCTCGGTGACGTCGAGGTTGGCACGGGCCACGCATTTGTTGATGTTACGCGCGGCGGTGACCTGCCCGGTGATGATGTGGAAGTTCGCCTCTAAACGAACTCCGCTCATGCCGATGGGGTCCTTGATGCCCTGCTCGTTGTCCACGATGTATTCCTGGGGCAGCACATGGATGATCTCCTCGCCGGGCACCATGGCCAATTTGAACATGTCGTCGATCAGCTGGTCGATGTCCGATTGGCGGATCTCCTGCTCGAGGCTCTGGCGGGTGATCATGCCACGATGGTGCATGCTACGGATGTGCTGTCCGGCGATGCCCACGTTCACGGTGGTGATCTCCACGCCGGCGCTGTCCTCGGCCTCCTGCACGGCGGCCTTGATGCTGTCCACGGTGCGCTGGATATTGGTCACCACACCACGGCTCACACCGTCGCTGCGGCTCTTGCCCATGCCCATGATCTCGAGCTTGCCCTGCTCGTTCTTGCGGCCCACGATGCAGGCGATCTTGGTGGTGCCGATGTCCAGACCGGCGACTATTTCCTCTTTGTGGTCCATGTTGTGTTGTCTCCTTGCGTTGTGCTTGCCGGCGGGCCGGATCAGTTTGATGTTCGTTTGGTGCAGACCACTTGGTCGTCGAAGCGGAGGTCGATCGCGCTGTAACGGCGCCAGTCTGTCTGTGGAATGCCTTCGCTGAAGAAGGTGCGGAGCTTGGCCAACCGGGATACCAAACGGGTACCGTCCCCGACGCGTACGCGCATCATGCCTACGTTCGGGATCAAGGTGATGTCACCGTCGCTGTCCACCACGGCCTGGGTGAACATGGCGTTCCAAAGCGGGTCCGCCATGAGCGAGCGCGCCATGGCATGGATGGCGCGACTGTGGGTATGCTCGGCCAAGCTATCGTTCCCCGCGGCCACGTTAACCGGGTCGCATTTGGAGAACGGTTCCGCCAATTGGCCGGTGACCACGAGCACGCGGGCTGTGTAGTTGGGGTTCAGCGGCATCGTCCAACCACCCTTGTCGATGTAGAAGCCCGTGCCGTCCGCGTTCACTACCCGCACGATCGGTTCGCGCTGGCGGGCCTTCACATGGAGAACGCCGTCCATGGTGTGGTAGACGTCCGCTTCTGCCACGCAAGAGATGGCGCGCAGGCGTTGTTCGATGCCGGTCTCGTCCACCTTGTCGATGGGCGTGCCAATTACCGGCCCGGCACCTTTGATCACTTCCTGCCGCAAGGCATCCGTATCAATGAAATGCACCCCGCTTCCCATGTCCAATTCCACGGCGATATCACGGACGGGCACGCTCCCGCTGTTCTTCTCCACGAAGCCCAGCGCGGCGACCACGGCACAGCCTGCGAGGACCTTCGCCGCGATACGCAGGATATGCTTCGTCTTGCTCATTCGTAACTGTTGACCATTGCCGCAACACCCGGTACCAGCCTATCGATGTCACCAGCGCCAAGGGTGAGCAAGATGTCCACATTCCGGCCATCCAAAAGCGGCATCAGTTGCTCCTTTGTACACACCATCTTGTTAGTCAGCTTCACTTGGTCCAGCAACCATTGGGAAGTGATCCCGGGAATGGCCTCTTCGCGCGCGGGGTAGATCTCCAGGAGGATGAGTTCGTCCAGCTGGGCCAGGCTGCTGGCGAAATCAGCGGCCAGGTCGCGGGTGCGGCTGAAGAGATGGGGCTGGAAAATACCGGTGACCTTCCGATCAGGATAGAGTTCCTTCACGCTTCGGATGCAGGCGTCCAGCTCGGTGGGATGGTGTGCATAATCGTCGATGTAGATGCTCTTTCCTGTCCGTGCCCGCACCTCGAAGCGTCGCCTGACGCCCTTAAAACCGACCAGTCCTTTCCGCAGAGCCTCCGGGCTCACGCCTGCATGGAGGGCCATGGTGGCGGCCGCCACGGCATTCTCCACATTGTGCCTGCCGGGCATGCCCAGCGTCAGGTCGCGCAATACATGGCCCGCCGCCACCAGGTCGAAATGGTAAGCCCCGTCACGCACCTCGACGTTCTCCGCGTGCGGCCCTTCCGTACCGTCGATGCCATAAGGCAAAGCGTCGCGGAGCACGGTGGCATGCTGCTGAAGCCTTGGCAGAACGCTTCGGTGTACCAGCATGCGTCCGGTCACCAAGGCCGCGAAATCCGCGTATGCCGCATACATCGCCTCGGGGGTGCCGTAGATGTCCAAATGATCCGGGTCCATCGCGGTGACGATGGCCTCGTTCGGGTGCAGCGCCAGAAAGCTGCGATCATATTCATCGGCCTCTACCACGTTCAGTTCCGCCTTGGAGTTCAACAGCACGTTGGTGTCATAGTTGACGCTGATGCCGCCCAAGAAAGCATTGCACGGGACGCCACCGGCAGTGAGCAGATGGGCGAGCATGGTGCTGACGGTGGTCTTCCCATGGGTTCCGGCCACGGCCATGGTCCGGCGGTCCTTTGTCACCAGGCCCAACACCTCGCTGCGCTTCTTCACGGCCACGCCGCGCCCTTGCCAGTACGCGATCAACGGATTGCTCATCGGCACGGCGGGCGTACGCACCACCATGACCTTGGTGGGGGACGCATCGCGGAAATCCTGCGGAATGTGGCGCGGATCCGGATCGTAGCTCACGTCGATCCCTTCCAAGGAAAGCTGTCCCGCGAGTTCGCTCGGGGTCTTGTCATACCCGGCCACGCGGGCACCTTGCCTGCGGAAATAGCGGGCCAGACCGCTCATGCCGATGCCGCCGATACCGATGAAATAGAGAAATTCCGGACGTTCCATGTCAAGCAGCGGCTTTGTTATCCAACGTTCCCGAACGGCCAAGGCGTATCACTTCCACGGCGATGGCCTCCGCAGCATTGTCCATGCCCATGCTCTCCATGGCCGCACGAAGACGTTGGCGTTCACCGGGGTTCACCACCAAGCGCAGGATCTCGGAACCCAACTGTTCAACAGCTTCCACATCCTGCACCAGGACTGCAGCACCACGGTCGGACAGAGCGCGAGCGTTGCTCGTCTGGTGATCTTCCGCCGCGGTGGGAAGCGGAACAAGTATGGAAGGCAGGCGGGTGAGGCAGAGCTCGCTCACACTGATGGCGCCGGCCCGGGCCACGGCCACATCGGTCACAGCATAGGCGAGGTCCATCCGGGCAATGAACTCATGGACATGCGCATCGGTGTAGCCCGCGTCCTTCACCGCCTGAAGGGCCTGTGCATGGAACGGCGCACCGGTCTGCCAGATCAGTTGTACGCCTTGATCCCGCAGTTGCGACAAGGCGGCTGCAATGCCAAGATTGATGCCGCGCGCTCCCAAACTGCCGCCGGTGACGAGCACCACCGGCGCGTCTTCACGCAGACCGAAATACTCCATCCCCCTCGGGCGCTTTCCGGTGAGGCGCACCATGTCCTGCCGCACGGGATTGCCGGTGAGGCGGATCTTCTCTTTCGGGAAATAGCGTTCCATGTTGGGATACGCCACGCAGATGATGTCGGCCCTATTTGCCAGCATGCGGTTGGTAGCGCCGGCATGGCTGTTCTGCTCTTGCACCAGCGTGGGAACATGGGCGCGCTGGGCAGCCGCCAGCAAGGGGCCGCTTGCATATCCACCTACACCGACCGCCACATCCGGCTTGAACGTGCGCACGATCTTTCGCGCCATCCACATGCTCTTCAGCAAGCGCCACGGCAGTCCCACGTTCTTCCAAAGAGCGCTCCGTTGGAATCCGCGGATGGGCAGGCCGGTGATCTCATAACCAGCGGCTGGCACCTTTTCCATCTCCATTTTTCCGATGGCGCCCACAAAGAGGAAACGGGTTCCCGGTTCCCGCTCCTTCACGGCGTTGGCGATGGCGATGGCCGGGAAAATGTGCCCGCCCGTGCCGCCACCGCTGATCAATATATTAAGCGGCCGCAACGGCATGATCACTGGAATTGGAAGTGCGGAACTTGCTGTCCTCCGGCGGGTCGTAAACACTGCGGCTCACGCTGAGCATGATGCCCAAGGACAGGCAGGTGAACCACATGCTGGTGCCGCCCATGCTCACGAGTGGCAAGGGTTGGCCGGTCACCGGAACGAGATTCACGGCCACGGCCATGTTCACCAGGGCCTGGAGCACGAGGCTGAGCGCAAGGCCAACGGCGACCAAGGCCCCGAAACGTTTTTCACAACGGTTGGCGATGCGCATAGCACGCGAAAGCAGGATAAGGTAGAGCAGCAACAGTCCTAAGCCTCCGAACACCGAGCCGTACTCTTCGATGATGAAGGCGTAGATCATGTCGCTTTCGGGGTGCGGCATGAAGTTGCGGGAAGTGCCGGTACCGGGGCCGTTGGGGAGGAATCCGCCGTGCACGATGGCGATCTTGGCATTGTTCACCTGGTAGTTCGCATCGCGGTCGTCACCGCCATGGGTGGTAAGGCGCGATTGCCAGGTCTGCAACCGCGGCAACAGATCCGGATTGGCCTTGGAGAGCAGCAGCAAAATTCCGAACGCCCCGACGGCGATGCCCACCACGGAGAGCATGTGGCGGATGGGCACTTGGCCGATGAACATCACGATCATGCAGGTGCCGAAGAGCAATGCGGCCGTGGAGAAGTTGGCGGGCAGGATGAATCCGCACACCGCCCCCACCGGGAGGATCAATTTCAAGATCACTTCGCGGAAGGTCCACGGTTCTTCCCTCTGGCGGCCCAGCACCCGGGCGAGGTAGACCACGATGACCACGCGGGCGAGATCGCTGGTCTGGAAGGTGATGCCCAAGCCGGGGATCGCCAACCAACGGGATGCGCCGTTGACATTGGATCCGATCAGCAAGGTGAGCAACAGCAAGCCGATGGTGGCGCCGAGCAGCACCTGCGAGAGTTTGGAATAGACGGTGTACTTCAGCTTGCTGGCGCCGTACATGATACCGCCGCCCGCGGCCAGCATCAGGCCGTGCTTCACCAGGATCCGGAAGGTGCCGCCATCGTGCCGCCACCCCATCCACGATGAGGCGCTGTATACCGCCAACAGGCTCATCACCCCTAAAAGCAACGCCACCATCCAGATGGTGCGGTCGCCCTTGAGGTGATCATTGAAGAGGTGATTTATCCGGTCCATCGCCTATATCCGATCAGAGGTCCATCACGGCCCTTTTGAATTCCGCGCCGCGTTCAGCATGGTTCGCGGTACCGTTGCCACTGGGGCAGGCCGGGCTGAACAACACCTTTCCGCCTTCCTTCGCCAGTTCCCGGGCAGCGAAGACGGCCGTGCGCAGATCGTCCGCATTGTACACGCGGCCCACCTGTGCATCGAGCGCGTCCACCTGATGTGGTTCCACGTTCCCGAAGAACACGGTGCCGTCCACATGCTCCACCATGAACTCCTTCATCCGTTCATCAATGGCCGAGATCATCTCGGCGTCCACAACCCACACCAGCGGACGCCCAAGGTCGATGATGGAGAGCAGGGAAGCATCGAGGAAGGTGCTCCTGCTGTCATCCACATATTCCACGCCGGCCACCGTGGCCACGGTCCGAAGGCTGTGCGGCCCTTGGCGCACGTCACCCAGGCCGCTGTCGCGCATGGCGAGCAGCAGCCGGGCCATTTCCGATGTTTTCGAGCCTTCCATTCTTTGGCGCTTTGCGGATCGACCGCGCTCAGAGCCCGCGCACGGCGGTCTTGAACCGGCGTCCGCGGTCCTCATAGTTCTCGAACAGGTCGAAGCTGGCGCAAGCTGGGCTGAGCAGCACCACGTCGCCGGGCTCGCTCAGCTCATAGCTCGTGTTCACGGCCTGGTCGGCGGAGTTGACATCGACCATGTTCAACACGATGTCGCCGAAGGCCTTATGGATCTTCTCATTGTCCACGCCGAGGCAAACGATGGCCTTCACCTTCTGGCGCACGAGGTCCCGCAGCTCGTTATAGTCGTTGCCCTTGTCCTGGCCGCCCATCACCCAGATCACGGGCTTCTCCATGCTCTCCAGCGCGTACCAAGTGCTGTTCACGTTGGTGGCCTTGGAATCGTTGATGAACTCCACGCCGTTCACCATGCCCACGCGCTCAAGGCGGTGCTCCACGTTCTGGAAATCGGCCAGCGCCTCGCGGACCACGTCTTTGCGCACTTCCAATACGCGCGCCGCGATGCCCGCCGCCAGTGAGTTGTAGACATTGTGCTTGCCTTGCAGGGCCAGTTCCATGATGCTCATGTTGAAGGTTGTTTGGTTCGTGGTGATGTGGATGTTGTCGTTCTGGAGATACCCGCCCTGCTCGATCGGCACGCGGATGGAAAAAGGCCATTGACGGGCCTTCACGCTGTGGCGGCGCAGTCCCTCGCGGGTCTGCGGGTCATCCGCGCAGTAGATGAAATGATCGCCCGCATCCTGGTTCATGGTGATGCGGAACTTGCTGTCCACGTAGTTCTCCATCCGGTTGCCATAGCGGTCCAGATGGTCCGGCGTGATGTTGGTGAGCACGGCGATGTGCGGCTTGAGGGTGCGCGTGCCGTCCAGTTGGAAACTGCTCAGCTCCAACACGTACATGGCGTGGCCTTCCTTGGCCACCAGCCCCGCGAAGGAGGTGCCGACATTGCCCGCCAGCCCGACGTCCATGCCCGCTTTCGCAAGGATGTGATGGACCAACAGCGTGGTGGTTGTCTTGCCGTTGCTGCCCGTGATGCCGATGATGGGGGCGTCGACGTGGCGGGCTGCGAATTCGATCTCACCGATCACCGGCACGTCCTTATCACGAAGGGCGCGCACGATGGAGGCCGTCTCCGGGATGCCCGGGCTCTTCACCACCTCGTCCGCGTCGAGCACCGTGTTCACGGTATGCCCGCCTTGCTCGTAGGGAATGCCGGCCTTGTCCAGCCGCTTGCTGAACCCTTCCGGGATCTGGCCCGCGTCGCTCACGAAGACGGGGATCCCCAACTTCTTCGCAAGGAGCGCCGCCCCCACTCCGCTTTCCTGCGCACCGAGCACCACCAGCTTCTTCATCGCAGCTTGAGGGTGACGAGGGTGAGCACCGCGAGCATGACGCCCACGATGAGGAAACGGGTGACGATCTTGCTCTCGTGGTAGCCGAGCTTCTGGTAATGGTGGTGCAAGGGCGCCATCTTGAAGATCCGGCGGCCTTCGCCGTAGCGCTTCCGGGTGTACTTGAACCAGAACACCTGCATCATCACGCTGAGGTTCTCCACGAGGAAAACGCCGCAGAGCACGGGTATCAGCAGCTCCTTGCGGACGAGGATGGCGAGCACTGCGATGACCCCGCCCAAGGCCAGGCTGCCCGTGTCACCCATGAAGACCTGTGCCGGGTAGGCATTGTACCAGAGGAAACCGATGCATGCGCCCAGCAAGGCACCGATGAACACCACCAGTTCGCCGATGCCGGGGATGTACATCACGTCCAAGTACTGCGCAAAGACGATGTTGCCGCCGATGTATGTGAGCACGCCCAACGCGAGCACGATGATCGCGCTGGTGCCGGCCGCCAATCCATCGATGCCGTCGGTGATGTTCGCCCCGTTGCTTACTGCGGTGATGATGAAGACCACCACCAGCACATAGAGGACCCACGTGTATTTGCGCGCCTCGCGGCCGAAGAGGCCCATCACCGATGAGTAGTTGAGTTCGTTGCCCTTCACGAAGGGGATGGTCGTGTTCGGCTGCCTCCTATCGAGCAGGTAATGGACCGTGCCGTTCTCCTCGGTGTAGGAGGTGACCTCGCCCGACTCGAACTGCTCCGCGATCACTTGCGGCACCTCCACTTTGGTGCGGATGGAGGGGTGGAAATAAACGGTGAGGCCGATCACCAGACCGATGCCTATCTGGCCGATGACCTTTGACGTGCCTGCCAGTCCACGCTTGTCCTTCTTGAAGACCTTGATGTAGTCATCGATGAAACCGATGGTGCCGAGCCACACGGTGGCCACCAGCATGAGGAGGATGTAGATGTTGTCCAAGCGGGCGAATAGCAACGTCGGGATGATCGTTGCCGCGATGATGATGAGACCGCCCATGGTCGGCGTGCCCTGTTTTTCCACTTGGCCTTCCAGCCCGAGGTCGCGCACGGTCTCGCCCACTTGCATACGCTGGAGGAGGCGCACGATGCCCTTGCCGAACCACAGCGAGATCACCAGTGAAATGATGAGCGCCATGCCCGCGCGGAAGCTGATGTAGTTGAACACACCGCTTCCCAGGAAGGAGAACTCGAGCCAATGGAACAGGTGGTACAGCATTATTTCCGCATCAGTTCGAGGGTTTCCTTCAGCACCTCCACATCATCGAAATGGTGGCGCTCGCCACGCACCTCCTGGTAGTTCTCGTGCCCCTTGCCGGCGACCAGCACCACATCGCCGGGCGCGGCCATGCCCACGGCCTGCCGGATGGCCTCGCGGCGATCCGTGTTCACGAACGCCCTCGCCAGATCAGCTGCGAGCAGCCCCTTGCGCATCTCTTCGATGATCGCCATGGGTTCCTCGTTCCTCGGATTGTCGCTGGTGAGGATGACGTTGCGGCTCATGGATGCCGCGATGGCCGCCATCAAGGGGCGCTTGGTCCGGTCGCGGTCGCCGCCGCAGCCCACCACGGTAAGCACGCGTTCCCTGTCGCCACAGACGGTGCCGATGGTGGAGAGCACGTTCTTCAGCGCGTCCGGCGTATGCGCATAATCCACGATGCCGATGACGCCGGTGGAGCCGCGCACCACTTGGAAGCGGCCCGGCGGCGGCTCCAAGTCGCTCAAGGCCGTCAGCGCGTCCACCGGATCGAGGCCGAGAAGGACGGCGGAGGAATAGACAGCGAGCAAGTTGCTGGCATTGAATTCACCGACGAGCCGCGAGAACATCTCATGGCCGTCGATGTTGAGCTGCAGGCCGGTGAGCTGGTTCTCGATGATCCGCGCCTTGTGGTCCGCCATGTTGCGCACGGCGAAGGAGCGCTTAGTGGCCTTGGTGTTCTGCACCATCACCGCGCTGTGGGCATCGTCCGCGTTCACCAAGGCGTACGCCTCCGTGGGAAGCCCGTCGAAGAAGGCCTTCTTCGCATGGATGTAGGCATCGAACGTGCCGTGGTAATCGAGGTGATCGTGCGTGATGTTGGTGAACACGCCGAGCACGAACCGGAGGCCGGCGATGCGCTCCTGGATCACGGCATGGCTGCTCACCTCCATGAAGCAATGCGTGATCCCGGCCTCCACCATCTGCGCCAACAGCTCGTTCAACCGGAGCGGATCAGGCGTGGTGTGCGTGGCGGGGACGACCGTGCTTCCGATGCGGATCTCCACCGTGGAGAGCAGCCCGCTCTTATGGCCCAGCTTTCCGAAGAGCTTGTACAGCAGCGTGGCCACACTGGTCTTCCCGTTGGTGCCGGTGATGCCGATGAGCTTCAGCTTTTGGTCCGGATGGCCGTGGTAGTTGCCCGCCATGATGGCCAGCGCATGCCGCGAATCCGCGACGCGCACGTAGGTGACCCCTTCCTTGAGGTGCTTGGGCAGGTCCTCGCAGATGATGGCCGCAGCACCCTTTTCGATAGCAGTATCGATGAACGCATGGCCATCGCCCGCCGTGCCGCGGATCGCGACAAAGGCGGTGAACGGCACCACCTCGCGGCTATCGAAGGCAACATGGTCAATAGCGGTGTTGGTGTCACCCACCACCTGTTCCAGCTGGGTTTTATAGAGTATGTCCTTGAGCAGTTTCATGTGGCGAGCTCGAGTGTCACGGTGCTACCTTTCATGGACCGGGTTCCAGGCGCGGGCGATTGGCGCTTCACCATCCCGCTGCCCGAAAGCCGCACGCGCAGACCATGGTTCTCCAGGATGTACATGGCATCGCGAAGGCCCATCCCGATCACATTGGGCATCATGCCGGTCTCATCGGATGCCACCGCGCGGGTCCCGATCACCACGGTGCTGTCGGTGGCCTGTGTAGTGGCCCATTCACCCTCGCCTTGCACGTCCACCGGGATCTTCAGCGCCTCCATCACCGTCAGCAGGTCGGCGCGGTTGCCACCGAAGGACGCCGGTGCTTTGTACACAGTGTCCGCTTGTGCGACGAGCGTCTGCATCTCCAGGCGGTTGCTGTAGATCTTGTCCGCGATCTCGGTGAACACCGGCCCGGCCACCACGTTGCCGTACACGCCGCGCATGCTGGGCGAGCTCACCACCACGATGCAGGTGTACTTGGGCGCCTCCGCAGGGAAGTAGCCGACGAAGGAGGCCTGGTAGCTCACGCCGTTCACCTTGTAGCCCGCCTTGTCCGAGGCGATCTGCGCCGTACCCGTCTTGCCGGCGATCTTGAAATGCGCACTGCGGAGGTTCGTGGCGGTGCCGGAGTCCACCACGCCTTCCAGCATCCGGTGGAGCTTCAGCAAGGTGGCATCGGAGCAGATGCGCTCGTTCAACGTCACCGGTGGGAAACGCTCCAGGACCTTGCCGTTGCGGGTGACGGACCGGACGAACTGTGGTTGCACCATCCGTCCGTCATTCGCGATGGCGTTGTAGAAGGTGAGCATCCGCAGGGGCGTCTCGCTCACCTCATAGCCAATGCTCATCCACGGCAGGCTGATGCCGCTCCACATCTTTTTATCCTCCGGCCCGCGAAGCACGGGCAGTCCCTCGCCGGGGATGTGCAGTCCCAGTGTCGAGCCGAATCCCAAGCGGCGAAGCCCCTCCACGAAACGAGCGGGGTCCTTTTTATAGGCCGAATCGATGGCCTGCGAAATGCCGGTGTTGCTGCTCACCTCCATGGCGCGCCGCAACGTGATCAGGCCCCAGCCTCCTTCGTGGGAGTCCTTCATGACGCGGTCGTAGAACTTGCGCTTCCCGCCACGGGTGTCCACGATCTGGTCCGGCGAGACACGGCCGTCGTCCAAAGCCACCATCAGGGCCGCGGTCTTGAACGTGCTGCCCGGCTCGGTGCTGGCACCCACGGCATAGTTGTACACCTCGGCATAGCTGCTGTCGCGCTGCAGCGTGAGGTTGCTTATCGCCTTGATGTAGCCGGTCTGCGTCTCCATCACCACCACGCAGCCATGGTGTGCGCCGTTCAGCTTCAACTGCTTGGCGAGTGCCGCATCGGCAACGTCCTGCAGGTTCATGTCGATGGTGGTATGGATGTCGCTTCCGGGCACCGGGTCCTGCCCTTCGCCGCCGTCCACCGGCATCCACACGCCCCCGGTAAGGCGTCTTTCCAAGCGCTTACCGATAATGCCCTGGAGCCATTGGGCATAACCAGCCTCCAGTCCGATCGCCGTACTGTCCTTCAAGAGGTAGCCCACCGTCCGCGACGCCAAGCGGCCGAAAGGGCGGATCCGCACCATGTGCTTGTCCGCGATGAAGCCGCTCTTGTGGCGGCCCAGACGGAACAGCGGCAAGCGGCGGAGCTCCTGCAACTGCTCATGGTCGCAACGCCTCTTCAGCAAGTGGTAACGTTCCCCGCGGGCGTGCGCATCGATCAGGTCCCTGCGGCATTCCTGCATGGTGCGGTCACCGAAGAGGTTGGAAAGCCCCCAGCTTAGCGAGTCCAGGTTGGTGACGAACAGCGCATCGGAAAGGCCGTCGGCGCGCATGTCCATGCGGATCTCATACTCGGGAACACTGGTGGCGAGGAGGCGGTCGTCATCACTGAAAATATGCCCGCGCTCACTCTGGACGCTGCGCATGGCGGTGGCCACGTTCACGGCTTTGGCGCGCCATTTGTCGCCCTCCGCGATCTGGATGGTGAAGAGCTTCACCGCGATGGCGGCGCCGAACAGCATCAGCACGGCATACACCAAGGTGATGCGCAGGCGAAGGATCTTTTCCTCGTTCATGGCCGCGCGCGTTGTGCTTCCATTTCCTTCTTGTCCACCGTTAAGCGCAGGGGCGGTTCCCGGCTTTCGCGCAGGCCCATGTCTCCGATATCGTCCGCCACCTGGCTCTGGCGTTCGGCTTTTTCCAAGTGGCTGCGGATGGTGATGTACTCGGAGCGCATTTCCTTCAGCTCACTGCTGGTGCGGTCCAGGTCGCGGACTGTGCGCTCGGTCCAATAGCCGTAGCCGATGTAGAAAAGCATGAGCCCGGCGACGAACAGCAGGAAGGGCATGTTGGCGAGCACCTTCTCCCGCGTGAGGAAGGTGCCGTTCAGCACGTTCACCAAGCCGCGCGAGAACGTGCGCCTGCCTTTGGCCTTCGGGGCTTTGGCCTTCTTCTCCGGTATTTTTTCCTTGACCTTATTCACTGCCGTACCGCTGTTCTGAGCCTTGCGCTGCGTGCGCGCGGATTGCTCAATTGTTCCTGTTCCGATGCCTGCACCGCCTTGCTCTGCGTGGGCTTGAAGGGGCGTTTGCTGTTGCCGAAGACATCCTTGTCCTCCTTCCCTTCCAAGCTTCCGGTCTTCATCCAGTTCTTCACCAAGCGGTCCTCGAGGCTGTGGTAGCTCATCACCACCAAGCGTCCTCCGGGCTTGATCACCTCGGTGCTTTCCGTCAGCAGCCGTTCCAAGGATCCGAGTTCATCGTTCACCGCAATTCGCAGCGCTTGGAAGACCTGCGCGAGAAAACCATGTTCCTCGCCGCGGCGTGCCATCGGCTTCAGTACCTCCACCAATTGGCCGGTGGTCCCGATGCGTTCCGCCGCACGGGCCTGCACGATCCGCTGGGCCACCTTGTGCGCCTGGTCCACTTCGCCGTATGTGCGCAGAAGATCCGTAAGTGCACGCTCATCGAGGCTGTTCAACAGGTCCGCGGCGGTGCGCTTGTCCTGCTGGTTCATCCGCATGTCCAGCGGTGCATCGAAGCGGAAACTGAAACCGCGATCGGCGGTGTCGAACTGGTGGCTGCTGACGCCGAGGTCGGCCAACAGTCCGTCCACCGGCAGTTTTTCGAGATAGCGCAGGTGGTTCCTGATCCAGCGGTAATCCGAAGGAACAAGCGTGAAGCGCGGATCCTTGGGCGCGTTCAGGCGGGCATCGGCATCGCGGTCGAAGGCGATCAACGAGCCATCGGGTCCCAACTGTTCCAAGATGGCGCGGCTATGGCCACCACCTCCGAAGGTCACGTCCACATAGATGCCGTCGGGGCGGATGGCGAGCGCTTCGATGCACTCCTTAAGAAGTACCGGGTCATGATATGTTCCCTGGGGCCTCGTCATTGCCCAGGCTGCCCATTACGTCCTCCGCCAACTTGGACAGGTCCACTTTCTCGCGCCGCATCTGCGCGTAGCCGGCCTTGCTCCACACTTCCACCCGGTCGCCGAGTCCCACGAGCTTCAGTTCCTTGCCCAGCTTCGGTTCGTCCATCAGGGCCTTGGGTAGCAGTAACCGTCCACTGCCGTCCAGTTCCAGATGCGTGGCCCCGGCCGTGAAGCGCCGTATGAACTCCATGTTCTTCCCCACGAAGCGGTTCAACCTGCCGAGCATGCGGTTGGTACTGTCCCACACCTGCTGCGGATAGAGGACCAGGCAGGGCTGGAAGACGTCGCGATTGATCACGAAGCCCTGCGAGAGTGAATCCGCGACCTGCTTCTTCAACCCGCTGGGCAGAACTAGGCGCCCCTTGGCGTCCAGCCGCACATCGTATTCCCCGAGCAGGTTGAGCATTCGTGTTCATCGTGGGTGCGTTGGCCGCGAAAGTAGGAGCCTCACTCCACTTTGCTCCCTATAACCCCACTTTGTTCAAAACTATTGTTTTCTGCGGCTATTTCAACGATCTATTTCACTCCAAAAGCGTTCAAATATAAAGGAAAATCAACTAGTGGAGCAAAGTGGGGCAAATTTTCGATCGGATCTTCAGAAAGAGGGTATGTGGAAAACCTCGCTGGTGCTCCTCACCATCCCGGATCCTCCGGGTGCAGCGATCTTGGATCCGGCTGTGGATCAGCCAGCCCTGCGATGTTCGATGAACCATACGGCCCTGCCCCGTCGGACATTGAACCGTCCGTTAACATCACCCCGCAGGCCCGTAGATCCGGGCACTATCCCTTGTGCCCTACATTTGGGCATCCACGAGCAAGCATGGCGCAAGAGATGAAGGAGGCGGGGGAATTCCGGTACATCGACGTGGGCGAAGGCCCTCCATTGCTGTTCCTGCACGGTCTTTTCGGTGCGCTCAGCAACTTCGAGGAGACCATTGCACACTTCTCGGGCCGCTACCGGGTGTTGATGCCGATGCTCCCGCTCTATTCCTTGCCGGTACTCAATACCAATGTGAAGGCCCTGGCGGAATTTCTCCGGCGCTTCATCCGGCACCTCGACCTTTCGGGGATCAACCTCCTGGGAAATTCGTTGGGTGGCCATGTGGCCTTGGTCTATGCCAGCACGCACCCGGAAACCGTACGCTCATTGACCCTCACCGGCAGCAGTGGTCTATATGAGAATGCCTTCGGCGGCGGCTTCCCGCGCCGCGAGGACAAGGAGTTCATCCGCAAGAAAGTCGCCGTGACCTTCTACGACCCCAAGTTCGCGACGGACGAGCTGGTGGACGAATGCTTTGTGACGGTGAACGACCGCGCGAAATTGATCCGCATCCTATCATTGGCCAAGAGCGCGATCCGCCACAACATGGCCGCAGAGCTACCGAAATTGAAGATGCCCGTCTGCCTCATCTGGGGCAAGCAGGATCAGATAACCCCGCCGCACGTGGCCGAGGAATTCCACGAATTGATCCCGAAGAACGAACTGTTCTGGATCGATCGGTGCGGACATGCCGCCATGATGGAACGGCCGGCGGAGTTCAATGCCATCCTGGACGGATGGCTCGGGAAGACATTGACCACGTAATGGAAAACCTCAAAGCCGAGCACCTCGGCAGCGGTCGCGAGGCGGCTCACTGGCCCAAGCCGAGCCTGCCTGAGTATGCATTCATCGGACGAAGCAATGTGGGCAAGAGCTCGTTGATCAATATGCTCGTGGGCATCCATCGCTTGGCCCGCGTGAGCAACACCCCCGGCCGCACGCGCAACGTGGAGCATTTCCGGGTGGAAGCCCTGAAAGGCAAAGGCCAGGCCTGGATGCTCGCCGATCTGCCCGGATATGGCTTCGCAAAAACAAGCAAAGCGGAGCGCGCCCTATGGCAGGGAATGATCCGCACCTACCTGCGCGAACGCGAGAACTTGCAATGCGTCTTCCTGCTCGTGGACGTTCGTCACGATCCCCAGCAGAACGACCTGGAGATGATCCAGTGGCTCGGCGACGAACAGATCCCCTTCGTCGTTCTTTTCACCAAGAGCGACAAACTGAAGCAGCCCTCCATCGTCAGCAATATCGCACTCTTCAAGAGGACCTTGAAGAAGACTTGGGAGACGTTGCCACACCTGATCATTACTTCTGCGGAGAACGGCAAGGGACGCGATGAGGTACTCGCCTTTATCATGGACGTGAATTTGCGCTGGGGTGTTTAGTTGTCAGTTGTCCGTTGTCAGGACTTTTGGCCAGTCCGTCGTGGCTTTTGGCTTCACACCTCCGTGGCCCAAGCGGCCAAATGCACAGGCCAAGCGCGAAAGACTCCGCGCCCGCCTGACAACTGACAACGGACAACTACTTCTTACCCAGATCCGGCAACATGTGCTCGGAGAAATAGCCCGCGAAATCGCGCATCTGCGCCGCCATTTTGTTCTCGTTGGTGGCCCGCTCGAAGGTGTCGGCAAGCGTGAGGATGTTCTGGTGGAAGAAGGCCTTCATCTCGTCAGTGGTCATCTCCTTCGTCCACAGGTCGATGCGCATGGTATTGAGCTCCTTCTCGTCCCATAGCGAAAGAAGCACTGCTTTGCAGTCCCCTCCCGCGTCGTGGTCGTCCGCCTCCCATTGGATGCGCTCAGGTACCTTGTTCTCGTCCAGCTGGACCGAGATCTTGATCTTGGATGTATCAGCCATGGTGTATTTCAATAGTTCGGGTCAACGGGGTTTGTAGGTCTTCAATATCGCTTGCGCGTCGCGCATCGCGAAAAGTTCCGCAAAGGTGATCTTCGGGTGGGCATTCATGTAGCTCTTGACCATCCTGTAGCCGATCCACTCCCCGAGGTGGCCGGGGCTTTCATGCCGAAAGCCCGGCGTGAACGGACCGTCGTTCATGAAGCGGTCGATCTCCTTGGGATCCTTGGAATACAGCAGTTCCTTGCTCACGATCTCTTTCCAGATGTTGAACTCATTGTCCTCACACCATTTCAACTGTTTGGGGGCGAATGCGAACTTCAATGTGGCGTCGGTCCCGGGCAACAAGGCGTCCAGCAGGGCCATCACCTTTCCGATGACCACGAAATTCGTCAGCAGGTCCTCATCCCTTACATCCCGTGTGTAGTGCACTTGCAGCCAGCCCTTCACCACACTGGGCGCCAACATCTCAGGGCGCATGCGGTCTTTGCGGTACTGCGGAAAAACATCCGGCGACAAGTAGCCCACCACCCGGCTATCCTTGCCCACGAACCATTCCACGCCGAAGCCCAGCACGCTGTCCGTGGGCAGTACGCCGTAGTTGAAGCCGGAGTTGAACGCGATGATGCGCGGTGTGAGGCTGTCAGGGAAGTACTCCTTCAGGTGCCCGAACGCTTCATTGAACTCGGCCTCCTGCTTGCCCATGTCGCCCAGTACGCTGTCCGCAGTGCGTTGGACATTGCTCCAATCGGGATCATGCACGAAGCGGGAAAGCGCCAGCGGCAATCGCGGATCATCGAACGGCGCAGCTTGGAGGACGCGCTCCACGTACAATTTGTAGAACTCACCGTAGTCCGCATACAGACGTAGGTTGAAGTTGCCCGCCGTGTCATCGACCGATCGGAAAAGGTCCTGGTCCAAGCGCTCGATCTTGATGTGCGTTTCCGCCGACTTGGAAAGGCCCGAACGGCCCTCGCCTCCACCGCATGCGAGAAGGGACGAGAGAACAATACACCCCATGGCGTTGTTCACGTAGTTCACCCCGCTCTTACCTTTGCCCATCATTCAACCAGCCCGCAAACCTATGAAGAAGGTCTCCGCAATTCTCTGTGCTCTTGCATTGGTCGTATCCAGCGCATCCGCACAGGACAAGTCCGTCCGCTTCGGCATCAAGTTCGCCCCGAACCTCGGTTTCTTCCACCCGGACACCAAGGAGCTGAAGAACGACGGTGTCCGCTTCGGCTACACCTTCGGCCTCATGGGCGATTTCATGATGGGCGCCAACCAGAACTATGCCGTCTCCACCGGTCTCTTCCTCAATAACGTGGGCGGAAAGACCACCTTCCCGTACGGCAACGAGAACCTGCTCACCGAATCGAAATACCAATACATCGAAGTGCCCATCACCCTGAAGTTGAAGACCAACGAGATCGGTTACATGACCTATTACGGCCAGATCGGCTTCGGTGCGGCCTTCAACATTGCAGCCAAGTCGGACTTTGACTGGCCGGACAGTACCGGCAAAGTGGTGCGTTTCTCAGGTGAGAAGATCACGGACAAGACCAATCTGTTCAAGGCCTCCCTGATCGTAGGCGCAGGGTTGGAGTTCAACTTCAGCGGCAATACCTCGGCGATGATCGGTGTCACATACAACAATGGTTTCACCAATATTCTCAAAGACAAAAAGGTACCCGTTGGTACTGAGGAAAGGGAATTGAGGGCGAAGCAGAACTACATCGAACTTTCGTTGGGGGTGTTCTTCTGATCGGTAACCACTGCCGCAGAAGCCCCGTTCTTCTCCCTCGTACCCTGAGCTTGTCGAAGGGGGGAGAAGAACGGGGCTTTCTTTGCACATCGCCTTTGCCCAATGCGCTTCGGCGGACCAAGTATGCTGAACGCGGAACGCACCATCGACCACATCACGGACTGGCTGCGTGATTACTGCACGGCCAACAAGCAGCGCGGCTTTGTCATCGGTATCAGCGGCGGCATCGACAGTGCGGTCACCAGTACGCTTTGCGCACGCACGGGCCTGCCGCTGCTCTGCGTGGAGATGCCGATCCATCAGTCGGAAAACCAGGTGCAGCGGGCGCTTGACCACATCGCATGGCTGCATGAACGGTATCCGGATGTTTCCATGGAACGTGTGCAGCTCACGCCGGTCTTTGATGCACTGGTGAAGGAACTGCGCTCGCACGAGGATCCGGCCTTGCTCTCCCTTTCGCTCGCGAACACCCGCGCCCGCTTGCGCATGACCACGCTCTACTACTTCGCTAGCATCGAACACCTTCTTGTAGCCGGCACAGGCAACAAGGTGGAGGACTTCGGCGTGGGCTTCTACACCAAATACGGCGATGGCGGCGTCGATCTTTCACCCATCGCGGACCTCACCAAGACCGAGGTTTTCGCCCTGGCCAAGGCCCTCGGCATTATCGAAAGCATCCAGCAGGCCAAGCCGACCGACGGCCTCTTCGGCGACGACCGCAGCGACGAGGACCAATTAGGCGCGAGCTATCCGGAACTGGAATGGGCCATGGCGCTGCGCGATGCGGGTGCTTCAGTGAACGCGGAGGAACTCACCGAACGCCAGCGCCAAGTACTCGCTATCTATGATCGGCTGCACGCGGTAAATGCGCACAAATGGCGGCCGATACCGGTTTGTGTGATACCGGAGGGGTTGCGGGGGTAGGGCTCACCCGATCGTCCACACATTCTCCCCGCGCAGCAGCGCGTCGAGGTCGCCGTCGCCTTTCTTCTGCTTGGCCAAGGCCATCTGGGCGTTCATCTTCGTCTCGTGCGTCTGGCGCTCGTTGACGTAGAACACGCCAAAGGGTCGGGGCAGTGCATCCGTTTTACGCGGATCATCAAAGAGGCGCACGAGGATACTGGCCTTGAACAAGTCACGCTCGTCGTGGACCCAGAGGTCCTCCACGGAGGCTTCACCCGCTGCGAGGTCCACCACCACGGGGGTCATGCCATCGAGCTTGATGCCCTTGGTGCCGTTGCCGAAAAGCATCGGCTTGCCGTGTTCCACGAAGAGGGTGTGGGCGGCCTTGCTGGCTTTTTCCGTGAAGACCTCGAAGGCGCCGTCGTTGAAGACGTTGCAGTTCTGGTAGATCTCCAATATGCTTGTGCCGCGATGGGCATCGGCCCGCAGCAGCATCTCGCGCAGATGTTTGGGGTCGCGGTCCATACTGCGCGCGATGAACGTGGCATCGGCCCCTTTGCACAGCGCCAACGGATTGAAGGGATGGTCGGTGCTGCCCATCGGGGAGCTCTTCGATATCACGCCCTCCGGTGAGGTGGGCGAGTACTGCCCCTTGGTGAGGCCGTAGATCTCGTTGTTGAAGAGCAGCACGTTGAGGTCCACATTGCGGCGTAGCAGGTGGATGAGGTGGTTGCCGCCAATGCTGAGCGAATCGCCGTCGCCGGTGATCACCCACACGCTGAGGTCGGGCTGCACGCTGCGCATGCCGCTGGCGATCGCCGGGGCGCGCCCGTGGATGCTGTGCATGCCGTACGTGTCGAGGTAGTACGGGAATCTTGAAGAGCAGCCGATGCCGCTGATGAAGACGATCTCCTCCTTCGGGCGGCCGTGCTGCGCGAGCACGCTCTCCACCTGTTTCAGGATGGAATAATCGCCGCAGCCGGGGCACCAGCGCACTTGTTGGTCGCTCGTGTAATCGAGCTTCTTCGGCGCGGGGGCAGTTGGTTGGATCGTGCTCATGGCTTCAACAATTTCAGAACGCCAGCACGGATCTCCTCGGATGCGAACGGCATGCCTTGCACCTTGTTGAGCCCTTGGGCATCCACTAAGTATTCCGCGCGCAGCAACTGGCGCAACTGGCCGCTGTTCATCTCGGGCACCAGCACTTTGCCGTAGCGCTTCAGCATGCCGCCGAGGCCCTTGTTGAATGGGAACATGTGCCGCAGATGTACGTGCGCCACGCTGTAGCCTTCCTTCTGCAGCTCCACCACAGCCGTGCGAATGGCACCGTACGTTGATCCCCAGCCGACGATCAGCAGGTCACCGCTCTCGGGACCGCTGTCCAAGCGGATGGGCCGGTACGTGTCGGCTATGCACTGCACCTTTTCGGCACGCAGTTTCACCATCAGTTCATGGTTCTGCGGGTCATAGCTGATGTTACCGGTCTTGTCCTCCTTCTCGATGCCGCCGATGCGGTGTTGCAAGCCTTTCATGCCGGGGACGGCCCACGGACGCACGCCGCGTTCATCCCGGGCATACGGCAGGAATTTTTCAACTTCGTCCGGCGAGCCTTCTACCGCTTCGCGCGGTTTGGCATAAGGCGGAACGATCGGTCTCAGGTCCTTCGCCTCTGGGAAGCGCCACGGCTCCGCACCGTTGGCGATGTAGCCGTCGCTGAGCAGGATCACGGGCGTCATGTGCTCCACGGCCAGCTTCACTGCTTCGAAGGCCATCTCGAAACAATCCGTGGGGCTGCTCGCCGCGAGCACCGGGATCGGTGCCTCGCCGTTGCGACCGAAGAGCGCTTGCCAGAGATCGGCCTGTTCCGTCTTCGTGGGCAGCCCGGTGCTGGGTCCGCCGCGCTGCACGTTCACCACCACCAAGGGGAGCTCCAGCATGAAGGCCAGACCGAGCGCCTCGCCCTTGAGCGCGATGCCCGGCCCGCTGCTTGCCGTGGTGCCTAAGGCGCCGCCGTAGCTGGCACCGATGGAGGAGCAGATGGCGGCGATCTCATCCTCCGCCTGGAAGGTCTTCACACCGAAATGCTTGTTGCGCGAGAGCTCGTGCAGGATGTCACTGGCCGGGGTGATGGGGTAGCTGCCGTAGAAAAGCTCCAGCCCGGCCTTTTGCGCACCGGCGATGAGGCCGATGGCGATGCCTTGGTTGCCGGTGATGTTGCGGTAGGTGCCCTTGGGCATCGGAGCGGGCTTCACCTCGTAGCGTGTGGTGAAGGTCTCACTGGTATCGCCATAGTTGTAGCCTGCCTGCAGCACCTTCATGTTCGCCTCCAGCAGTTCGGGCTTGCTCTTGAATTTGGCCTTGAGGAATTCCCGGGTACGGTCCAGCTTGCGGCTGTACATCCAGTTGATGAAGCCCAGCACGAACATGTTCTTGCTGCGGTCCTTCTCCTTCATGCCCAAGGTGGTGTCCTCGAGCGCGTTGCGGGTGAGCTTGGTGACGTCCACGGTCTGGAGCACGTAGTTGTCCAGCGAACCGTCCGTCAGCGGGTTCTCCATATCCGGATAGCCGGAGAGGCGCAGGTTCTTCGCGTCGAAGCCATCGCTGTTGGCGATGATGATGCCACCGTGCTTCAGCTTGCCGATGTTGGCCTTAAGCGCCGCCGCGTTCATCACCACCAGCACATCGCACGTGTCACCGGGCGTGAAGACGTCCACGCTACCGAAGTGCAACTGGTAGCCGCTGACGCCCGCGAGCGTGCCTTGAGGCGCACGGATCTCCGCCGGGTAGTTCGGGAACGTGCTCACATCGTTGCCGAAGAGCGCGTTGGATTCGGTGAACTGGGCTCCAGTGAGCTGAATGCCGTCGCCGCTGTCCCCGGCGAAAAGGATCACCACCTTCTCGCGGGCCTCAACGGTCTTCGGACGGGGCGTGGGTATGGTTTCCATATTGGGGCGTGAAGGTACGCGGAGCGGGAATGGTCCATAGATGATGTTTGTCAGGGTCGGATCCGCATTGCACACCCTCTCCATACAATCTTTACCTTTGGGGAACGAACCGACCAGATCGAAAATGGATCGGCACGACCATATCACTTCCGACCCAAAGATCATGTTGGGTAAACCCTGCTTTCGAGGTACACGCATTCCTGTATACCTGATCCTGCAGAAGATCGCTTTGGGAGAGCAAGTGAATGATCTCCTCTCTGGCTACCCCGGACTTTCCAAGGAGAGCATCAAGGCCGCACAGCTTTTCGCCGAGGACACAGACTAGTTTTGAGCTTCCTCAGATGTGCGGCTTTCGCGCTATCTGCGTGCATCTGCGACATTTGCGGTTAGCATGGTGGGGCCACTCAAATCCATTTCCGTCCCTGCCACTTACTTTGTTGGCGGCCTGAGCCCATGACATGATGATCAAGACCCCCCTCTCCCGCCCGCTCCTCGGGCTTAGCTTGGTCCTGTTGGCCAGCTGCCATCCGGTATCTCAGACAACGAGCACGTCCCTGTCGCCCGCGCCCCCGGTGGTGAACGTTTCCGCCCAGCTGGCGCAACAAGGCGTGGACGGCACGGTCTACCAGAACGCCTCCGCGGATGTGCATCGGCTCTATCAGCAGGGCTATGAACTGGCGCGGATCCGGCTGGACGCCAACCTTGCCCGACCGCACCCACTTCCCCCGGCGGTGATCGTGGACATCGATGAGACCGTGCTGGACAACAGCCCCTACCAAGCGGCCAACAGCGCGAAGGGCCTTACCTACAGCCCGAAGACCTGGAAAGAATGGACGGCACTGGCAAAAGCGAAGGCCCTTCCGGGTGCGGTGGATTTCCTGAACTATGCCGTGAGCAAGGGCTGCTCGGTGTTCTACCTCTCCAACAGGGAAGAGGACGAAGAAGATGCGACGGTCCGGAATCTGGTGAGCGAGGGCTTCCCCATGGCAGACGCCCCGCACGTGATGCCGATGGCGGGCACAAGTGATAAGACGGCCCGTCGCGTGGAAGTGGCCAAAACACACAGCATCGTGCTGCTCGTGGGCGACCAGCTCACCGATCTCGATGAGAGCTTCAAGGACCGCAGCGTTGGTGAGGGTAAGCCGCACGTTGACGCGATGCGCGACTCGTTGGAACGCTACTTCATTATGCTGCCCAACAGCATGTACGGTGTGTGGTTGAACGCGGTGAGCGGCAAACCCGACAGCGCCAAGGCCGGGAATAAGGAACGCTACCTGAAAGCGAAGGGATACTGATGCGTGCTGTGATCCAGCGGGTGTCCGAGGCCGCCGTGCATATCGCGGGGAACGAGACCGCCAGGATCGGCAAGGGCTACTTGGTGCTGCTCGGCATCGAGGTGGGTGACACATCCGAAGAACTGGAATGGACCTGCGGAAAGGTGGCGCGCATGCGGCTCTTCCCGGACCTCGACGGGGTGATGAACCTGGACATCAACGAGGCGCAGGGCGAATTGCTCTTGGTGAGCCAGTTCACACTTCAGGCCAGTACGCGGAAGGGGAACCGCCCCAGCTACATCCGCGCGGCACGACCTGAAGAGGCCATCCCGCTCTACCTGCGTGCGAAGCAGTTGTTCAGCGCATTGATCCAAGGGCGCGTGAAGTCCGGTGAGTTCGGTGCGGACATGCAGATCTCCTTGGTGAACGACGGCCCGGTGACCATCGTGATCGACAGCCGCCTGAAGGAATGAGGACCATGGAGAACAAAAGCAGCCAGGGAGAAGTCACGGAACTACAATGTGAGGTGGACGAATGGATCGCCCGCGTTGGCGTGCGCTACTTCAACGAGCTGACGAACATGGCCATCCTCAGCGAGGAAGTGGGCGAAGTGGCCCGCATCATCGCACGCCGGTATGGTGAACAGAGCGAAAAGGAGAGCGACAAAGACAAGGACCTCGGCGAGGAATTGGCGGATGTTCTTTTTGTAGTGCTATGCTTGGCGAACCAGACGGATACCGACCTTCAGCTCGCCTGGAAAAAGAAGATGGAGGTACGGACGCAACGGGATAGGGAGCGCCATCAAGAGAATACAAAGCTGAAGAAGCCGTAATGCGTGCTCATTTGCATGGCCATGCAACTATGGAACATGCTTGAGATCAGGAAGTTGCGTGGAACAGGCAGCTATTTTCCCCTCAGATCCATAGGTCAGCTCAGAATGACATTTGCATGGCCATGCAACTTCGGGACTCGCTTGGAATCAAAGAGTTGCTTGGAGCAGGCAGATAGTTCCCTGTCAGTTCCGTAGGTCAGCCTAGAACGACATTTGCATGGCCATGCAAATGTGAGATACGCTTGGATTCAAGGAGTTACTTGGATCAAACAATCGCCTTCACCACCATCTCCATGGCAACCTTGGTCGCCCTTGTCCGGCTCATCACATAGTGCCGAGCCGCCTCCGAAGCGGTCTTCAAGGCCTGCGGATCCTTGAGCCAGCGCTCCAACGCGACCGTCAGTTCCTTCTCCGTCTTCACCTCGATCGCGGCCCCCGCGTCGATCAAGCCGCGCGCCTCCGGGAATTTCTCATTGTCCGGCCCGAAGATCACCGGCACACCCCAAGCGGCAGCTTCCAACAGGCTATGGATACCATCGGTGAAACCGCCACCTACGTAGGCGACACGGCCATAGCGATAGAGCCGGGCGAGCAGGCCCATGCGGTCCACCAACATGGTGCCGTGTTCCTCCTTTCCCAGTATGGCGGCCACATTGTCGGCAGGCGTTTGCTCCAGTTCGGACCATCGCGCCAAGGGTTTGGGAAATAGCTGTTCCGAACCGGCCAGTTGCTGCTCGTGCAGTTCATGCGGCACCACGATGCATTTCGGCGCTCCAAGTCCCATGGATCCCAGTGCCGAGGACAGCAGTTTTTCATCGGTCGGCCATGTGCTTCCGCAGATCAGTACGGGGCCTTCGCCAGCGAATGCTTTCGCCAGTGGCAGTTCCTCGCCTTGTGCGACGATCTCCGCAACGCGATCAAAGCGGGTATCGCCTCCGACGGAGACGTGCTTCATTCCAAGGCTGGTCAGCAGTGTCCGGGAAGCTTCGTCCTGCGTGAGGATGTGCGAGAAGAAGGAGAGCATCTTGCGCCATGCGCTCCCGTACCAATGAAAAAAAGGCTGGTCCTTGCGAAAGAGGGCCGAGATCAGGAACGTGGGGACATTATTCTTCCGAAGCGCCTTAAGGTGATGGAACCAGAACTCGTACTTCACGAAGATCGCGGACTTGGGGGCGATCAAGCGTTGCAACCGTTCCGCGTTACGCGCATTGTCCGGCGGCAGGTATTCCACCACGGTGGCCAGCGGGTATTCCTTTCGGGCCTCGTAGCCGCTGGGGCTGAAGAAGGTGAGCAGCACGGGGATCTCCGGACGTTCTTTCTTGACCGCTTCCAGCACCGGCCTGCCCTGCTCGAACTCGCCCACGCTCGCACAGTGCATCCACAAACAACCCTGCAATTGCGGCGCTACTTTCTCAAGGCGGTCCCAAAGCTTTTCACGCCCTTTCACCCAGGCTGCGGCCTTCGGGTTCCAAGGGGCCATGCACCGGACCCCGAGATGGTACGCCCCGACGCCCAGGTCATACAGCAACGGCATCAGCGATAGTACTGGCGGTCGTCACGGGCCTTGTAGATGGGCAGTGTCCAACCAAAACGCAACCCGTTCAAGCCGTCGTAATGCGTGCCTTCATTGGCGCGGCCCGTATCGAAATTGTACGGTCGCAGGGATCCCGTAAAAGCGATGTTCATCTCGAAACCGATCATGAAATTAATGAACCGGTTATTGCTCAAGTGCTGATATCCCACGAAGAACATCGCCATCGGCCCGGCAGCAAGGCGATCGTAGCCTTTGACGTATTCCCCTTCCAGGGCGGGCACCACATCATTCTGGCTTTGGATGAGCAGCTTGTGCCGCATGTACCCGCCGCCGAGTTTCAGCAGCATGCCGCTATTGGGGTTGGGTCCCACGATCGGGATCACTTTTCCCGCGAAGGCGATCACCGTATAACCCCGTTCGAAGAGCAGGATACCTGCCGGATCACCGTCTTGGTTGACGATCACACCATTGGTGGTGGTCATTCCGCGCAAAATGGTGCGGTCGTTCACCTTGTTGCCGAAAATGAACGAGCCTTCCAGCCCTACTGAGTAGTTGCTCTTGAACTTCCGCGAGACACTGAGCCCGATGTTGTGGTTGGCCCCGAACTGCTCCCCGAGATCGCCGCCCGGTAGCTGATAGGCATAGCTCAAGGTGATCGGCACCATGGCGAGGGACGTATCCCGAAGACCGCTCTGCGCGTAAGAGGGCGCTTGGAAAAGCAGGAGCACCGCAAGAATGAAAAAGGGATGTCTGCCCATGAGGTGGCGAAGGTAGCCGCATGCACGCCGTTGTCATACAACCCGGTGCAATGTCCGATCATTGTTGTGGCATCATCGGTCCCTTCCGGACATTACCTTCGCCACCTTGTTCCCACCCGTTCCAGCGGGGCCAACCCCTTTCTCCTTGCATGAAGCCCATCCAAATGGTCGATCTTGTCGGCCAATACGAAAAGATCAAGCCCGAAGTGGACTCCGCTTTGCTTGACGTGATCGCGGGCGCTGCGTTCATCAATGGCCCTGAGGTGAAGGCCTTCGAAAAGGAACTGGCAACTTACCTCGGAGTGAAACATGTGATCCCTTGCGGCAATGGCACGGACGCTCTCCAAGTGGCCATGATGGCCTTGGGGCTGAAGCCGGGCGATGAGGTGATCACGGCCTCCTTCACTTTCGTGGCCACGGTGGAAGTGCTCGCCCTGCTGGGCCTCGTGCCGGTCTTCGCCGATGTGCTCCCCGGCACCTTCAACCTGGACCCCGCCGATGTGGCGCGCAAAGTGACCCCAAAGACCAAGGCCATCGTGCCCGTACATCTCTTCGGACAATCCGCGGACATGGACGCCATGCTGGCGATCGCCCGGGAATACAAGCTGCACGTGGTGGAGGATGCCTGCCAGTCCATCGGCTCGGACCATAGCGGCGCGAACGGCAAGCGTAAGTCCGGGACCATCGGGGACATCGGCGTCACCAGCTTTTTCCCCAGCAAGAACCTCGGTTGTTACGGGGACGGCGGCGCGCTCTTCACCAATGACGATGAACTGGCGCATAAGATCCGCCGCGTGTGCAACCACGGCAGCGATGAACGCTACTACCACGAGGTGGTGGGCGTGAACAGCCGCTTGGACTCCATGCAGGCCGCCGTGCTGCGGATCAAGCTGCGACACCTGAACGAATATGCCAAGGCCCGCAATGCCGCCGCAGCCGCCTATGACAGTGCATTCTCCGGTGTCGAAGGCATCAGCGTTCCCGAGCGCAGTTCCTTCAGCACCCACGTCTTCCACCAGTACACCTTGCGTATTGCCAATGAGCGAAGGGACGGCCTGAAAAAGCACCTGGAAACCGCTGGCGTTCCGGCCATGGTCTACTATCCCGTTCCGTGCCACCTGCAGAACGCTTACAAGAGCGACCGCTTCCCTGCCGGATCACTGCCGGTGACCGAGACGCTGACCGAGGAGGTGATATCGCTTCCGATGAGCACTGAATTAGACAACGAACAACTCTCACTCATCACCGCCACGGTGAAGAGTTACTTCAAGTAAGGGCGCGAACCTCGGATGAAACTCCGGGGTCGCGCCCCAACAACCCCAACATGAACATAGCAGTAGTAGGAACTGGATACGTAGGCCTGGTAACAGGCACTTGCTTCGCCGAGACGGGCAACCACGTGGTATGCGTGGACATCGACAAGGAGAAGGTGCAGAAGCTGAAGGACGGCAAAGTCCCGATCTATGAGCCCCATCTGGACGTGCTGTTCGAGCGGAACATCCGGCAAGGCCGCTTGGTCTTCACCACGGACCTGAAGGAAGCCATCGACAAGGCCCAGATCATCTTCCTGGCCCTGCCCACGCCCCCCGGCGAGGACGGCAGTGCCGACCTGAAGTATGTGCTGGGCGTAGCGGACGACCTGGGCAAGATCATCACCGACTACAAGGTGATCGTGGACAAGAGCACCGTCCCCGTGGGTACGGCCGAAAAGGTGCGTGCGGCCGTTGCGAAACACGCCAAAGTCCCCTTCGACGTGGTGAGCAACCCGGAATTCCTGCGGGAAGGCTTCGCGGTGGATGACTTCTTGAAACCGGACCGCGTGGTGGTGGGTACCAGCAGCGCCCGCGCCCAGAAGGTGATGGAGGACCTCTACAAGCCGTTCGTGCGGCAGGGCAACCCCATCATCTTCATGGATGAGCGCAGTGCGGAGCTCACCAAGTATGCGGCCAACGCCTTCCTCGCGGCCAAGATCACCTTCATGAACGAGATCGCGAACTTCTGCGAGGCCGTGGGCGCGGACGTGGACAAAGTGCGCATCGGCATCGGCAGCGACAGCCGGATCGGCAAGCGCTTCCTCTTTCCGGGCATAGGATACGGCGGCTCCTGCTTCCCCAAGGACGTTCAGGCCCTGGCCAAGAGCGGACAGGACGCGGGCTACCAGTTCCAGATCATCGACAGTGTGATGAAAGTGAACGAGCGCCAGAAGACCACGCTAACGGATAAAGTGAAGGCGCACTATGGCGAGGACCTGCACGGAAAGCATTTCGCGCTCTGGGGCCTGGCCTTCAAGCCGGACACGGACGACATCCGCGAAGCACCGGCACTCTATATGATCGACGCGCTCATTGCGGCCGGAGCCACGGTGACCACCTTCGATCCCGAGGCCATGGACAACGTCCGGAAACAGATCGGCGACAAGGTGGCCTACGCGAAGGACGAGTACGAAGCATTGCAGAACGCCGATGCCCTGATCATCGCCACGGAATGGGCGCTGTTCCGCACGCCCGACCTGAGCCGCGTGGAAAAAGCCCTGAAGGAAAAGATCATCTTCGATGGCCGGAACCTCTACGACCTGGACGAGATGAAGGAGCTGGGCTACCACTACGTGAGCGTGGGACGGCAGCCGGTGAACGCGCCCATCAAAATGAAAGCCTGACATGGTGAAGAAGAGCACCGCAAAACCTGTGAAGGTCAAAGCGACGGACCGCGCCAAAAAGCCGGTGGCCAAGCGGGCACGGATGAGCGTGGTGAAGCCCGCTGAAAAGGAGCGCGTGCTGATCACCGGGGCCGCTGGTTTTCTGGGTTCCCACCTGTGCGACCGCTTTTTGAAGGAGGGCTACCATGTCATCGGCATGGACAACTTGATCACCGGCCGCCTGAAGAACATCGAGCACCTGTTCAAGCGCAGCGACTTCGAATTCTACCACCACGATGTGTCCAAGTTCGTGCATGTGCCCGGCAAGCTGAAGTACATCCTGCACTTCGCCTCGCCCGCAAGCCCGATCGATTACCTGAAGATCCCCATCCAGACGCTGAAGGTCAGTTCGCTCGGGACGCACAACCTCCTCGGCTTGGCATTGGCGAAGAACGCCCGCATCCTGGTGGCCAGTACCAGCGAGGTCTATGGCGATCCCCAAGTACATCCCCAGACAGAGAGCTATTGGGGCCACGTGAACACTGTGGGTCCGCGCGGCGTGTACGATGAGGCCAAGCGTTTCCAGGAGGCCATCACCATGGCCTATCACACCTATCATGGACTGGAAACACGCATGGTGCGCATCTTCAACACTTACGGCCCACGCATGCGCCTCAACGACGGCCGCGTGCTTCCGGCGTTCATCGGCCAAGCCCTGCGCGGTGAGGACCTCACCATCTTCGGCAAAGGGAACCAGACCCGCAGCTTCTGCTATGTGGACGACCTGATCGAAGGCATCTACCGCCTGCTGAAAAGTGATTGCGCAGACCCCGTGAACATCGGCAACCCGGCGGAGATCACCATCAAGCAGTTCGCCCAGGAGATCGTGAAGCTCACCGGCACCAAGCAGAAGCTGGTGTACAAGCCGCTTCCGCAGGATGACCCCATGCAACGCCAGCCTGACATCACCAAGGCGAAGAAGATCCTGAAGTGGCAACCGAAAGTCTCTCGTGCGGAAGGCCTGAGGATCACCTACGCCTATTTCAAGGGGCTCTCCGCTACGGAACTCCATGAGAAGGACCACAATTCCTTCGAGGGGTACGTGCGGAAGTGATCCGGCCGTCTACGGGGCACCTCGAATAAAGCCGGGCCTTCGGTACATTCGCAGCCCCGTAAGCCGACCGGTCGCCACGCCCAGCTCCATGGACTACACCGCCCACCCCACCGCCGTCATCGACGAGGGTTGCACCATCGGCGCTGGGACCCGTATCTGGCATTTCAGCCACATCATGCCGGGCTGTGTGATCGGCACGGGCTGCAACATCGGGCAGAACGTGGTGGTCAGCCCGGACGTGAGATTAGGTGACAACGTGAAGGTGCAGAACAACGTGAGCATCTACACCGGAGTGGAATGCGAGGACGACGTCTTCCTCGGCCCTTCCTGCGTCTTCACCAATGTGATCAATCCGCGCAGCGCGGTGAACCGGCGCGGGGAATACCTGCGGACGATGGTGAAGAAGGGCGCTACGATCGGCGCCAATGCCACCATTGTTTGTGGACATGACATCGGGCGTTTTGCATTCATCGCAGCAGGTGCCGTGGTGACCAAGGAAGTGCCCGACCATGCCTTGGTGATGGGAAATCCGGCCCGCAGGACCGGCTGGATGAGCGAACATGGCCACAAGCTGGAATTTGATGCGGACGGCGGGGCCACTTGCCCCGAAAGCGGCCAGCGCTACGAATTGAAAAACGACAAAGTCACCCGCACCGCATGAGGTCCTCTGAAGAGAAGGTGAAGTTTGCCGTGATCGGCTGCGGCCACATCGGCAAGCGCCATGCGGAGATGATCTCCCGGAACCCGGAATGCGAGCTGGTGGCCTTGTGCGATGCGAATTCCAAGGAAACACTGGGCCTTGATGCCTATGACGTGCCTTTCTTCACCGACCCGTCGGCTATGCTTGCTGCGGTCCCCGATGTGGACGTCGTGAGCATCTGTACGCCCAATGGGCTGCATGCGCGGTTCAGCCTGCTCGCACTGGAAAACGGCAAGCATGTTGTGTGCGAAAAGCCCATGGGCCTTACCAAGGCCAGCTGCGAGGCTGTGCTCTACAAGGCACTGCAGAAGCACCGGCATGTGTTCGGGGTGATGCAGAACCGCTACAGCCCGCCGAGCCAGTGGATCAAGGAAATGGTGGAGGAAAAGCGCCTCGGTGACATTTTCCTTGTGCAGGTGAACTGCTACTGGAACCGCGATGAACGCTACTACAAGAAGGATGGCTGGAAAGGCACGGCCGACCTCGACGGTGGCACCCTGTTCACGCAGTTCAGCCACTTTGTGGACATCATGTACTGGCTCTTCGGCGACATCGCCGACATCCAAGGCCGCTTTGCCGACTTCAACCACAAGGACCTCACCGCCTTCGAGGACAGTGGCTTGGTGAACTTCCGTTTTCTGGAGGGCGGCATGGGCTGCATCAACTATTCCACCAGCGTGTGGGACAGGAACCTCGAGAGCAGCCTTACAGTGATCGGCAGCAAGGGCAGCGTGAAGATCGGCGGGCAGTACATGGACCAGGTGGAAGTGTGCCACGTGCAGGATTATACCATGCCGGAGCTGGCCCCCACGAACCCTGCGAACGACTACGGTGCTTACAAGGGTAGCGCCAGCAACCACCACTACATCATCGAGAACGTGGTGGACACTTTGAAAGAGCGGAAAAGCATGACCACCAATGCCTTGGAGGGCATGAAGGTGATCGACATCATTGAACGCATTTACCAGAAGAGGGATGAGCGACCTGTATGAGCGACTGAAGAAGAAGGAAGCCAAGATGGCCGTGATCGGTCTGGGCTATGTAGGACTTCCCATCGCCTTGGCCTTCGCACGGAAGATCAAGGTGGTGGGCTTCGATATTAATGCCCAGCGCGTGGATATGATGCGCCGCGGTGAGGACCCCAGTGACGAGCTTTTGCCCGAGGACTTCAAAGGCGCCGACATCCACTTCACCGCCAACATTGAGGACCTGAAGGACGTTGAATTCTTCATCGTGGCCGTGCCCACGCCCATCGACCAGCAGAACATCCCCGATCTCACTCCCCTGCTGGGCGCCACGCGCACCGTGGGCCAAGTGCTGAAGAAAGGCGACCACGTGGTGTACGAGAGCACCGTGTACCCCGGCTGCACCGAGGAGGATTGCGTGCCCTTACTTGAGCAACTTAGCGGGTTGAAGTTCGTCACTGATTTCAAGGTGGGCTACTCCCCGGAGCGGATCAACCCGGGCGACAAGGTGAACACGCTGGAAAGCATCGTGAAAGTCACTAGCGGTTGTGATGCGGAAAGCGCGGAGACCGTGGCTAAGATGTACGAACTGGTGGTGAAGGCCGGCGTACACCGGGCGCCCAGCATCAAGGTGGCAGAGGCTTCCAAGATCATCGAGAACACCCAGCGCGACGTCAACATCGCGCTCACGAACGAGCTTTCCATCATCTTCAACCGCATCGGCATCAACACCTTCGACGTGCTGGAGGCCGCGGGTACCAAGTGGAATTTCCTCAAGTTCCAGCCCGGCCTGGTGGGCGGCCACTGCATCGGTGTGGACCCGTACTACCTCGTCTTCAAGGCCAAGGAATTAGGCTACCACGCTCAGATCATCGACAGTGGCCGCTTTGTGAACGACAGCATGGGCGGCTATGTGGCGAAGCAGACGGTGAAGAAGGTGATCGCCAGCGGCACCAACCCCGCCGATGCGCGCGTCCTGGTGATGGGCGCCACCTTCAAGGAGAACGTCACCGACATCCGCAACAGCAAAGTGGCGGACGTGGTGAAGGAGCTCAAGAGCTTCAGCTGCCAAGTGGACGTCACCGATCCGCACGCCGATTCCGAACAGGTGAAGCACGAATACGGCTATGAGCTGGCACCGGAGATGAAAGGTCCTTACGACGCGATCATCGTGGCCGTGAACCATGCGGAATATGCCGACAACGACGAGGCGTGGTTCAGGGGTATGCTGAAACCGAAAGGTGTGTTGGTGGATCTGAAAGGAACCTATCGCAAAAAGGTGAAGGACCTGAACTACTGGAGCTTGTGAGTAGTTTCACCACAGAGGCTAGGAGAACAGGGTTGGATCTGTCAGTTGTTCGTTGTCAGTTGTCAGTTGTCAAGCGGTCGGGTTCAGCAGCAGTTTGAAGTAGCAGTCCGCAGTTGCCTGATCACTGATCACCATCTACCGATCACCAAGAAAACCTCCGTATCCTCCAAGCCTCCGTGGTGAACCAACGACAATATGAAACGCAACATCCTCATTACCGGTGGCGCCGGTTTCATCGGCAGCCATGTCGTGCGGCTCTTCGTGAAGAAGTACCCGCAATACCGCATCGTGAACCTCGACGCGCTCACCTATGCGGGGAACATGGAGAACCTGAAGGACGTGGAAGACGCCGCGAACTACGCCTTCGTGAAGGCCGACATCCGCGATGCCGAGGCCATGGACAAGGTCTTCGCGGAGCATGCCATCGACAGCGTTGTCCATCTCGCCGCGGAAAGCCATGTGGACCGCAGCATCAGTGACCCCATGGCCTTCGTCAACACGAACGTGATCGGCACGGCCAACATGCTGAACGCGGCCAAAGCCTATTGGAAAGGGAAGTTTGAAGGAAAACGGTTCTACCACGTCAGCACCGATGAGGTCTACGGCTCCCTCCATGACGGCGGTTTCTTCACGGAGGAAACCTCCTACGACCCGCAAAGCCCATACAGCGCCAGCAAGGCCGCGAGCGACCACTTCGTCCGTGCCTACGGTAATACGTACAAGCTGCCCTTCGTCATCAGCAACTGCAGCAACAACTACGGCAGCCATCAATTCCCGGAGAAGTTGATCCCGTTGATGATCCACAACCTGCGCGAAGGCAAGCCGCTGCCCGTGTATGGTAAAGGCGAGAACGTGCGCGACTGGCTGTGGGTGGAGGACCATGCACGCGCCATCGACACGGTATTCCATGAAGGCAAGGACGGCGAGACCTATAACATCGGCGGGCACAACGAGTGGAAGAACATCGACCTCGTGAAGGTGTTGTGCTCCATCATGGACAAGAAGTTGGGCCGCAACGCAGGCGATAGCGAGAAGCAGATCACCTACGTCACGGACCGTGCCGGGCACGACCTACGTTATGCGATCGATGCCGGCAAGATCGAGCGCGAACTGGGCTGGAGACCGAGCATCACCTTCGAGCAGGGCTTGGAACAGACCGTGGATTGGTATCTTGCCAATGACCAGTGGCTGCGGGACGTGACCTCCGGGGCCTATCGCGACTATTACGACGAACAGTACGCCAAGCGCTAATGGGCATTCTGGGAAACCTCTTCGGAAAAGGGCGGCAGTCCATGCCTCCCGTCGACCTGGGGTTGCTCAAGTGTGATGTGCACTCGCACTTCATCCCCGGGATCGATGACGGTGCGCCCACGATCGAGGCCAGCATGGAACTGCTCAGGGCCATGCGCGAACTGGGTTACCAAAAGGTGATCACCACGCCCCACAGCATGGCGGACGGCTATAAGAACCCACCGGAAGTGATCCTTGGCGGATTGGAGAAGGTAAGGCGTGCGATAAAAGAGGAAGGCCTGGTGATCGAGATCGACGCTGCCGCGGAGTATTACTTGGACCACGATCTCCTGGAAAAGACCACGGCGCAAAAACTGCTGACTTTTGGTAATGACATGGTGCTTTTCGAGTTGCCTTTCATCAGCGAACCGTCCATGCTGTTGAGCGCCGTGTTCGAACTACAGACCCAAGGGTTCAGACCGGTGCTGGCCCATCCGGAACGCTATCAGTTCTGGTACACGGACATGAGCACCATGGAGAAGTTGAAGGACCGGGGCGTGCTGTTCCAGCTGAACATGATCGCCCTGACGGGTGCCTATGGCCCCGCAACGAAAAAGCAGGCCGAAAAGATCACGGACCAAGGCTGGTACGATCTCGTTGGCAGCGACTGCCACAGCATGAAGCACATCGAGGCGATGCAGGCCGCGCGCACCGAACCATACTTGCACAAGCTGATCGACGGTGGGAAGTTGCTGAACGCGACGTTGTGAGTTGGATCCAACGTCACCCAAGATCCAGTAGCATTTGATAGAACGAGCCCTGCAATTCTAAAATTTCATTTTAGAATTGCAGGGTGCGGCTCCGAAGGCCCTCCAAGATGTTGAACCCGTTTGAAGGCCGATCGCAGCTACGCCGCGCTCGTCGCCACCTCCTTGTTCACCTTCTTGAACAGCCCTTGCAGCACGTTCCCGGGGCCGCATTCCACGATGTTGTCCGCACCATCGGTGAGCATGTTACGCATGATCTGCGTCCAGCGCACGGGGGCGGTGAGCTGCGCGATGAGGTTGGCCTTGATCCGGGCGGGGTCTTTGTGGCCGCGGGCATCCACGTTCTGATAGATGGTGCAGCGCGGGTCCACGATGGGTGTGAAGGCGATGGCCGTTGCAAGCTCGGCGCGGGCAGGCTCCATCAATGGGCTGTGGAAGGCCCCGCCCACGGGCAGCAGTAGCGCGCGTCTCGCACCGGCGGCCTTCAGTGTTTCGCAGGCGGCATTCACGGCTTCCAGCGTTCCGCTGATGACCAATTGGCCGGGACAGTTGTAGTTGGCGGGCACCACGATGCCCGGAATGGACGCGCAGATCTCTTCCACCTTTTCGTCCTCCATGCCGAGGATGGCGGCCATGGTGCCGGGCTGGGCCTCGCAGGCCTTCTGCATCGCGTTGGCGCGTGCGGCCACCAGCTTCAGTCCATCGCTGAACTCCATCGCACCGGCGGCCACCAAGGCGCTGAACTCACCGAGCGAGTGCCCCGCCACCATGTCCGGCTGGAAAGCATCGCCCATCGTCTTGGCCCGGATCACACTGTGGATGAAGATCGCCGGCTGCGTGACGTTGGTCTGCTTCAGGTCCTCATCGCTGCCGCTGAACATCACGTCGGTGATGTTGAAGCCGAGGACGTTGTTGGCGTGCTCGAAAAAGACCCGCGCGTTGGCATCGGACTCATAGAGATCCTTGCCCATACCGGGAAACTGGCTGCCTTGGCCGGGGAAGACGTATGCTTTCATGCCGCAGATTAATGTTTTCAAAGATAGGGTCAGGCCGCAGCGGACCTAACATGGCATTTTAGCCTTGTTTGCATGCCTTAGGCAACAGGGGAGGCAAGTGAATTCCTAGTCGGTTCCCCGGCACTTACGGACGCTTCAGATCTGCGTTGATCAGCCCATTCAGCGTCATCAGCGTTCCATTACTTACGGTCCCCGAAAAGACGCAGCAGCGAGAGAAAGAGGTTGAGGAAATCGAGGTACAGGCTCAAGGCGCCCATCAGGGCCATCTTCTGGGCGACCTCGGTACCGCTGATCATCGTGCCGCCGAGGTTCTTCAGGCGCTGCATGTCGTAGGCGGTGAGGCCGGTGAAGATGATCACGCTGAGCACACTGATCACGTAGCCCATGGTATCGCTCTTCATGAACATGTTCACCACCATGGCGATCACGATGCCGATGAGGCCGATGAAGAGGAGGCTGCCGAGCTTGGTAAGATCGGTCTTGGTGGTGTAGCCCGCCACCGCCATGAGCCCGAACACCGCCGACGTGACAAAGAATACCGTGGCGATGGAAGTTGCCGTGTAGGCCAGGAAGATGAATGACAGACTGGCACCTGTGAGTGCCGAATAGGCAATAAAGACAGTGAGCAGCATACTTCCGCTCAGGCGGTTGATCATGCCGCTCATGATGAAGACCAACGCCAAAGGTGCCAGCATCACCACCCAGCCGAGGATGGTCATGCCCCCGGTCTCGACGTTGATCAAGCGGGAGATCAGGCCCATATCATGCCCGAACCAGTAGGCCACACCGCCACTGATGACAAGGGCTAAGGTCATGTAAGTGAAGACCTTGGCAAGGAAGGCGCGCACATCATCCGGGTTGGCGACCATGCCCGGGTGCATCTGCTGTTCGGGCGCAAGGGAGGAAAGGGAACTACGGAACATGGTTCTTGGCGTGGGTTGTGATCAGTGGAGTTTGGCGGAGATGAGCTTGATGAACTCCTCGCGTGTGCGGTGGTCATCAAGAAAGATGCCGGTAAAGGCCGAAGTGGTGGTGACGCTGTTCTGCTTTTGGATGCCACGCATCTGCATGCAAAGGTGCGCCGCCTCGATCACCACGGCGACACCCATGGGTTTCAACGTGTCCTGAATGCAGTCGCGGATCTCGTTGGTAAGCCGTTCCTGTACCTGCAGACGCCGCGCGAAGGCGTCCACCACGCGGGGTATTTTACTAAGCCCGGTGATCTGGCCGTTAGGGATATACGCTACGTGGGCCTTTCCGAAGAAGGGCAGCATGTGGTGCTCGCACAGGCTGTACACCTCGATGTCCTTAACCACCACCATCTGGCTGTAGTCCTCCTTGAAGAGTGCCTTGCGCAGGATGGCGGCCGGATCCAGATCGTAGCCGTGAGTGAGGTACTGCAGGCTCTTCGCCACGCGCTCCGGGGTGCGTTTCAGGCCCTCGCGCTCGGGATCCTCTCCGATCGCCTTCAAGATATCGCCGTAGAGCTCGCCGATGCGCTCCACGCTCTCCGGCTCGAACTTGTCGATACGCTGGTAGCCGTCGAAGATCTCATCGGAGCCGGTGCCGTTGGAGGCACGACTTGCCCTCGCCGTCACGGTCCGCTTCCTTCCTGTGGTTTTTGCCATGACTATTCGCCGAAATATTCAACGCTGTTGTTTTCCGTCTCCTGGACCTTCACACAATGGAGCGTGCCGCCGATCTCGGCGATGGGGCCTTCCAACTGCCTCCAGATGGCCACGGCCAAATTCTCCGTGGTGCTGCCCACGCCCTTCAGGAAGGGGACGTCCAAGTCGAGGTTCTTGTGGTCCACCCGGTCGATCACATGCTCGTGCATCAATCGGCTCAGTGCGGAAAGATCCACCACGAAGCCGGTCTCCGCACTGGTCTCGCCTTTCACCGTCACCCAAAGCTCGTAGTTGTGCCCGTGCCAATTGGGGTTTGAGCACTTGCCGAAGGTGGCCAGGTTCTTCTCGGCGCTCCATTCGGGGCGGCCGAGCTTGTGCGCGGCGCTGAAACGCTCGCGGCGGGTGATGTGGACTACGGGCATGGGACTGTGGGCTGCAAAGGTATGGAGCGCCTAGGAGAGCATTACGCCAGCCCTGTCCCCCAGCAACTTACCTTCGCGCGTTCTACCGAAACCTATCCCATGCTGGAGACCGCCTACCTGCGCAGCAAGCCCGACGAGGCCCGCGCCCGCTTGGCCAAACGCAATCTCGATGCCGATGCCCTGCTCTCGAAAGCCGCCGAGCTGGACGAGCACCGCCGGAGCACGCAGAACATGCTGGACGCGAAGCTTGCCGAGATGAACGACCAAAGCCGCACCATCGGGGAGCTGATGAAGGCGGGCAAGAAGGATGAGGCCGAGGCCGCCAAAAAACACACCGCCGAGCTGAAGGACCGCATCGCGGAGCTGAAGGACGAACTGACCGGGGCCGAACGCGCCCTGCATGAGCACCTCTGCACCATCCCGAATGTTCCTCAGGACCGCGTTCCACCGGGAAAAACGCCGGAGGACAACATGACCGTGGCACAGAACGGCGACCTGCCGCAGCTATCCGAAAGCGCCAGACCGCATTGGGACCTCGGGGAGGAATACAAGCTGTTCAGCTTGGAGCTGGGTGTGAAGCTCACCGGCGCGGGCTTTCCCGTGTACACCGGCCAAGGCGCAAAACTGCAGCGGGCGCTCATCGCCTTCTTCTTGGACCGCGCCATTCAGGCGGGCTACGTGGAAGTGATGCCGCCCTTGATGGTGAATGCCGAATCCGCCTTCGCCACCGGCCAATTGCCCGACAAGGAGGGCCAGATGTACCAGGCCACGGTGGATGACCTTTACCTGATCCCCACGGCGGAGGTGCCCATCACCAACCTTTTCCGGAACGAGATCTTGGACGAGGCCGAACTGCCGATCAAGCGCGTGGGCCATACGCCCTGTTTCCGCCGCGAAGCGGGCAGCTACGGCAAGGACGTGCGCGGCTTGAACCGCGTCCACCAATTCGACAAAGTGGAGATCGTGCGCGTGGAAACCCCGGAGAACAGCAACGCCGCGCTGGAGGAAATGACCGATCACGTGAAAAGCCTGTTGAACGCCTTGGAATTGCCGTGGCGGCAATTGTTGCTCTGCGGAGGCGACATGGGCTTCACCAGCGCGATCACCTACGATATGGAGGTTTACGCGGGAGCGCAGAAACGCTGGCTCGAAGTGAGCTCCATCAGCAACTTTGAGACCTACCAGAGCAACCGCTTGAAGTTGCGCTACCGGGGAGAGGACAAGAAAGCCCGGCTGGCGCATACGCTGAACGGCAGCGCCTTGGCTTTGGCACGGATCGTGGCGGCGTTGCTGGAGAACAACCAAACGCCGGAAGGTATCCGCATCCCTGCGGCTCTGCGGCCTTATACCGGTTTCGACCTGATCGTGAAAAAATGATGCGGACCATACCGGCGGCGGTCCTCCTTGCGTTGGGTTCGGGTGGCCTACTGACGGCCTGCACCCACCGCGCCGACCCCTCCGAAATGGCCATCGTGGAACGAATGATCGAAGAGACGGACAGCCTGCGCATGGAACTGATCGGCATGGACACCACCGCGTTGCACCACATGCATGCTTTGTTCGAGGCGGAACGGCCCGGTATCGAGCAGCGTTTCCGGGATACCCTGCGCCCGCACGAGGCACAAGTGCTCGGCAACTACCACCAGGCCATGGCTGAACGCTTGCCCCGGCTCTTGGCCGAACGCCACACGGAACAGACCCGGATAGACAGCACCCTGATGCGGCTCCGCAACTTGCGGCACGACATGGACCAAGGTTTGATGAACAAGGAAGCACGCGAAAACGCCCTTGCCATGGAAGAGGGTTGGAATTCATCGCTCCGGAACGATCTGGGCCAAGTGGAAATGGCCACCAAACAGCTCATCCTTGACCGCACGACCTACCGCGCCGCGATTGATTCCCTGCTTCGCCAATGAACGCCGCCTCTCCCATCCGCAGCCTCCGCGGCGTCTTATTTGGGATGGCATGCCTCGTCTTCATCGGCGCGTGGGCACAGGGAGGCCCGGACGAACAGCTCGCTGCGGAGTACATGCGGCAGGGTGAATATGCCAAGGCCATCCTCTACTATGAGAAACTGTATGGCCAACAACCAACCTCGCTCTACTATGAGCAATTGCTCAAGGCCTATGTGGGTGTGAAGCAGTACGATGACGCGGAAAAGCTCGCCAAGGACCGCATGCGTAAGCAGAGCGGGGACCCGCGCTATCTGGTGGACATGGGCATGGTGAAAAAGCTGGAGGGCGACACCGGCAAAGCCGAACAGCAGTTCGATAAGGCCCTGAAAGAGCTGAAGCCGGACCAAGGCTCGATCCGCAACCTCGCCAACGCCTTCACCCGGAACAATGAACTGGACTACGCGCTCCAGACCTACGAGCGTGGGCGGAAGTTGTTGAAGGCCAGCTCCACGGACTTCTTCTATGAGACGGCCGAACTCCGCGCCGCCAAGGGCGATGTGGCCGGCATGATCAGCGACTATATGGACCTGCTGCAGACCAATCCCAGCTACCTGCAGGCCGTGCAGAACGGGGTCGGCCGCTTCATCGACTTCACCAGCACGGATGACCGCTCGGACCTCCTGCGGACGGAACTATTGCGGCGTATCCAGAAGAACCCGGACAATACGCTCTTCCAGGAGATGCTGATCTGGATGTACATCCAGCGGAAGGACCTCAACAGCGCCTTCGTGCAGAGCAAGGCCATGGACCAGCGCTTCAAAGAGGGCGGCCAAAGGTTGATGGCCTTGGGCGACATCGCGGTGACCAACAAAGAATGGGCGACCGCGACGAAATGCTACGAGTACGTGGTGGCCAACGGCGCGGATTCGCCTTGGTACGGTGCAGCCCGGATCGGGCTGGTCAACGCGCTGGACGCCCAGGTGCGCGACGAGACCGATCCGCCCCAAGAGCGATTGGACCACCTGCGGCAACTCTATGAAAGCACCTTGAGCGAGTTGGGGCGCACACCTGCGAACATCAAGCTTGTCAGCGGGCTGGCGGACCTCAAGGCGTACTATCTCAATGACAGTCCCGGTGCGGTGGCGCTCTTGCAGGATGCCATCAACATGCCCGGGCTCGGGCGCAAGGAGCAGGCCCAACTGAAACTGGAGCTTGGCGACATCCAAGTATTGGAAGGCGACATCTGGGACGCCTCCCTCCTCTACTCGCAGGTGGACCTCGATTTCAAGCAGGACATCCTTGGCCACGAGGCGCGCCTCCGCAATGCCAAAGTGAGCTTCTACTCCGGTGATTTCCTCTGGGCAAAAGCACAATTGGACGTGCTGAAGGCCAGCACCAGCAAGCTCATCGCCAATGATGCCATGGAGCTTTCCCTGCTGATCACGGACAACCTTGGCACGGACACGGTCAGCCCCGGGCTCAGCCTCTTTGCCGAAGCACAGCTGCTCACATTCCAGCATCGGTACGACAGTGCCATCGCGGTCCTTGACACGCTCACCGCACGCTTCCCCATGGGCAGCCTCGGCGACGATGTGCTCTACGCCCGGTACAGCATCGCACATGCCCGCCACCAGTACACCGAGGCCGCGGGCTACCTGGAAAAGGTAGTGGAACTCTATCCGAACGACATCCTCGTGGACAATGCGATGTACGACCTCGGCAAACTCTACGAGAACGACCTGGGCGACAAGGAGCAAGCGAAGAAGTGGTATGAAAAGCTGCTGTTCGAGCAGAGCGGGAGCATCTTCGTGGCCGATGCCCGCGAGCACTACCGGCGCCTGCGCGGCGACCGGGACAACCTGACCACGCCGGAACAGCAATTCCTCAACGGTCCCACCCCATGATCATTTACAACGTCACGGTAAGCGTGGACAACGAAGTGCATGAGATGTGGCTGGCCTGGATGCGGAACACGCACCTGCCGGAAGTGATGGCGACGGGCCATTTCCAGGATGCCCGTATCTGCCGCGTGCTGAGCGAAGGTGATTCCGGCGCGACCTACGCCATCCAATACACCTGCACCGACATGGCGGCCTACGAGCGCTACCGCGAAGAGCATGCGGAACGGCTGAAGGCCGAATCGGAGAAGTACTACGGCGGCAAGGCCATCGCTTTCCGCACCCTTTTGGAAGTGGTCCACAACGCTTGATCCCGGATGCAGGTCAGGGCGAAAAAGCACCTCGGGCAGCACTTCCTGAAGGACGAGGAGATCGCGCTGCGGATCACCGAGGCACTCACCCACCACGGCGGCTACCGCGATGTGATCGAAGTAGGCCCCGGAACCGGCGCGCTCACCAAGCACCTCATCGGCCGCACCGACATCGACCTCACCTGCGTCGAACTGGACCGTGAGTCCGTTGCGCACCTGCACGCGACCTGGCCGGAACTCCGCGTGATGCAAGGCGACCTGTTGGGGATGGACCTCTCCCGCGTTGGTGACGGCCCCTTGGCGGTGATCGGCAACTTCCCGTACAACATCAGCACGCAGATCGTCTTCAAGGTGTTGGAGAACCGCGACCGGGTAACGGAACTGGTGGGCATGTTCCAGAAGGAAGTGGCGGACCGGCTCTGCGCCGGACCCGGCAGCCGTACGTACGGTATCACCAGTGTACTTTCCCAAGTGTGGTACGACATGGAAGTGCTCTTTCTCGTCGAGCCGGATTCCTTCATCCCACCACCGAAGGTGCGCAGCGCGGTGATCCGCATGCGACGCAATGAAAGGCTACATCCGCCTTGCGATGAAAAGATGCTCTTCCGCGTGGTGAAGGCGGCTTTCAGCCAGCGGCGGAAGACCCTTCACAATGCGTTAAAGGCCTTTGCGCCATTGAAGGACGGCGTTCCCGCTGAATACGCCCGGCAGCGCGCCGAGCAGCTGTCCGTGGGCGACTTCATCACACTGACGCAGTTGTGTGCGGGGCCGGATGCGTGAGCCTTCCCCGGTTGCGTAGTTTCGCGGGCCGATCCGCCATAACGATCGGCGCCGCGGCATGACCTTCACCCTCAGCAAAGCGAACCTGGAGCGGATCCAGGAGCATGTTGCGCAACAGCGCGATGAGGAACTGCTGGAGGCCGTCAAGGACCTTCACCCGGCCGACCTTGCGGAGATCCTCGATCAGCTGGAGCTGAAGGAAGCGCAGTACCTCTTTGAGCGGCTGGAGCCGGAACTCGCCGCCGAGGTGGTGCTGGAAGTGCCGGAGGACCGGCGTGACGACCTGCTCGGCAACTACACCGGGAAAGAGATCGCCGAGGAACTGATCGAGCACTTCGATTCGGACGACGCGGCCGACATGATCGCGGAGCTTTCCGAAGAGGTGCGTGAAGAGGTGCTGGCGAACATCGAGGACAGTGAGCAGCGCAAGGAGATCAACGAGCTGCTCACCTACGACGAGAACACCGCCGGCGGCCTCATGGCCAAGGAGCTGGTGAAGGTGAACGCGGACAGCAGCATGTTGGAATGCGTGCGGCAACTGCGGGGACACGCCGACCTGATCGATGACATCTATGTGATCCTCGTGGTGGACGACCACGATCGGCTGGTGGGCACGATCCCGTTGAAGGCGTTGCTGACCACATCGCTACGCACCCCGGTGAAGGACGTGTACGACCCCGATGTCATCAGCGTGAAGGCGCATGAAGATGTGGAGGAGGTGAACCGCCTGATGGAGAAATACGATCTGGTGATGCTGCCGGTGACGGACGACCGTGGTCGACTGCTGGGGCGCATCACCATCGACGACGTGGTGGACGCCATCCGCGAAGAGGAGACCGAGGACGCGCAACGCATGGCCGGTATGGAAGCGCTGGATTATTCGTACAGCCACAGCAGTTTGTGGGAAATGGTGAAGAAGCGCTCCGGCTGGCTGGTTGTGCTGTTCATCGGTGAGAGCTTTACGGCCACCGCGATGAGCTTCTTCGAGGACCAGATCGCCAAAGCGGTGATATTGGCGCTCTTCGTGCCCTTGATCATCTCCAGCGGGGGCAACACCGGCTCCCAGGCCAGCACGCTCATCATCCGGGCGCTCGCATTGGGCGACATCAGCACTTCGGAATGGTGGCGCATCGTGCGCCGCGAAAGCAGTGTGGGCCTTATCCTCGGCGTCATTCTGGCGGTGATCGGCTTTGGGCGCGTGGCCATCTGGAGCCAGTTCACAGATCTGTACGGTCCTCATTGGTTACCGGTGGCGATGGTCGTCTCCATCACTTTGTTGGGGGTGGTGCTCTGGGGCAATCTCATGGGTTCCTTGTTCCCTTTGGTACTGAAACGTCTCGGATTGGATCCCGCCACCTCCTCGGCACCGTTCGTGGCCACGGTGGTGGACGTCACCGGGCTGGTGATCTATTTCAGCATCGCCTCGCTCTTCCTCCGGGATATCCTGCTATGAAGATCAACTTCGTCGACAGTGTGCATCCGGTCCTTAGCACACGGCTGACCGTGGCGGGCCATACCTGCGAAGACCTAAGTGAATTCATTGGAGAGGAGCTGTTCGCACAACTGCACGACTCCCAAGGTCTGGTGGTGCGCAGCCGGGTGCTGGACGCGGCCACACTGGCCCATGCGCCGAAGCTGAAGTTCATCGCGCGCTGCGGTGCGGGCATGGAGAACATCGACCGGGCGTATTGCGCCGACCGCGGCATCCGTCTGTACAGCTCGCCGGAGGGCAACCGCGGTGCCGTGGCCGAACACGCCGTGGGCATGTTGCTGGCACTGATGAACAAGCTGCCCACGGCGGACCGTGAAGTGCGCCAAGGCATCTGGGACCGCAAGTCCAATTCCGGGAGCGAACTGGGCGGAAACAACGTGGGCATCATCGGTTTCGGGCAGATGGGCTCGGCTTTCGCGCAGCGCCTGCAAGGCTTTGACGTGAACGTGCTGGCCTACGACAAATACCGCGAAGGCTTTGGCAATGAGCAAGTGGAAGAGGTCGATCTGGACGAATTGTTGGAGCGCTGCGCCGTGATCAGCCTGCACCTGCCGCTCACGGCGGAGACGGAGCATTATGCTGACGCGGCCTTCTTCGCGCGCTGCGAAAAACCGGTGTGGTTCATCAACACCGCCCGGGGGCCGCTGGTGGACACCGCCGCCTTGTTGAATGCCATTGATTCCGAGAAGGTACGCGGCGCGTGTTTGGACGTGCTGGAATTCGAGGAGCGCACGCTCTTGGGCCTGAACGCGGAACAGGAGGACCCGGTCCTGAAGCGTCTCTACGCAAATGAGAAGGTGCTGCTTTCTCCCCACGTGGCGGGCCTCACGGCGGAGAGCTACTTCAAGCTGGCAAACGTGCTGGCGGACAAGATCCTGAACGACTTCGCGGACAGGAAGCTCTAGTTCCCTCAACGATCTCCCGTAGGGGATCCTGAGGACACGAGGGCATCAACGTCCACTCCGTGGGACGTTGATGGAACTAATGCGCGAAGGTCCTTGCTGGAACCTTGACTACTCTACCTTGGCGGCCACAACGATGACCAACACCACCCAGGTCCACGGCCACCGCGGCTGCGACGATGCCGTACCGGCGAACACCATTCCCGCCTTTCTGCTCGCCGCCGCCACCGGATGCCAATGGTTGGAGATGGACGTGGTGATCACCGGCGACGATCATGTGCTGGTGAGCCACGAGGCATGGATCGACCATCACACCTGCCGCGATCCGGAAGGGCGTGCGCTCAGCGAGGAAGAAGGGCGCGCGATCAACATCTTCGAACTCCCGCTCTTGGAAGTCCAGCGCTTCGGCTGTGTCCCGGCGCACCGTGCTGAAGAACACGCGCCACCTTGGGCCGGTTGGCACAAACCCACGCTCGCCGAAGTTGTCATCGCCGTGGGCGCTTCTTCGGCGGAACGGAAAGCCAGTGCGCCGTCCTTCAACATCGAGATCAAGAGCGAGCCGCTGATCTACGGCACCTTTCAGCCTCCGCCCGAACGCTTTGCGGAGCTGGTGCTGCGCGACGTGATCGCACTCGGGATCACCGACCGTTGCTTGGTGCAAAGCTTCGACATCGCCATACTGGAGGCCATGCATGCCTTGGCCCCCGACCTGCCCTTGGCGCTGCTGGTGGAGAATGCGGACGGAGTGGAATCGAACCTCCGCCGGTTGAGTTTCACCCCGCGCTATTACAGCCCGGCGTACTCCATCGCAAACGCTCGGATGGCCGGGGAGCTTCGTGAAAAAGGTATCGGGCTGCTGGTCTGGACAGTGAACGACATGGCCGACATGTGCCGGATGCTGGACCTCGAAGTGGACGGCCTCATCACGGACAAGCCAAGGGAGGCCATGGCGCTGATCGCCTCGCGTCAGTGACCCGCCTTGATCAGCAGATCCGAAATAGCCGCCTCCAGCGCATCAAGGTCCGCCGACCATAGTTGCTTGTTCTGTTCCGCACCTGTCGTCATGAGCCTTGCGCACAACGGCGTGAAACGTTCCTGATCAAAACTGATGAGCTGCGGCTTCAGGGAATGCACCACACGGACCACTTTCGCGTGATCTGCCTGTTCACGGGCCTGTTGCAGCGTGGCCAAGCGTTCCGGCGCTGACTTGCGGAACATCGCCACCACCACCGGGTCCATGGCTTCATCCAAGGCAATTGCCGGAGCTTCATACAGACCGCTTTCAGGAATGGCGCAGACCACGTCTTCCCGATCAGGGAGCTCCTTCAACCGGTTGACCGGTTTCTTCAAGGCTTCGATCTCGCTGCGCAAGGCTTCGATGGAAGTGCGGAGCTTGCGGCTCGTGCTTCCCATGCGGTAGAGCAGGCCGATCACCAGCAACAGGCCCACGCCCGCCGTGGCCAGCGCGATCCACATCCAACGGTCCGCGTTACGTTGCACCTCCAACAGCGCCTCTGCGATCCGCCGCTCACGCCCGGCCCCTGCTTGAACTGAACTGTCCTTGACCGCCATTAGGCGGGCCATCGTCATGGTATGTTGGTCGTTCAGGCTGTCCCGTTGGCGTGCTGCGCTGAGGCGTTCCAGCGAATCACTCAGCAAGGCTTCCGTGTAAGCGGAGGCACTATTCCCAGCGTTGTCATAGCGCTGGGCGAGTTCCCGATGGGCTACTGATCCCAGGTCGGGACGGCCCATGTCATTGGCGATCGCAAACGCTTGCTTCAACAGTTTCACAGCCTCGGTCTTGCTCACCAAGGGTACCAAGCGCATTCTTCCCGAGAAGGCTGCCGGAAGGTCACCCGTGCTGTCCGCCAGGACCAATGATGTGCGCTGTTCAGCGACCTCGGCCTTCAAGCTGTCCGCTGCACTGGTCCGGCTTTGAGCGGGCAATACCAAGGCGCATCCCACACAAAGGAGGGACAGGGACCATCGCCGTGCTCGGCTTGAAAGGGTGCGGACCATGGGGCGAATCTATCGCCAGACCGCACTTGTTCCGTTTGTACGCCACATAGTGCAAGGCCGTAGCTTTCCGCCCGATCCGACCGCATCCCATGGGCACCTTCGCCACCTTCTCCCTGCTGATCGTAATTGCGGCGCTCTTCGCCTACGTGAATTTCCGGGTGCTGAAGCTGCCTTCTTCGATCGGCCTGATGTTCTTGGCCCTGCTGTTCTCGGTGCTGCTGGTAGCGGTTGGCAAAATGATGCCGCACGTGTTGGGCGACATGCAATCACTGGTGCAGCATCTTGATCTTTCACGCCTGCTGATGAACAACATGCTGGGTTTCCTGCTTTTCGCGGGAGCGATCCACATCAAGCTTGACATACTGCGACAGGAGAAATGGGCGGTGATGGCGCTTTCCACGGTGGGCGTGATCACGAGCACGATGCTGGTGGGCACCGTGATGTTCTACCTGTTGGCGGCCTTTGGCATCCCGATGGAATACCTGCACTGCCTTCTCTTCGGCGCGCTCATCTCCCCCACCGATCCCATCGCGGTACTCGGTATTTTGAAGGAGGCGAAGGTTCCGCCCTCATTGGAGATGAAGATCGCCGGGGAATCGCTCTTCAACGATGGCGTGGCGGTGGTGGTGTTCCTCACCATTCTGGAGATCTCCGAAAGTCCCGCGTCATTCGGGTGGTCCGAAGTGGCTGTGTTGTTCGTGCAGGAGGCCGTCGGCGGCATCGCGTTCGGCCTGGTCATCGGCTACATCACTTTCGTGATGATGCGCAGCATCGACAACTACAAGGTGGAGGTGCTGCTTTCGTTGGCAGTGGTGATGGGCGGGTATGCGCTGGCCCAGGCGCTGCATGTCTCCGGGCCCTTGGCGATGGTAGCGGCAGGGATCCTCATCGGCAACCACGGCAAGAAGCATGCGATGAGCAAGATCACCGAGGAATACGTGGACAAATTCTGGGAGCTGATCGATGAGATCCTCAACGCCATGCTCTTCGTGTTGATCGGGCTGGAGCTGCTTGTGGTGAAACTGGACCCGATCCACTTCGTCGTTGGCGGCATCGCGATACTGCTGATCCTCGTGGTGCGCTACGTCTCGGTCTGGGTGCCCGCACAGCTCATCCGGTTCAAGGAGCGGATGCACCACCCCACCCTGCTTATGCTCACCTGGGGCGGCCTGCGCGGGGGCATCTCCATCGCCATGGCGATCTCCCTGGGCGACACGTTCGATCGCGGCCTGTGGATCACGCTCACGTACATCGTGGTCACCTTTTCCATTCTCGTGCAAGGCATGACCATCGGCAAGCTGGCACGCCGGTTGGCGAAGCGTCAGAAGGTGCAAAAGGCTAATTCACCACGAAGCGCGCGGTAGTGCGTGAGCGCTGTTCGATCAGCGGCTCCTTGCCGTTCAGCAGCCGCTTCAGCGTGGCCTCGTCGTAGTGGCGCACGGTGATCAGCTCGCAACTCTCGTTGTAGCGCACCTCATAATCCTTCCGTAGTTCCTCGATAAGCTGTCGGGCACGGGGTGAATCATCCACCGCAACGCTGAAGGCCAAGGCACTGTTCTGCATCAGCTCGATGCGCACCTGCCGATCAGCGAAGCTTTTGAAGATGCCGCTGAGGTTCTCCTCCACGATGAAGCTGAGGTCGCGCGGGGTGATGCTGATGAGGAGTTGCTTCGGCTTCACGATGAAGGAAGGCACGAGCGTGTCGCGGTCCGTGGCATCACTGATGGTGCTTCCTGCGACCTCCGCATCCAAGAAGGAGCGCACGTAGAGCGGAATGTTCTTGCGCTGCAAGGGCTGCAGGGTGCGGGGATGGATCACGCTGGCACCGAAGTAGCTGAGCTCGATCGCCTCGCGGTAACTGATATGCTCCAACAAGGTGGTATCGGCGAACCGGTTGGGATCGGCATTGAACATGCCGGCTACATCCTTCCAGATGGTCACGCTTTCGGCATCCAAGAGATAGGCGAAGATCGCTGCGGAGAAATCCGAGCCTTCACGGCCGAGCGTGGTGGTGGTGCCGTCCTTCGCCCCGCCGATAAAGCCTTGCGTCACCACACGGAACGGCGCGTCCGGAACATGGGCGCGCAGGATCGCTGCCCCGTCGGCGCTGGCTTCCCAATCCACTGACGCGCTGCGGTGCCTCCCGTCCGTCCGGACCACGGTGCGGGCATCCCACCACGCGCTCGTGATCCCGGAGGCGTCCAAGTGGGCCTTGACGATCACGCTGCTCCAGAGCTCTCCGAACGACACCACTTGATCGTAGTGCAGGTCAATATCCTTCGTGGCCGGATGCTTCAGGATGGCCCGCAAGGCATGAAAGTGGTTGGTCAAGAGCTTCCCGGCTCCCTCATCATGCGGGGCGACCTCATGGAGCACTTCGGAATGTACCTGTTCCAAAGCGTCCACTTTGTCATCGGTCGGTCGGCCGTCGATCCACGCCCATACCACTTCCTCCAGCGCATTGGTGGTCTTGCCCATCGCGCTCACCACGATCACGAGGTCGTCAAGCCCGTACCGCTTCACCACCTCCGCCAGATTGCGCACACCTGCCGCGTCCTTCACGCTGGCACCGCCGAACTTAAAGACTTTCATTGCGCCGCAAGTTTACTGAGCTGCGCCTTGTCCAAGCGGCCGTTCACCCATTGCCCGTCCAGCTCTGCGCCCAAGCGCTTGTAAAAGCGGATGGCACCTTTGTTCCAGTCGAGCACCTGCCAGGTCATGTGGTGATAGTCGCGCTTCACCGCTTCCTCCGCGCATGCCTTGAACAGGAGTTCCCCGATACCGAGTCCTCGCGCATTTTCCGTCACCACGATATCCTCCAGATAGCCCACGCGCCCACGCCAGGTGGAATAGCGCTCATAGCACATGGCGATTCCGATGATCCCATCTTCTGATCGCTCCGCCACCCAGCCCCACCAAACTGCATCAGGCCCGAAACCCGCCTCGCGCATCTGCTCTTCCGTCACTGTCACCGCTTCCGGCTCCTTCTCGAATACCGCCAGCTCCTTTACCAGAGCCAGCATCTGCGGCACATCGCGGGCTTCCGCCTTGCGGATCGTGATCTCCATAGTGCCCAAAGATCGCGCACAGCCGATATTTGCAACGGATCAGTGTTGAGGATGATCATCATCTGATCATCAAATTATCTGATCATCTGATCGAAATGGCCAACATCACCACCCTCTCGGAATTCATCATCGAACGCGAAAAGGATTTCCCCTTCGCCACCGGTGATCTCACCCAACTGCTCACCTCCATCCGCTTGGCTGCCAAGCTGGTGAACCGGGAAGTGAACAAGGCCGGGCTGGTGAACGAGATCCTTGGCGAGACCAACGCGCACAATATCCAAGGCGAACGCCAGCAGAAGCTCGACGTCTACGCCAACGACCGCTTTATCAGCGCGATGCGCAACCAGGGCGCGGTCTGTGCCGTGGCCAGCGAGGAGGAGGATGAGCACATCGTCTTTGACAATCCTGCTTCACTGAACGGCAAGTACGTGGTGGCCATGGATCCGTTGGACGGTTCCAGCAACATCGACGTGAACGTTTCCATCGGTACCATCTTCTCCATCTATCGTCGGCTGGACCCGGAGAAGGTGACCTTGGATGATTTCCTGCAGCCCGGCAGTCAGCAGGTGGCGGCAGGCTATGTGGTCTACGGCAGCAGCACCATGCTCGTCTACACCACCGGCAGCGGAGTAAACGGATTCACGCTCGACCCTAGCATCGGCGTTTTCTGCCTCAGCCACCCGAACATGCAGGTGCCCAAGGACGGCAGCATCTACTCCGTGAACGAGGGCAACTATTTCGATTTCCCGGAGAATGTGCGTGGCTACATCGATGGCTGCAAAAAGAAAAAGATGAGCGCACGTTACATCGGCAGCCTGGTGGCGGACTTCCACCGCAACTTGCTGAAGGGCGGCATCTACATGTACCCAGGCACCGCCGACAAGCCGAACGGCAAACTGCGCCTGCTCTACGAAGCCAATCCGCTCGCCATGTTGATCGAGCAGGCCGGCGGCAGCGCCACCGACGGCACCACCCGCATTTTGGACCTTCAGCCCACGGAACTGCACCAGCGCTGCCCCTTGTTCATCGGCAGCACGGCAATGGTGGAGGAGGTGATGAAGGGGTAGTGTGTCCGCCCGCGCTTGCAGCGCGGGGCGTGCGAGGTAGGCGCTTGTAGCGCCAAACGACCCTACTCCACCATCATCCGAGCGATCAATGCCCGCACGCGGACGCGGTCCGTCATTCCGGAAATACGGTACTCCGTACGTGCCGTGAAATTGATCACCAGGTCCATGTCATCCGCCACGGCGAGGGTGAAGGGCCTTCCGCCGGACCAGCCCATGGCCAGATGCTCCAGACCCGGTAGATCACGGAAGATGTGCCGAGCCGGCGCATAACTCTTCATGGCTTCACCGGCGGTGCTCATCTGTTGCCCTTTCACCACGGTGCAGGGGACATGGCTTCGGTATAGCTTCCACGCCATAGCGTTCGCAGAGGCCGAGGTATATTTCCTTGGCGGAAGCTGTTTGAATACGTGGATGCTGTCGATACGCTGGGCTAGTGCATCGACAGTCCCTATCAGGAAGCTGAGTCCGAACAGAAGATAACGGAGCATACGTGCCATCGATGGTGCGAAGCTACCGGCATTACTTCCCGATCGGAAGTCTGGACCGGACCTTTTTGTTCCATTCATTTACTTGGTCGAGCCCATCTTTGTGGTCGATATGAGAAACACCCTGACATTCCTGCTCTTCGCCGCGTGTACCGCGACCTATGCCCAGCAATGGGAACTCGTCACGCCCATCAAGACCACCAGTGAATTCAAGAGTCTCGTGATGGTGAACGACCTGGTGGGTTATATCACCGACTGGCCCAATGGCGCGGTATTGTGCACGGAGGATGGCGGCGCGACCTGGCAGCGGCGCCTGAACTTGCTCCAGAACAAACCGCTGGCGCTCCACATGTGGGATGATGTGCGCGGCATCTGCGTGGGCAACAGCGGCACCGTATACCGCACCACCGATGGATTCCGCACGGCCACCTCTTCTTTCAATCCCACGTACGGCCACCTCAACTGTGTGTTCTTCCTCAACGATACGTTGGGCTGGGTGGGCACGCAGACCGGGAAGATATACCGCAGCACCGATGCCGGGGTTTCGTGGACGCTGATGCAGAGCGGCCAGAGCACCAGCAACTACATGACGGCGATCCAGTTCCTGAACCCCGACACAGGCTATGCCAGCTGCTACGCCGGTGAAATGCTGAAAAGCACCGACGGTGGCCTGACCTGGCTGAACGTGGGCCCCTTCGATCAGCTTGTGTTGATGCGCGACCTTCACTTCTACAGCACCCAAGAGGGCGTGGCGGTGGGCAGCGCAGGCGAGGTGATCCGAACCACCGACGGCGGGGTGACTTGGGATTCGATCCCTTCCAGCACCACGTACAGCTTGAACGCCATGGCCGTGCAAGGCGATGTGATCGTGGCCTGTGGCTGGTGGGGGCGCACGATCCGCAGCACGGACCGGGGCCAGACCTGGACGGAGATCCAAGTGGGCAGCTCCGAACACATGAGCGTGGCATTGACGCCGAGCGGCTACGGTTTGCTGGGCACCAACGGGCGCATCCAAGTGACCCACAACGCTGGCCTGAGCTGGGCGGTTTTGTTCGAGGGCACCTCCGCCGGTACTGTCAACAAGATGAGCTTCGCGAATGACAGCATCGGCGTAGCGGGCAACGGGCTGCGTACTACCGATGGTGGCCGCAAATGGGTAGCTGCACCCAGCGGTGGCCTGGGTGTCCACCTGCGTGCTGATGGCATCGGCTGCCGTGGTGGCAGCAGTGGCAGCTTCGGCCGCACCACGGACTATTTCGCAACGGGCATTAACGGCACCGGCCCCAACGTGGCCATCCGATGCACATGGAGCCTGAATGCCAACACGCACATCGTCGGCGGCGGTGCGGTGTACGGCGGCATCTACCGCACCACCAACAACGGTTCCACTTGGACGCATGTGCTCGATGTGGGCAACATCACCATCAGCGACCTCTGGTTCGTGGATGATCAGCAGGGCTATGCCGTGGGCGAGTACGGCGACAACTACCGGACCATGGACGGCGGCGTGACGTGGCAACCTTTGCCCCCCACGAGTGGCAGCTTGACCGTGTTCTTCACCGATGCGATGCACGGCTGGACCAAGCAGCACCGCACCACCGACGGCGGCGACACGTGGACATACATGGGCGGCACGCCGCAGACCACCATGAGCGTCTTTTTCACCGATAACGACACCGGATACGCGGTGGGCAGCACCGGGCAAACGGTGAAGTCCACGGATGGCGGTGTGACCTGGAACAATGCACTGCCGGACATCCTCAACGCGGGGATCACCGATGCCGCCTACGTGGACGGCTACATCGTGATAGGCGGTGCGTACGGAGACATCTACAGGGCGCAGGTGGGCTGTCCAAGCACGCCGCAAGTACCGGTCGTTACGGTGGACGGCACCACGCTCTGCACCGATCTCAACGGGCAGATCCAGTGGTACCGCAATGGAATTCCACTAGCTGGGAACACGACACAATGCATCACTGTTGAACAAGGTGGCGACTACCATGTGATCGTGGTGGACGGGTTCGGATGTACTTCCGCTCCATCGGTAGCCGTACCGGTGATCTTCACCGGGATCACTGGCGCCAACGCATCCTCCGCACGTCTCTTCCCGAACCCGGCGAACGGAATGGTACGCATCGAGCGCTCGGACAATGCACCCGCCATGCTGACGCTCACCGATCTGCAAGGACGCATCGTGCGGCAGGAAGCCATCAGCCGAAACCTCTGCACGCTCGATCTGGCCGACGTGAGACCCGGAGTGTATTTGGTGCGCATCGCCACGGCGGACAAAGCGGAAACGCTACGTTTGGTAAAGGAGTGATCGCACTTTTCGGCGGACCGCTCTTTCGCTACCTTGGCATCTCTGCGACCATGCCACAGCTCCATCTGCCCACCACCTCCCGACCGGCCACTGAACGACGTTCGCAAATAGCGCGCTGGTTCAATTCACGCGGCTTCAGCACTGCGGCTTTCGAAAAGGGAAAGCTTCGGGTGAGCACCTATCGCATGGGTGAACCGATCTACTTCAAACTGATCGACCACACGGGCCACGCTACCTACTACAAGGAAGCCACCGGCGGCGCACTGATCGTCTTCGAGGTGATGGCGGATGAGGAGCATATCTCCTACGAAGGCTATTGTCCGATCCTCCTCTTCGGCGTCTGGTCGAAGAAAATAGCCTTCAAACAAGGCGCAGGCCGGTTGACCAAATACCGCGACGAAGGCTACCGACTGGAACAGGAATTTCTGGCACACGTCCGCCAACTTTAAGTACGGCCGAAATAGAGATCTTCTGCTGTCATCATGGCGAAACCCGTTACCTACCTCCTTCTCTTCCGTGGCGTGGGCGGTGCCACGCAATTGCCCGTGGCACCGCTCCGCGAAGCGCTGACCAAGGCCGGCTTCACCGGGGCCACCACCTACATCAATAGCGGCAACGCATTGGTCCGAAGTACGCTCTCGCGGGAAAAGACCATTGCCAAAGTGGCCAAGCTGTGCAGGGAGCACTTTGGATTCGACAAGTCCATCTTCGCCCCTACCGCCGCGGAATGGCATGCGGTGATCGCCAACAATCCTTTTCCGGAAGTAACGGTGGGCAAGCAGTTGCATGCTGCGACGCTCGCCGCCACCCCGAAGCCTGAAGCCTTGGAAGCGATACGTGCGGTAGCCGTTGAAGGCGAAGGCTTGGTCATCGTGAACGATGTGGCCTACCTCCACACGCCGCACGGCTTCGGCACCTCCAAGTTCGCGGCCAAATTCGACAAGGGTATCGGCGTGGTGAACACCGCACGGAACTGGAACACGGTGCTGAAAATGATGGAGCTGGCGCAAGGTTTGGAGGGGTAGTAAGGGGCCGAGCCACACGCTACCTTTGCGCCACTCCCGAACCCGATGCCCGGAATATCCGGCACCGGGTTTTCGGGCATTTAGGCCTCTATGAATTTGACCTCCCTTTCCGACCTCCTCACCCTCTTCGCCAACGACCCGCGCAGCAAGCAAGCTACGGAAGCATTGACCGCATCGCATGCGCGCATCCGCCTGAGCGGATTGATAGGCAGCGGCCGCTCACTTGCCGCCAATGCCATCCGTGAGAAGCGCGGCGGTACGCATGTGTTCATCCTCGGCGATAAGGAAGAGGCAGCGTACTTCATGAATGATCTGGAGGCGTTGCAGGCAGTCCGTACAGGCGCTCCAAACGGAGCGCCTGTAGCGTCGACCCAGAGGGTGGACCGACTGTTCTTCCCCGCCCCTTCACGTTCCCCCTATGATCCCGAAGGCCACCAGGACGGCGATCGCGTGACCCGTACGGAAGTGCTGGAAACGTTAATGACCCTTCAGCAAGCTCAGGGTCCTTCGCAGCTCACCATCGTCACCTATCCGGAGGCTTTGGTCCCACTCGTAGTGGGGAAGGAGACGATGCAGAAGAACTCGTTGGCGATCAAGCGCAACGAGGAACTGCCGATCGACACCTTGGAGGAATGGTTGCACGAAACCGGCTTCGAGCGCGTGGAATTCGTTTACGAGCCGGGGCAGTTCAGCATCCGTGGCGGCATTGTGGACGTGTTCAGCTACGGCAATGACAAGCCTTACCGCATTGAGCTTTATGGTGATACCGTGGAGAGCGTGCGCCGCTTCGACCCGCAGGACCAGCTAAGTGTAGAGCGCCTGGCCGAGGCGGTGATCGTACCGGACCTGCAGGACGAAGACGCGGCGAAGCAACAGACCTTCTTTGCGCAACTCCCTGAGGATACCGTGATCTGGCTACAGGACCCGAAGGCGATCAGCGATACGGCCGTGAAGTCCTTGCAGTTGATGAACGATGTCTATGCTCGGACGCCGGAGAAAGGGAAGCACGCCAAGCCCGAGGAGCTATTGGCCAGTGATAGTGAGTTAGCAAAGGGACTATTGGGATTCCGGAAAGTGTTTTGGGGTTCCAGCCTCAAGCCTCAAGCTCCAAGCCGCAAGCTCGAGGCTGACGGCATGCAGCTTGAGGCTACCGAGATAGACTTCGGCCAAAGGCCTCAACCACCTTTCGCCAAAGACTTCAAGATCCTCAGCGGCGACCTGCACAACAAGCAGAACGCGGGCTTCACCAACCTGATCGCGTGCAACGGCGCCAAGCAGAGCGAACGCCTCTACTCCATCTTCCGCGACCTGGAGCACGAGGTTTCATTCACGCCCTTGGTGCTGGACCTCCACGAAGGCTTCATCGACGGTGAGCTGAAACTGGCGCTCTACACCGACCACCAGATCTTCGAGCGCTACCACCGCTTCCGGCTGAAGGAAGGTTTCCGCAAGAACTCGCAGGCGCTCACGCTGAAGGAGCTGACGCAGCTGAAACCCGGCGACCTCGTGGTACACATCGACCATGGCATCGGCGTGTTCAGTGGACTGGAGACAATCGATGCGGGCGGACAAATGCAGGAAGCGATCCGCCTGAAGTACCGCGACAACGACATCCTCTACGTCGGCATCCACAGCCTGCACCGCGTGAGCAAATACAGCGGCGAGGAAGGTGGCGCAGCGCCGAACGTGAGCAAGCTCGGCAGCCCCACGTGGAGGAGCCTGAAGGAAAAGACCAAGGCGAAAGTGAAGGCCCTCGCCTTCGATCTGATCAAACTCTATGCGCACCGCAAGAGCAAGCCGGGCTTCGCGTTCCTGCCGGACAACTACTTGCAGACCGAGCTTGAGGCGAGCTTCATCTACGAGGACACGCCCGACCAGGAGAAAGCCACTGCCGATGTGAAACAGGACATGGAAAAGCCCGTCCCGATGGACCGGCTCGTCTGCGGCGACGTCGGCTTCGGCAAGACGGAAGTGGCGATACGTGCGGCCTTCAAAGCGGTATGCGACAGCAAGCAAGTGGCGGTGCTGGTCCCGACCACCATCCTCGCGTTGCAGCATTGGAAGACCTTCACGGCACGCATGAAGGGCCTTCCCGTGCGCGTGGACTACATCAACCGCTTCCGCAGCGCGGCGGACCAGAAGCAGATCCTCGTGGACCTCAAGGAAGGCAAGATCGACATCCTCATCGGCACGCACCGCTTGGTGAGCAAGGACGTGAAGTACAAAGACCTCGGCCTGCTGATCATCGACGAGGAGCAGAAGTTCGGCGTGAACGTGAAGGACAAATTGAAGACGCTGCGCGCCACGGTGGACACGCTCACGCTCACCGCCACGCCGATCCCGCGCACGCTTCAGTTCAGCCTCATGGGGGCGCGTGACCTCAGCATCATCAGCACGCCGCCACCCAACCGCTACCCGGTGCAGACCAACGTGCATCCGTATGACGAGGTGGTGATCAAGGAAGCGATCGACTACGAGCTTTCGCGTGGTGGGCAGGTCTACTTCATCAACGACAAGGTGAAGAACATCGAGTACGTCGCGGACATGATCCGCAAGCTGGTGCCCGGTGCGCGCGTCGCCGTGGGCCATGGGCAGCTCGAAGGCCACAAGCTCGAATCCGTGATGATGGACTTCATCGAAGGCGAGACTGACGTGCTCGTCTGCACCACCATCGTGGAGAACGGCCTCGACATCCCGAACGCGAACACCATCATCGTGAACGAGGCGCAGAACTTCGGCCTCAGCGACCTGCACCAATTACGCGGCCGCGTGGGGCGTAGCAACAAGAAAGCCTTCGCCCATCTGCTTGCTCCCAGTCCGCACCTCTTGCCGGACCTCTCACGCAAGCGCCTGCAGGCCATCGAACAGTTCAGCGATCTGGGAAGCGGCATCCACATCGCAATGAAGGACCTCGACATCCGTGGTGCGGGCGATCTGCTCGGCGCGGAACAGAGCGGCTTCGTAAACGATATCGGCTTCGAGACCTACCACAAGATCCTTGAAGAGGCCGTGCGCGAACTGAAGGACGAGCACTTCAAGGAACTCTTCGAAGACCGCCAACTCGCACGCGGTGCCACTCGCTACCGCGCCGACGACTGCGTATTGGAAACGGATCTGCGCATGATGATCCCCAACGATTACGTCAGCGAAACGGCCGAACGCCTCGCGCTCTACCGCGCATTGGACAATCTGAAGGACGCCGAGGAGCTGGAGAAATTCAGCGCGTCCATCGCGGACCGCTTCGGCCCGGTCCCCGCACAAGTGCAGGACCTGATGGAAGCGATCCGCCTGCGCTGGAGCGGCGAGCGCTTAGGCTTGGAGAAGATGAAGTTGAAGCAGGGCAAGCTCATCGGCACCTTCATCGCAGACCAGAAGCATCCCTTCTTCGGGAGCGAGATATTTACTGCGATACTACGCGCCGTGCAGCAGCAGCCGCGCAAGTTCAAGGTTTACGAGAAGAACGGAACGTTGCGGCTTTCCGTGGGGGAAGTCACCACTATGCAACAGGCGAAGGAGGCGCTGGAGGGGGTGCTGGCGGTGGCTGCGTGAGCTAATGGGAAACGTGCCATTCCTTGGTCAACCATTTTTCCAGCCTCACTGATCCAACTTCCTCTTCCTGTAGCTAAGTTGCCATTCGCTGGTTGACCGAAACCACGTCACTCATTCTCATGAACACCTCTAACATCATCTTCTACAGCACCCCGCAGGGTGAAGTTCATATCGAGGTCTTCTAAGAGGAAGAGACCTTCTGGCTTACCCAGAAGAAGATAGCTGAGTTGTTCGGCGTGGAGGTGAATACGATCAACTACCATCTGAAGGAGATCTACAAAGGGGCTGAGCTTCAGGAGAGGCAACTATTCGAAAAATTCGAATAGTTCAATTGGAGGGTGATCGAGAGGTTGCACGGGATGTGGATCATTACAATTTGGACGTGATCATCGCAGTCGGCTATCGTGTGAATAGTACACGTGCCACCAAGTTCCGCATCTGGGCCACAAACACACTGAAGGAGTTCATCATCAAAGGTTTTGTGCTGGACGATGCAAGATTGAAACAGGGCAAGCAATTCGGGCAGGACTACTTCGAGGAACTCCTGAGCGCATTCGGGAGATCCGCGCCAGCGAACGCAGGTTCTACCAGAAGATCACCGACATCTACGCACTTTCCGTCGACTATGATGCGAAGGACGAGAGCACCCGTAGCTTCTTTGCGAGCGTGCAGAATGAATTGCATTGGGCCATCACCGGCAGAACCGCTGTGGAGACCATCTATGCCGAGGTGGATGCCGCCAAGCTGAACATCGGCTTGCGCACATGGAGGCACGCGCCCAAAGGCAAGATCCTGAAGAGTGATGTGACCGTTGCCAAGAACTATTTGGACGAACAGCACCTCAGTGAATTGAACCGGATCGTGAGCGCTTATTTGGACCTTGCCGAGAACCGCGCACAACGCGGCATCGTCATGCGCATGGCCGACTGGATCGAATTCCTGAAGGATTTCCTGCAACTATCGTCGTACCCGCTGTTGGCCGACCAAGGCAAGGTGAGCGCACTGGAAGCCAAGCTGAAAGCCGAAGGTGAATTCGAGAAATTCCGTGTCGTTCAGGATAGGATGTATGAGTCGGACTTCGATCGTGAAGTGAAGCGGCTGAATGCGGACATGGCAACGAAGGAGAGAAAGACGTAGTCGTTCGACCCTGGCGAAGGGTCATTGACGCTTATCATCCTTCGCCAACAACACTTCCAACCTCACCACGCCAACCGTCCTCAAGGAACGAACACCCGTTGCACGACCATGCCCTTGCTGTGCATGATCCGGAGGATCATCACACCTTGAGCACCGTCCGTTGGAATGCGACCAATACCCTGACCGTTCAACTGTCCGCTGGCGATCCGTGCTCCACGCGTGTCCAGGAGCTGATAGGTCGGGTTCTCGAGTGATGTCGATCCCAAGTCCACGAGGACCGCATCATTATCCACGCGAACGAGAATCCCGGAAGCTCCGATGGAAGCCACCTCCGTACTCAGCTCCACCACGATACCGACCGGCACCGGTGCGTAGAACGGCGAAAGGGTCACGACACGGATCCGATAGTCGGTGCCTGGTAAAGTACCAGCGGGGATCGTGCATGGAATGCTGCCGGTAGCGAAGGTGCTGTTCGTTGTCCCGATCACGGTGGCTGCGGAGAAATCACCGTTCACGTCGGACAGCTCCACATTAAAGTCGGTCGCGGCGAGAGGTTCTCCGTTCGTGGTGTAGGCCACGTTCAGGTCGAAGCCGGAACCGGCGCTCACATAGGCGATCTGTTCATCGGGGGTCGCATACAGATTGTAGATCAAGCCCATATCATCGAACCAGGCCTGCGTTCCAACGACGCTGATCGTGCTGTCACCACAGGACATGGCGAGCAACACGTGTTCCGGCTGGCGGTTGTCGAGGTAGACAAAGGGAACGGAGAAGCGCGTCCATTCCGTTTGATCGACCTCCGGGCCGACCCATGTCGCAGCACCGACCCAGTTCGGATAGGTATCGAACATCGGCAGCTTGCCTTGGTCCACGTGCATCAACGCCGTGATCTTCGCATGGTCCCCGGGTTGGGGCGTCGCCTTGAACCAGCCGATGAGGCTGTCCGGGCGGGAACCACATACCGTGTTCCAATCGGCATTTGCAAGATCGGAGAAGACGTAACTGTTCGCGACCGTGAACTCCGCATGCACTCGACCATTGGTGAGCAGCCCCGCAGCTGGGCCAGCAATGGAACTCACCGTACGAAGGTTCGCCGAGAACGATCCGGTATGCGCATCGGGATCCTGCCAGCACAGTTGAGGAGCGAAGTTGTTGATAACGGTCCCCCCATCGCTCGTCTTCACGGAACTCCATTCCAACGGCTCCTCAGTGGCCGTTCCCACATTGTTCCAATCCTCGAAACCGGCGTTCTCCAATTGTGGTTGTGCCCAAAGCAGGGGTGCCAGGCTTAGCGCGCCGACGAGCGAAATGTTACGGTAAAGCTTGTTCATGGGGTAAATCTAATGGCAGAACCGGGCCGGTGTGCCGATCCCCCGCAGCGTTTGATCGTGCAATGGATCCCGAAAGCCGGATCTTGTTCACAATGGTGTGAAGGAGATCCAGGAAGACCATTCCTCACCGGGCCGTGTACCGCGATACCTTCGCGCCATGCCCCCGAACCCTAGCGATCGCTCCAAGATCGACCTCAGCTTCCTCAGCGGTCCGCGTTCCCGATGGAAGGAATTCAAGACGCTTTTTGAGATTGCGCAACAGTTCTTCTATGGTTTCCGCAGGCTGCATTTCGTGGGGCCTTGCGTCACGTTCTTCGGGAGTGCGCGCTTCAAGGAGGACCATCCCTACTACGAGGCAACGCGCTCATTGGCGCGACGCGTGGGGCGCGTGGGCTTCACGGTAATGACCGGCGGCGGACCCGGCGTGATGGAGGCCGCAAACCGCGGCGCGCGCGACGTGGGCGCCACCAGCGTGGGCTGCAACATCGTCCTGCCGCATGAGCAGTACGCCAACCCCTACCTCGATGTCGACCTCACCTTCGACCACTTTTTCGTGCGTAAGGTGCTGCTGCTGAAGTACAGCATCTGCTTTGTGGTGATGCCGGGCGGCGCGGGGACCATGGATGAGCTGTTCGAGACGGTGACCTTGATACAGACCGGCAAGGTGAAGGGATTTCCGATCATCTTGTACGGCAAGACCTATTGGGCACCGGTACTGGAGCAACTGAGGCAGATGATCGCGGCCGGCACGATCGGCGCCGAGGAACTGAGCTTCGTGCATGTGGTGGACAACGTGGAGGAAGCCACGGAGGTCCTGCAGGAGCAATTAGTGACCATGTGGCAGCAGCAAAAGGGGAAAGGTGCCCATCTGCCGGAATGGTGGTTCCAGGACCAGCCCATCAAGGGCAGGAACTTCCGGGACCGGAAGGTCTGAAGGCCGCCCGGATAACGGAAGGATAACACGGGGCAAACGCGGGAGTTACAGCGGGCGGGGACCTTTGCGTCCACGTTCAGCGCATCAATGCGCCGGACGTCATCCCGATGATCCGCATTCTCCTTCTCACCTGCTTCACACTCGCCATATTCCCGCTCCTGGCACAAAAAGGCACCATTGTCGGAACAGTCACGGCCTTGGAGAACGGCGTGGCCGAACCGCAGCCCTTCGCCAACGTGCTCATCAAAGGCACGAGCACTGGTGTCAGCACGGACCTCGATGGACATTTCAGTCTGCCAACGGAGGCGGGATCGCAAACCGTGGTAGTGAGCATGGTGGGGCATGCGAACGTTGAACGCGACGTGACGGTGATCGCCGACCAAGCCGTGCAACTCGATATTCCGCTTGACGAGGGAGTGCAGGAGATGAAGACCGTACAGGTCGTGCGCGAGCGGAGGGTGGATTCAGAGGTGGCGGTGATGCAGGCCGTGCGCAACAGCGACCAAGTGGCCAATGCGATCGGCCGCCAACAGATAGCCAAGGGTCAGGACCGCACGGCTGCGGATGTGGTGAAGCGCATACCCGGCGTCACCATCATCGGCGACCGCTTCGTGATGGTACGCGGACTGGCGGACCGCTATAACACCGTTCTATTGAACGGCGTCACCGCACCAAGCCTGGAGCCCGATCGCCGGGCCTTCAGCTTCGACCTGCTGCCCAGCGGTGCCGTGGACCGCATGATGATCTATAAGACAGGAGCCCCTGAACTGCCCGGCGAATTCGCCGGCGGGGTGATCCAAGTGACGACCACCGGTGTGCCGGAGAAGAACGAGGTCAAGGTCAGCTACGGCCTCGGGGTACGCAGCGGAACGACCTTCCATGACATCCAACAGGACCAGCGAAGCTCCACGGACTTCCTCGGATTTGACGACGGTTCACGTCAACTCCCCTCGGACTTCCCAGCGCACCTCAACACCGTCACCAGCGCGGAACAATTGGCAGCCTATGGCCGCGAGCTCCCCGATACATGGACGGCATCCACCAGCACCGCCGCGCCGGACCAGCGCTTCGGCCTCATGATCGCCCGGCGCTTCGGCAAGGACGGCGCAAAGAACCACTATGGCAACGTCACCTCCATCGACCTGTCGAACACGAACGCGACGTATACCTCCAAGAATTACAACTACAATTCGTACGACCCCGCAGCGCAACGCAGTGATACCATTTACAACTATACCGACCACGAGAACAACCGGACCGCGCGCGTAGGCGTGATGCACAACTGGAGCGCTTTGATCGGACCGACGACCAAGCTTGAGTTCCGCAACCTCTTCGACCAAGTGGGCGAGAACCGCACAACAGCGCGCACCGGCAGGAACCTGGAAGAGGGCTTCGACGTGCGGAACTATGCCTATCAGTATACCGAACGGACCATCTATAGTGGACAGCTGCACGGTTCACATGATCTGATGAAGGACCGCACCCACGCGGACTGGACCTTGGGCTATGGCCGGGCATGGAGCAAGGAGCCGGACTTCCGGCGCGTACGGACCGTCCGCAACATCGGGGCCACCGATGCGCCCTATCAAGTAGTGATCGCCCCGACGGCCTCCACACTTGATGCAGGCCGCTTCTACAGTGACCTGAACGAAAGCACGTACACGGGGAAATTGGACCTGTCCCATGACCTGGGCAAGGAGGACGCGAAGTTCAAGGCCACCATCCGGGCGGGCGGAATGGCGGAGCGCAAGGAGCGCGACTTCAGCGCCCGATGGATGTCCTTCAAGAAGGCGAACACGGGTCAGTTCGACAACTCCTTGGGACTGCTTCCCTTGGATGAGATCTTCGCTGATGCCAATATCAACGGGACCACCGGCTTCAAGCTGGAGGAAGGCACCAATCCCAGTGACCGCTACACCGCCTCGAACACCCTGTTCGCCGGCTATGTGGGCACCACGATGAAATGGGGGAAATTGTTCGTCATGGGCGGCGGTGTGCGCGTGGAGCATAACCGCCAGCAACTGAACGGCGCGACCTATGGCGGCACCAGGGTGAGCGTGGACAACCCGATCACCAGCGTGCTCCCTTCGGTGAACGCATCCTGGAACATCACGGAAAGATCCTTGGTCCGGGTGGCGTGGAGCAATACCGTGAACCGTCCGGAGTTCCGGGAGCTTGCCCCGTTCTCCTTCTATGATTTCAGCTCGAACAACGTGCTGTACGGCAACCCCGCGCTGACCACCGCGACGATCCGCAATTTTGATGCTCGGTGGGAAATGTATCCCAGCTTGGGCGATGTGGTGAGCATTGGTGTATTCCAGAAGTCGTTCACGGACCCCGTGGAAATGTTCTTCGTCCCCGGTGCCGGATCGGGCGGAACACGCAACTTCACATTCAAGAACGCCGAAAGTGCGGAAAGCATCGGTGCCGAAGTGGAGGTGCGCCGCTCACTGAACGGGATCTTCCCGGAGGGTTGGCTCAGCCGCTTGGGCGTTCTGTTCAACGGCTCGCTCATCAAGAGTTCCGTGACCCTCGGGGCACAAGCGGTCGGACAGGACAACGAGCGGCCGATGATGGGACAAAGCCCTTACGTGGTGAATGCCGGCCTGTTCTATATGGACACGGAGAGGAAATTGCAGTACAACGTGGTGTTCAACACCTTCGGGAAACGGCTCTATGCCGTGGGCAGCTTCGGCACCCCGGATATTTACGAGATGCCCTCCGGTGCCTTGGATGCGACCCTTAGCAAAGCCTTTGGAGAACACTACAATGTGAAGATCGGAGCGCAGAACATCCTTAATACCCTGACGCTTTTGCAGCAGGACAGCAATGCGGACGGCAAGATCGGGAGCAATGACGAAGAGATCATGAGCTATCGGCGCGGCGTCTACTTCAGCGGTGCCTTGAGCTATACCTTCTGAGGAAGTTTCACGGAAGATATGGTGGTGATCCGTTGATCGCCGGACCAGTGGAATTCCTTCCGCAGGGTAGTCCATGCATACGCTGCGACCATCATCCCTCTTAACGAAATGATGATGTCTGCCAACGATAGGATAAGATCGACCTGACATGGAGGCAATGTTCCGAAGGTCCCTTTGTGGCGTGGAACAAACAACACAGAAAACACACATGGACCTCTTGAACAAGAAATCGATCTGGGCTCTGCTCATTGGAAGCGCACTGCTCGCCACCACCGCCTGCAAAAAGGACGACGACATCGTAACGCCGGAACCAACATCTCCGACGGCCTTCACGATCACCGATATCGGCAACAACACCAACAAGGTGGAGGGTGCGGCCAGCAGCGACTTCACTTTCACGAATGACAAGCAATGGCTGTTGCAAGGCTTTGTCTATGTGAACGACGGCGCCACTTTGACCGTCGACCCCGGTACGGTGATCCGCGGGGACAAGAACAGCAAGGGCACACTGATCATCCGGCGCGGTGCCAAGATCCATGCCGTGGGGAACAGCGCCCAGCCGATCGTATTCACCAGCAACCAGCCCGCTGGCAGCCGCGACTATGGCGATTGGGGCGGCATCGTCCTCTGCGGGCGCGCGAACAACAACCAGCCCGGTGGGGAGGCGATCATCGAAGGTGGGCCCGATGCCTCCTATGGTGGTGGCTCAAGCCCGAATGATGCCGACAACAGTGGAATCCTGCAGTTCGTCCGCATCGAGTTTCCCGGCATCGCGCTCCAACCGAACCAGGAGATCAACGGTCTCTCTTTGTGCGCCGTAGGCAACGGAACAATAATTGACCACATCCAAGTGAGCTATAGCGGCGATGACAGCTATGAGTTCTTCGGAGGTACGGTGAACATGATGAACATCGTGGCCTTCCGCGGTTGGGATGACGAGTTCGACACGGACAATGGCTATCGCGGCAAAGTGCAGTTCGCACTTTCCATCAGCGACCCGGCCATTGCGGACCAAAGCGGCAGCAACGGTTTCGAGAGCGACAACGATGCAAGCGGTTCCACCAGTGCGCCATACACAATGCCGATCTTCAGCAATGTGACATTCTTCGGGCCGTTCGCCGTCGCCGGGGGTACTCCGAACGGACAGTTCAAGCGTGCCGCGCATATCCGCCGCAACAGCCGTTGCAACACCTACAACACGGTCTTCGCGGGTTATCCGACCGGCATTCTGTTGGATGGATCGCTCACCGAGGCGGACGCGACCAGCAATACCCTCCAGATCCATGGCAGCATCGTGGCCGGTTGTCCGTCCGCATTGGAGGTGGTGGCCGGAAGCACGTTCGACATTGCTTCCTGGTTCCATACCAGCGGGTCCGGTAACAGTGTGATGGCCAACCTTAGCGACCTCGGAGTTTCCACGCCCTTGGTCATGAATGCCCCGGCCCTGTTGCCCAATGGTGGCTCTCCCCTGCTGAGCGGTGCGGACTTCAGCGGAAACGCGAGCGATCCGTTCTTCCAACAGGTCGCCTTCCGCGGTGCGTTCGGCACACAGGACTGGACTGCCGGCTGGTGCAACTGGGACCCGCAGAACACCGCTTACTAGGCCCGGGCCCGGTAATTCCCCTTCCGGGAAAAGCCCGATGTGCGGATCGCACCTCGGGCTTTTCGTTTTCAGATCATCCCCGACAAGGAACGACCGGATCACCGGGCGGAGGGCAGCGTAAAAGAGAACGTGGTGCCCTGTCCCTCAAAGCTCTTCACCGAGATGGTCCCGCCATGCGACTCCACGATGTGCTTCACGATAGCGAGTCCCAGTCCTGTCCCTCCCTCGTTCCTGGCGCGGCTCTTTCCCACCCGGTAAAAGCGCTCGAACAGACGGGGCAAGTGTTCCTCCGCGATGCCCGGCCCATCGTCCTCCACCTCCACCAACACCTGCTCACCGATATGGAATGCGCGCACCGTGCAGGTCCCCCCTTCCCTTCCGTAATGGATGGCGTTGTTCAGCAGGTTGAGAAGGACCTGCGCCAAGCGGTCCCTGTCGGCATGTACAAGGACCTCATCCTCCAAAGCGTTGATCAACTTCACCTCCCGCTGCTGGGCCGCTTGACGCAGTTCGTCCATCATCTCGTTCACCAGTTTGCGCAGGTCCATCCGTTCCGGAGCTATGCCGATCACCCCGCTTTCCAATTGGGTGATCAGGTCCAGGTCCTCGATGATGCGGACCATCCGTTCGGTGCCCCTGCTGGCGCGTTCAAGGAATTTCCGGTTCACCTTCGGATCCTCCAGCCCACCCTCCAAAAGCGTCAGGATATACCCTTGGATGCTGAACGTGGGAGTGCGCAGCTCATGTGCGAGGTTGCCTATGAACTCCCGCCGGAAACGTTCACGTTCCCGCAGTTCGAGGACCTCCGAGCGCTTGCTCCCTGCCCATGCGGTCACTTCGGCATCCACCGCGCGGAGATCCTCCTTCCTGGCCTTTCCGGAAACCGCTCCGGCACTGCGGGCCTCATGCACGGTGCGATGGATCAGGTCCACCCGGGCCTGCACGAAGCGTTCCACCGCGAAAAAGGTGACGGCACCGGAGACCATGAATACGGCCATAGCGACGGACCCAAGCAGAACGCGGGGGACGAACGACCCATGCATGGCCGGGAACAGGGACATCACCAGAATTACACTGAGCGCTGAAAAAGCGGCAACGAGCAAGGCGATAAGAAAGGGTGAACGAGGCCCCATTGCGGCCAAAGTTAGTTTGATGACATGCCGCAGGCCCTTGTCGCCGTAACAATTTCCGTGGAATGATGCACTTAACGCACAGGCAACATCGGCAATGTATTTTCGCGTTCATTTTTTTAGACGGGATGCACTTCGGCTTCATGCAATTCCTGATGCTCGCGGGTTCGCTCGGGCTGCTTGTCTTTGGCATGAAGTTGATGAGCGAAGGCCTGCAACAGGCGGCCGGCTCACGTATGCGGCGCGTACTGGAAACGATGACCCGTGACCGGCTGCGCGGGGTGTTCACCGGCATCTCCACCACGGTGATCGTCCAGTATTCCTCCGTGGTATCGGTAATGGTGGTGAGTTTCGTCAACTCCGGCCTGCTCACCTTGCGAAAGGCCGTCCCGGTGTTGATCGGGGCGAACATCGGCACCACGTTGAAATTGCTCCTTTTCGTGGGGGTGGGCTTCTCCGCACTGCAACTTCCCTATATCGCACTTCCGCTGATGGGTTTGGCGCTTCCGCTGCTCTTCATGCGGGGCCCACGGATCAAGGCCACCAGCAACCTGTTGATCGGCACCGCACTGCTTTTCCTTGCGCTCGGCCTGCTGAAGGACAATGTACCTCCGCCCACCGCGGATGCCTTGGGCTTCCTGAGATCCTGGGAAGGTGGCGGCATCCTGTCCGATCTGCTCTTCGTCGGCATCGGTGCCCTGTTGGCGATCACCATCCAATCCTCGAGCGTGGCGTTGGTGCTCACCGTCGCGCTGTGCGAGGCGGGCACCATCGGGTACGCCACCGGTGCAGCGCTGGTGCTGGGTGAGAACATCGGCACCACCTTCACGGCGAACATCGCCGCGCTGGCCGGCAACGTGTGGGCCAAACGCGCGGCGCGCGCCCACCTGCTGATCAAGGTGCTGGGCGTGGCCTGGGCACTGGTGGCCTTCAAACCCCTTCTCGCTGGTATCGCGTTCTTCACCGAACAGATCAACGGGAGCGATCCACACACCGATGCCTCCGTATTGAAATGGTCGTTGACGTATTTGCACTTCGCGTTCAACCTGGTGAACGGGATCGTCCTGTTGCAGTTCATTCCTTGGCTCGAAAAGGCGGTGACGCGCCTAGTGCCTGCGCGCAACACACCCGATGAGGAGTTCCGGCTGGAGTATCTCGAGGATCCGATGATGGCCGTTACGCCGGAACTTTCCCTGATGGAGGCGAACAAGGAGATCGCCAAATTCGGCAGGCTGTGCCACCGCATGCTGGGCATGGTGCGCGAGCTCCTCCTCGAGACCGCCCCGCAAGAGCGCGCCTTGTTGCTACGGCGCATCGCGAAGTACGGGTCCATCACGGGCCGCATGAAGAACGAAGTGGGCCGCTTCCTCACCCGCACCGGCACGGAGACCCGCGACGAGGCGGTCAGCGCGCGTATCCGGGGGCTGCTTTCCATCATCGGCGACCTCGATCATGCCGGCGGCATACTGTTCCGGATGAGCAAGGGCCTTGAACGCAAAAGCGATGAACGGCTTTGGTTCTCGCCCGAGCAACGCCAGGACCTGCTCGACATGATGGGACTTGTGGACCATGCCTTCATCGTGATGGTGCGCAACCTCGAAGCGGAGGGGGGGCAAGTATCCCTCGACGAGGCCATGATGGCCGAACAACGCATCGATCGCCAACGGGACCGGCTCAGCCACCACCATCTCCAGAACATCGAACACGAGGACCACAACATCCGCACGGGCATGGCCTACACCGAACTCTTCACCAGTTGTGAAAAGCTGGGCGACCACCTGGTCCAAGTGAGCGAGGCGCTCGCGGGACGGATCTGAGGGAAGGTCTACGCCTCGAACTTGTATCCCATGCCCTTGACCGTTCCGATACGGTCATCGCCGATCTTCTCCCGCAGCTTGCGGATGTGGACATCGATCGTACGGTCGCCTACGAAAACGTCATTGCCCCAGACATGGGTGTAGATCTCTTCCCGCCGGAAGACTTTGCCGGGCTTGCCCATCAATAGGGCGAGGAGTTCGAATTCCTTCTTGGGTAGTTGTAGGACCTTGCCTTGGGCGGTCACGGTGATACGCTCCAAGTCCATGCGGATCCCGTTGGCCTCAATGACCATGGACGCGGTTTGGCCGCTGCGCGTGCGCTTCAACAGCGCTTGCACCTTGTTCACGAACACTTTGGGGCGGACCGGCTTATTGATGTAGTCATCTCCGCCTGCCTCGTAACCGGCGATGTGGGAATAGTCCTCGGTGCGTGCGGTGAGGAAGACGATCAGCGTGTTCTCCAGTCCGGGTGTCCTTCGCAATTCGTTGCAGACCTCCACACCGTCCATGCCGGGCATCATGATGTCCAGCACCACCAGGTCCGGCCGTTCCGCCTTCGCCATCTTCAACGCATCCTGACCGTTGGTCGCCGTTCGGACCACGATGCCCTCCCGCTCCAAGTTATACCGCAGCAGGTCCAGAATGTCCTCCTCGTCATCCACCAAAAGCACCTTATGGCTCACCGTGCTGGTCATCTTGATCGCTGTTTGATGCTGCAAATTGACGATTTCAGTGCCAACGACCGTGTTAATCGTGCGTAAAGATTGCGTTAGCCTATCCCGACGGACCAAGCGACTAACCGTGGAGACCCCGGATGGCAGCGAGCAACACGGCATAGCGCACCGCCTTTCCGATGAACATCAGCACCGTGACGGGAAGTATCCGCGTACGGAACAGCCCCAGCGCGATCGCTATCGGATCACCGATCACGGGCAGCCAGCACAGGAGCGCGCACCAAACCCCGTAGCGTTGCACCAACGAGCGCCATCGTTCGGCCTTGGCGGGATCGATCTTCAACTTGCGCATCAGCTTTCCTTCCGGCAGCCAGCGACCGAGACCGTAATTGGTAAGCCCGCCCAATGTGTTGCCGATGCTCGCCGTGAGCAGCAGCGGCACTGTGCCCCACGCACCCAATGCCATGGCGAGCAGCAACGCCTCGGAGCTGAACGGGAGAATGGTGGCGGCGAGAAAGCAGGCCAGAAAAAGTGCCGGCAGACCCGCATCAGCCCAACCCGTGAAAAGCTCCATCTGGCGCGAAGATGCGAAGATCGGCACGGGATCCGTTATGGAGGAGGGAAACACCACCGACATGCGCGCACTTCAACTCTTCTTCTTGGCCTCGTTCGTGCCGACATGCGCGATCGCACAAGGCAGCGGCTATCAGGGCAACCTCGGCGGCACCGTCGGGATCAGTGTGCCTACGGGCGAGTTCGCCGATACCTGGGGCAAGAACACCTTTACGTTCGGCGGTCAGTTGGCTTTTCCACTAGGTCGGCTTCCCTTCCAAGGCGGCTTCGCGTTCGACTATGGCATCATGGGCAAGAGCCTCGCCACAGTCCCTGTTTCCGACCCGGCCCTTACTGCGACCGAAGGTTCGCTCGCGGTGAGGGCCAAGATGATCAGCTACCATCCCTTGCTGCGCTTCAGCCCGTTCAAGGGAAAGGTGAGGCCCTATGTGGACGGAATGGTGGGCATGAGGCAGTTCACCACTACAAGTAAAGTCACCGTGGAAGGCCTGGAAGATCCGATCTCGCGCGAGCGCAATGCCAACGACTTCGCCTTCAGCGCCGGATGGGCGGCCGGCCTGATGGTGGGCTTGGGCGGGATCGGTTATATCGAAGCACGGGTGGAGCGTTTCAACAGTGGGAAAGCCACCTACGTCGACCCGAATTCCATCGCCGTTGACGCTGCCGGGAACATCCAATACAACACGCTGAACAGCAATACGGACGCGGTGAACGTGTTGTTGGGGATCGGGCTCAGGTTCTGACATCCGCGTTGTTCCGAAAGGCCCTCCTCAGCCTGAACTGGAGATCGATGAAGTAGTAAGACTTTGCGATCATGCCCCGTCCGGCGACATCAAACTGTTGGTAACACTGCTGAAAAGCCTTGGCCCAGCGCTCATTTCCTACCGGTGATCACTGGTAAACTTGCGCAACCAAAGCCGGGCATGGTCGACCACTCCAAGCGCATCGAGAGCGCATTGATCTCCGTATTCCACAAGGACGGCCTCGAGCCGATCGTGCGGGAACTGCACCGGCTGGACGTGCATTTGTACAGCACGGGCGGCACCCGTGCGTTCATCGAGGGCCTCGGCATTCCGGTCACTCCCGTGGAGTCCCTCACGACTTTCCCGAGCATTTTGGGAGGTCGCGTGAAGACCTTGCACCCCAAAGTCTTTGGCGGCATCCTGGCGCGACGCGGCCTAACGGCGGACGTGGCGCAGATGGAGGAGCATGCCATCCCGCCGATCGACCTGGTTATCGTGGACCTCTACCCCTTCGAGGCCACGGTGGCCGCTGGCGGAAGCGAGGAGGAGATCATCGAGAAGATCGACATCGGTGGTATTTCGTTGATCCGTGCAGCGGCGAAGAATTTTGACGACGTACTGATCGTACCTGCACAACGGCACTACGCAGAAACGCTGCGGATCCTCACCGGACAAAAAGGCGCCACCACTTTGGCCCAACGCAAGGCCTTCGCAACGCATGCCTTCGCCGAAAGCGCCCACTACGACCGGGCCATCCACGCTTGGTTCACCGGTGAAAAGGCCGATGGCCCCGCAGTCTCCGGCCAGCCCGAGCATGTGTTGCGCTACGGCGAAAACCCGCACCAACCGGCCAGTTTCATCGGCGACCTGGACGGCCTTTTCGGGCGGCTCAACGGCAAGGAGCTCAGCTACAACAACCTTTTGGACCTGGACGCCGCAGTGGAATTGGTGGACGACCTGGCCACGGTGGAAGGCGTCCCCTTCTGCATCCTGAAGCACAACAATGCGTGCGGCGCGGCCATCCGGCCCACGTTGAAGGAAGCTTGGGAAGCGGCCTTGGCGGGCGATCCCGTGAGCGCTTTCGGCGGTGTGCTCATCACCAACGTCACCATTGATCTTGCAACAGCAATAGCCATTGATGCGCTGTTCTTCGAGATCATCTGCGCACCGGATTATAAGGCAGCTGCGTTGGAGGTTCTCCGCAAGAAGAAGAACCGGATCATCTTGAAGCGGAGCGCAGCACCAAAGCCGGAGCGGAAGTTCCGCACCGCATTGAACGGAACCCTTTCCCAGGCACCGGACCGCGTGATCGACCGGGCGGAGGGCATGCAGGCGACCACCAAGAAGGTCCCCACGGCACCGGAACTCGCAGACCTCGTCTTCGCGAACATCTTGGTGAAGCACACCAAGAGCAATGCGATCGTACTGGCGAAAGGCACGCAATTGCTGGGCAGCGGCACCGGCCAGACCAGCCGGGTGGACGCACTGGAGCAGGCCATCGCCAAAGCGGGCAAATTCAATTTCGACCTGCACGGGGCGGTGATGGCGAGCGACGCCTTCTTCCCCTTCCCGGACTGCGTGGCCATCGCAGCAAATTCGGGCATTACGGCCATTGTACAACCCGGGGGCAGCATCCGTGACCAGGACAGCATCGACGTGTGCAACGAGCTTGGCATCGCCATGTGCATCACCGGCAACAGACACTTCAAACACTAACTCCCCCATGGGCTGGTTCTCCGGATTTTTCACTCAAGAGATCGCGATCGACCTCGGCACCGCCAACACCCTCATCATCCACAACGACAAGGTGGTGGTGGACGAACCGAGCATCGTGGCGAAGGACCGCACCACCGGCAAGGTGATCGCCATCGGCAGGCAGGCCCAGCAGATGCACGGGAAGACCCATGAGAACATCAAGACCGTGCGCCCGCTGAAGGACGGTGTGATCGCCGACTTCCAGGCCGCGGAGGACATGATCAAGGGCATGATCAAAATGATCAACCCGAACCGGCAGCTCTTCACGCCGAACATCCGCATGGTGATCTGCATCCCCAGCGGCATCACCGAAGTGGAAAAGCGCGCGGTGAAGGACAGTGCGGAACATGCGGGCGCCAAGGAGGTCTACCTGATCCACGAGCCCATGGCGGCGGCGATCGGCATCGGCATCGATGTGGAGGAACCGATGGGCAACATGATCATCGACATCGGCGGCGGCACCTCGGAGATCGCGGTGATCGCGCTGGGGGGCATCGTTTGCGACAAGAACATCCGCGTGGCGGGGGACGAGTTCACCAGCGACATCGAGGAGTACATGCGCCGCCAGCACAACATCCTGGTAGGCGAGCGCACGGCGGAGCAGATCAAGATCGAAGTGGGCAGCGCCCTGGTGGAGCTGGAAGATCCCCCACCGGACTACGCCGTACGCGGTCGCGACCTGATGACGGGCATCCCCAAGGAGATCACGGTGACCTATTCCGAGATCGCCCAAGCATTGGACAAGTCCATCAGCAAGATCGAGGAGGCCATCCTCAGCGCCTTGGAGAGCACGCCCCCGGAACTGAGCGCTGACATCTACCGCACGGGCATCTACCTCGCCGGCGGCGGCGCCCTGCTCCGCGGCTTGGACAAACGGATCAGCATCAAAACGAAATTGCCGGTCCACGTCAGCGAAGATCCCCTACGTGCGGTGGCGCGCGGCACCGGCATCGCGCTGCGCAACATCGACAGGTTCCAGTTCCTCATGCGGGAATAACGGCGATGCACGCATCGCCGATACCCTGCGTTACCAGCGCGGACAGGGCGATGCGAACCCCCTGAGAGCACCATGCGCGACCTTTTCCGCTTCCTCTTCCGTCAGCGCAACAACTTGCTTTTCCTGGCCCTGATGGGGATCTCCATCTCCTTGTTGATCAATGGGAACATGCATCAGCGCGCCCAGGCGATCAGCAGCAGCAATGCGGCCGTGGGCCAGATCTATGCGTGGAGGAACGAGATCACTGAATACGCGGACCTGCGTGCCGTGAACCAACAGTTGGCCCAAGCCTTGGCTTCCGAGCGCAACAAGGCCCACGATGTGCCCGCACACCCGGACAGTTCCCGAGCGGTGAGCGATAGCGCGCGGGCACAGCATTACCGGTTCATCACCGCACAGGTGATCAACAGCACCACGCAGAAGGAACGGAACTACATCACCTTGGGCAGCGGCGCATTGGCGGGGATCAGACCGGACATGGGCGTGGTGGGCATGAACGGGCTGGTCGGCATCGTCCGGGACGTCAGCCCGCATTTCGCGCTCGTCACCAGCGTGCTCGGCAATGAGTTCCGCACCAGCGTTCAGCTGAAGAACACGGGCCATTTCGGCCTGCTCGCCTGGGACACCAGCGATCCCGCCACGGCCTCGCTGACGGATGTGGCCAACCACGTGCCGGTGGCACCGGGCGACACGGTGGTGACCCGCGGCGGTGATGGCATCTTCCCGACGGGCATGCCCGTGGGCACTGTGACGGAGGTGGAGGACGACCCCGGAAGCAACTACCACGACATCAAGATCCACCTGAGCGAGGACCTCACGCGCACGGCCTATGTCCACGTGGTGACCGACCTGCTGAAGGCCGAGCGCGACACCCTACAAGCCAAGGTCATGCAGCCATGATCAACATCGTCACCCGGAATATCACGCGTTTCGTGCTGCTGATCCTCTTGCAGGCACTGGTGATCGATCATTTGGACCTGGCCCACGGCTGGGTGGTGCCCTACCTGTATGTGTTGTTCATCATCTCACTGCCGTTCGACACACCGCCTTGGGCCACCTTGGTCCTTGGCTTCGTGCTCGGCATGGTGATGGACTTCTTCAGCAGCACACCGGGCATGCATGCAAGTGCGTGCGTGCTGATGGCCTTCACCCGCCTGCTGATGCTGCGGATCCTCGTTCCCCGAGATGGGTACGACCCCGGAAAACGGCCTATCGTCCAGCACATGGGCCTCACGTGGTGGATCACTTTCGCCGGCGTGCTGATCCTCGTACACCATCTGTGGCTTTTCTTCGTTGAAGTGTACCGCTTCGATGATTTCTTCACCACTCTTCTCAGAGCCCTGATGAGTGCTATCGCCACGCTCGTGCTGTGCCTTCTGGCCCAAGCGCTCACCTCGCGCGAGATCCGGCCGCGATGAATTTCGATGAACGCAAGTATGTGCTGATCGCGGCGGTGGTCTTCATCTGCATTGTCTTCATACTTCGCCTGTTCTGGATCCAGGTGGTGGACGATAGTTGGACGGCCCGTGCAGCGGACATCAGTGAGCGCAAAGTCACCGTGTTCCCCTCCCGGGGTCTCATCTACGACCGCCATGGCGAATTGCTGGTCGCCAACACGCCGGTATATGACATCATGGTGGTCCCCCGCGAGGTGAAGGACCTGGACACACTGGGGCTTTCCACCTTGCTCAACGTCCCGATGGACCAAGTGCGTGAACGGCTTCACAAGGCGCGGGATTACTCGGTATGGAAACCCAGTGAGTTCGAGCGGCAGATCACCTCCAAGCAATATGCGGCGGTCTCGGTCCATCTCTATAAATACCCGGGCTTCTACGGGCAAAGCCGGACCTTGCGCACCTATCCGCCACACCTCGGGGCCCACATGTTGGGCTATCTCAGCGAGGTGAACGCCCGCAAAGTGGAGCAGGACCCCTACTACAAGCCCGGCGACGTGATCGGCGTAGGCGGGCTGGAGAGCTATTACGAGGAGGATCTGCGTGGAAAACGCGGCGTCAAATACGTGGTCGTGGATGTGCACAACAACGTCCAAGGACCATTTAAAGGCGGCCAGTTCGACACCTTGGCCTATGCTGGAAAGAACCTGTATACGAGCATTGATGCGAAAATGCAGGCGCTGGGCGAGCGGTTGATGCGGAATAAAAAGGGCAGCATCGTCGCATTGGACCCCAAGACCGGAGAGGTGCTGGCCTTGGTAAGCTCTCCCTCCTACGACCCGGAGCTGCTTGTGGGCCGTGTGCGGAACACCAACTACCGCATGTTGCAGAAGGATTCCCTGGTCCCCTTGTTCGACCGGGCGTTGCAGGCCCAATATCCGCCCGGCTCCATCTTCAAGCTAGTGCAGTCGGCCATCGCCTTGCAGGAAGGCGTGATCACCCTGAACACCGGCTTTCCCTGCAACAAGGCGCTGGTGGGTTGCCACAACCATCCCAATGCCCGCAATATCGAAGAGGCGGTACAAATGTCCTGCAACCCATACTTCTACCAAGTGTTCAAGCGGGAGGTCGAACAAGGGAAAAGCCCGGACCGGTTCAAGGATGCCGCTATGGGCATGGCTGAATGGAAACCCTTCATGGAGAGCTTCGGGCTGGGCCATCCCCTCGCTTTGGACCTTCCTGCCGTGAAGGGGGGCAGCATCCCGGGGGTGGCCTACTACAACAAGATGTACGGCGAGCTGGGCTGGGCGTTCAGCACCATTTATTCGCTCAGCATCGGGCAGGGCGAAGTGCTGGTGGTGCCGATGCAGATGGCCAACATTGCGTCGATATTCGCCAACCGGGGCTTCTACTACGACCCGCACGTGGTCCGTGCCATCGGCCGCTTGGACAGCCTGAAGACCGGGATCGAGCGCCATCACACCATGGTCGACGACAAATGGTTCCCACCGATCGTGGAGGGCATGCGGCGTGTGGTGAACGAAGCCGGTGGAACGGCGAGATCGGCACGCATCCCCGGCATCACCGTGTGCGGCAAGACCGGCACCGCGCAGAACCCGCACGGCAAGGACCATGCGGTCTTCATCGCTTTCGCCCCGATGGACGACCCGAAGATCGCGATCGCCGTGTACGTGGAAAATTCAGGCTTCGGCGGCACTTGGGCCGCTCCGATAGCGAGCCTCTGCATGGAGCAGTACCTCACCGATACCATCACACGGCCTGACGTGATGCAACGGATGCTCGATGCCGACCTTATCGCCACCGAGGGTAATTACAAGAAATTCGTGAGCAAGCGCCGCAAGCAATGAACCGCCGGGAGAACGTCGTGCGCAACATCGATCTCCCCTTGGTGGTGATCTATTTAGTGCTGATGGTGCTGGGCTGGGCCAACATCTACAGCGCGGCTTATGATCCGGCGCACGCCAACCTCTTCGACCGTTCCCGGGAATACGGTGCCCAGAGCGTGTGGATCTGCATCTCCCTGCTGATCGGGGCCGGCATGCTGATGGTGCGCGGGGATTTCATCCGTGGCCTGGCCTACCCCGTCTATGGTTTTGTGCTGTTGCTCCTGATCCTTGTGCTGCTGGTGGGCAGGGAGGTCAACGGGGCGAAGGCCTGGTTCGGGGTTGGCGGCTTCGGCATTCAGCCTGCCGAGTTCAGCAAATTCGCCACCTCATTGGCCCTGTCCAAGTACTTAAGCGGGCTGAAAACCTTGAAGGAGATGCGCTCCCGCGTGATCGCGGCGGCGCTCATTCTGCTCCCCGTGGCCTTCATCATGTTGCAGCCGGACACCGGTACCGCCTTGGTGAGCGGCGCCTTCGTTCTCGTGCTCTACCGCGAGGGGCTGTCCGGCAACATCCTGCTGATCGCCATCATGGCGGCCATACTCGCCATGCTCTCCCTGATCATGAAGGAAAGCACGTATGCCATCCCATTCACGCAGAACGTTCTGCACGGCCAATATTTCCTCGTGTTGCTCATCGCCGTGTTCTGCCTGCTGGCTTTCTTCGTTGTCCGCAAATTCGTCCTCAAGCACCGCAGGAAACGGATCCATGCCTATCTCCTTTTCATTTTCCTGGGTTCCGCGGCCTTTATCAGCAGCGTGGACCAGATCATTGACCACATGCCCCAGCACCAACAGACCCGGATCAAAGTGTTGTTAGGCCTGGAATATGACCCGAGAGGATATGGCTACAACGTGGAGCAGAGCAAAACAGCGATAGGAAGCGGAGGCCTGCTGGGCAAAGGCTATCTGGAGGGGACTTTTACGAAGTACAAGTACGTGCCCATGCAGAGCACGGATTTCATTTTCTGCACGGTCGGCGAGGAATGGGGCTTCGTGGGGACCACCCTGCTGGTGATCCTGTTCGGCGCGCTCATACTGCGTTGCATCCAGCTCGCGGACAGGCAGCGGTCGAAGTTCACACGCATCTACGCCTATTGCGTGGCCAGCATCTTCTTCCTGCACCTGATGATCAATGTGGGCATGGCCATCGGCCTCGCGCCGGTGATCGGCATCCCCTTGCCATTCTTTAGCTATGGTGGCAGCTCCTTGATCGGCTTCACACTGCTATTGTCCACTCTTGTACGATTGGACGCGGAACGGCTGGTGCAGTTGCGTTGAACACATTTTGGTCCGCTATTCAACAGGAAGGGGGAGCCGCAGCTCCCCCTTCCTCGAACCGGTCAAGACCGGTATCAATAGAACTTCGAGCGGTTGTCCTTCACATCCGCAGCCTCCTTCAACGCATTGAAGACCTGGCCCGCGGCCCGGTTCCGCACCCGGTCCGTGAGCGCCTTGGGATCTTCCGCGCCTTCCGGCATCGCGCCTGCGGCCGTCAGCTTGTTCATGTGCGCGACATAGACGGCCATGTCGCCTTTCAATGGAGCACTGGTGGCTGCGCTGTCCAAACCGAAGATCTCGCCTATCACCGCGATATCGCTGTATCCTCCGGAAATGGTGTTCGAACTGAAGGGCATGTCCCCTGAGCTCTGCACACTGCCGTTCAATTCCGTTGCCAAAGCCTGCAGATCGGTCTTGCCCTTCATCTTCTCCGCGATCGCGTCCGCCTTTTTCTCTTTCCGCACTTCCGTTGTGAAGGTTTCCCGGACATCGTTCAGTTTCGGCGCGCCTTCCTCGCGGATCCCGGTGAGGGAGCAGATCACATAGCTATCCCCACTGGTGAGGGGTTCGCTGCTCTTTGCGTCCGCGGCGGCATGGTCCACCCAACGCACTACCTCGTCAGCCTCCTGCAGGCCGGGCACGAAACGCTGGTCCGCGCGCAGCTCGGGCACCGGAGTGTAGGTATGGCCATTCTCCTCTGCCGCCTTGCGGAAAGAGGTCGTATCGGGGTTGTTCAGGGAGAACTCGTTCGCGGTCTTCCAAGCGGCCTTCATCGCCTGGATCGGGGCGATCTTCCGGTCGATGGTCAACACTCGGCGCTCCTTGCGGCTGCGTTGCCCCAGCACCTCCACGATGTGGTAGCCATAATCCGTCTTGGCAATGGTGATGGCACCGGACTTCTCATCGAAGCTGGCCTTGGTGAACTGCGGCACCATGCGGGTCCGGTCAAACCACTCATAGACACCGCCGGTGCTCTTGCTTCCGGGGTCGTCGGAGAATTTGGTGACCAGGGTCTCGAACTTGCTGCGATCTTTTTTCACTACGGCCAAAATGCTGTCCGCCCGTTGCTTGATGGTGGCCTCGTCCTCGGGGCTCTTGCCTTGGGTACTGAGCAGGATGTGGCGTACACGGGCCTCTTCCACGTCCGCCAGCTCAGCCACCTTCACCAACTTCCACATGTTTCCTTCCCTGAACGGACCCACGACCACACCGGTATCGGCATGGATGATGAGCGAATCGTTCAACGGGTCGGCCGTGCCGTCCTTGTACGGTGCGGGTACAGGATTCTTGGAATCGGCATAGGCCATCACCAAAGTACTGTCGGCCTTGGTGCCGAGCGTGGCCACGAAGTCCGCCTTCAGGTCCATCATGCCCGCACGGGCATTGTCAATGTCCTCCTGTTCGGGGGTGGCATTGAAGCGCACATAGCCGAAGCTGCGTGATGCCGTCTGGCGGTATTTACGCTCGTCCTTGTGCGCATCGTAGAAACGACGGAGCTCCGTATCGCTCACGGGATACAGGCTGTCCGGCTCACTCTCCAGGCGTTGGGCCACGAACTGGAAATCCGCCTTGGTGTTCTTCGCTGCCCAGTCATCCTGCACCTGCGCACTGTTCACAAAGCAGCTCTTCTTCACCAGATCGTTATACTTGGCATAGATGCGCTGGGGCACGAAGGTGCGCTTCTGCATATCGAACAAGGCGAGGTTGTTCTCCTGCACATACTTGAAGTATTGCCGCAGACGGTCTTTGTCCAATTCGCCGGTCTGCGGGTCCTTGAAGCTCTGGTTGTTCTTGAAATCGGGCAGGACGTTATTGCCGAAGCGGATATCGTCGTATTCCTCCCGGCTGATGGAATTGCCGAATCCGGCCCCCTGCGCCTCCACCATCAAGGTGTGCTCGCGGAGAATGTCGTTCCAAACCCCGTTACGGACCTGCTCCTGCAGTTGGTTGTCCACCGTGGTCCCGTTCTGGCGATAAAGGTCGATCTGCTGGTCCACCCGGGTGGAGAACTCCTGCATGCTCACCTCATTCCCGGCGACGCTTCCCACGTTGCGTTCTTGCCCGCCGGAGCGGTTGCCGATGAAATCACCGACCACGAACAGCACCAACGCACCGCCCACAATGATCCCCAGAAGCGTTCCACGCTCACGGATCTTTCCAATTACTGCCATTTACTTGATCTTAAAAGGGTGGCAAATATAGGCGGGTGGGCGCTTCGCCGGGCGATAAGGCCCGGAATCCCCGGAAGGAGGCCGGTTCCGGGACGGGGCCCTTTCACGGGATCCCGCACTTCAACTGCATTTCCTCCTGTTCGCCGAACCTGAAGAAGTGCGTTATACACCGTTGGAGGTGGACACCTCATCGGCGATCGGAATAGGAGGTTATTGCTTTTGTTCCTCCTTGGGCGGCGCACCCTCCGTGAAGCCTTCCTCCACGTCCTTCACCAGCAGGTTCACCAGGTCGATCCGGCCGTGTGATACGTTCGTGACAGTGAAACGGAAGGGCCCGTCGTCCACGATCTCACCCGGCTCGGGCACGGTGCCGGTGCGGTGCATGATGTAGCCCGCCAGCGTGTCGTATTCCTCGCTTTCCGGCAGGTTGAGCCCGTACTCCTCGGCCAGGTGCTCCACCTCCAAGCGCGCACTGAACACGAATTCAGTGGGACCTATGCGTTCCTCCACTGAATCCTCATCGTCGTGCTCATCCTCAATGTCCCCCACGATGGTCTCCACCACGTCCTCGATGGTGAGCATGCCTGCCGTGCCGCCGAATTCGTCCACGACCACCGCGATGTGGGTTCGTTCCTTCGTGAAAAGCTTAAGCACCTCGTCGGCCGGCATAGTGCCGGGAATGAAGTTCACCGGGCGCAGCACCGCGCGGATGCTGCGAGGCCTTTTGAACATCTCATAGCTGTGTACATAGCCGATGATGTTGTCGATGCCGTCCTTATGGATGAGCAGCTTAGTGAGCCCCGTGGCCAGAAATCGCTTGCTCAGTTCCGCGATCGGCTCCTCCACGTCCAGTGCTTCGATCTCCGCACGGGGCACCATCACATCGCGCACCTTGGTGTTGCTCAGCTCCAGCGTATTGCGGAAATATTCCACCTCGGCGTCCACCTCCTTGTCCGAGGACGTGGGCTCGCTCACCTCCTGTAGAAAGGCATCGAGGTCGATGCGCCCAAAGCCTGCCTTGCCCAAATTGGGCTTCACCCCGAAAAGGCGCAGGATCCCTTCGCTGATCGTGGTAAGCAGCACCGTGGGCAGCCAGAGGACCATATAAATGAGCCCGAGGGGCAACGCAAAAACGCTGAGCACGCCGTTGGGATCGAGGCGGAAGAGGGCTTTGGGCAGGAATTCGCTCACCACCAAAATAAGCAGGGTGCTCAGGATCGTCTGCATCACCAGTACAAAGCCTTCATGCGGATATAGCGCACGCAGGCCGGGTTCCAGCAGATGGGCCATCACGATACCGTAGGCCACCAATGCGATGGTATTGCCCACGAGCAACGCACTGATCACCCGGGCGGGCTTTTCCATCAAGGAAGCGACGATCTTGGCCCAGAGCGCGCCTTGTTTCCGCTGTAGCTCGATGTAGAGCTTGTTGCTGCTCACCAACGCGATCTCCAAGCCGGAGCACAGGGCGGATGTGACCATGGCCAATAGCAACATGGTCAGGTCAGGGGCGTTCAACATCGGGCCCCTGAACTTAGAAACAATTCCGCGGTGCGACCGCGCCAACTATCACCGTCCATCAGGCTCCTCTTCGATGCGTCGCTGCTCCGTCCAACGGGCCATCCTGCCGCGCATGAAGCGCCTATAACCGAACATGGCGGAGCACACGGCCGGGAAGAGCAGCCAGACCTTGCCGGCCTCCCAACCATGGACATATAGCACATATGCCGCCCAGCCTGCGGTGAGCACCGCCAAGACCAGCCAGAACATCTCCATGAAACGCGCGATCCTTTCCATCAATTGGTCTGGTTCATTGGTGCCAAGGTATCGCTCCGGTCGATGAAAAGCGTACCGGTGATCTTCCGGATGGTGTACCGGCTGAAATCCTGTGCCGCGTCCAAGCCTTGCCCATAGATGATATCCCGCGCCCGGGTGACCTTCACGGGCCGGTCCGTGTACACCCGGCCACTGTCCCGGCTCCAGATCAATTGCTCGGTTTCGAGCCTTTCTCCCTTCGCATTGATGAAGACCACCTGTTCCTCCACCACCATGCGGTTCCGTTCCTGCTGGATCTCGCCCCGGCGCGCCGTCAGTTGGCTACCCGCATTCCCTGTAGTATCGAAGAAGGTGAGTTCAACGCCATCGGTCATCTCCGTGCGGGGGTGTTCACCGTTGAATTCGGAGATGGTGCCCGCCCTCACCCGGTTACGCACGACCCCGCTGTCGGAGTAGAGGTATTCCGCACCGGTGGTGATCCGGTCCGGGCCATTGGCCGGCACTTCTATGGCGGCCACGCGGTCCAGATCGTTCTTGCAGGCCAGGAACAAGCAAGTTGTCGCGCAAAGCAGGAGTCCCCTCCAAGGCGTCATTGGATCTTGGGGGCCGTGAACCAACGTTCGCCCCGCCACGGGGTGAACGCCAATCCGACCCAGAGCGCGGCATAGCGTTCTTGGACCAGACCATTGTCCGTGGAACCGCGTTTTCCGAATTCCCCTCCCACATGCACCCAACTGTTCGTTTGCATCGCGTTCAGGGGAAAGGAGATGCCGACCGTTGCGGCATCTCCGGACAAGCCCAGCCCGCGGACCTCCTGCGGTGCATCGGTATGCCGATAGCCCATGCGGTACACCGCACGGTGCAGGATATTCCCCTCCACGGCAGGTTGAAAGCGCACCGCGGCGGCGGAGGTGAGCGCACTTCGCAAGGCAGCGGGCAGACCGTACCCCGGAACATCAACTCGTACAGCGCTCCAGTCCTGTTGCTTCACTTCCGCGGTGAAGGCCCATCGTGCGTTCTGAACGCCAAAGCCGAGGCCGAACGCAACCGGAAGGTCAACTTGGCCTTTTACCCCTTGATCATTGGCGGTGGTATCGCGCACATGCTCGATGTTCGAGTTCACGGTATATGTGGTGACCAAGTTTGTATACCTGGCCGAGAAATTGGTCGGCAGGTTGACGGAGGCACCGACCGACCAACGCCAATTATCCGCATCCTTCACCTTCTTCTTGGTGAGGTCGCCCTGCCAGAGCAGGCTGGCATCCGCCGTGGGTGCGCGCAGGACCAGGGAGGTGAAAGCCCTTGTGTTGTAATACCCCGCGTTCGGGTCATACACGGCATCCCGGGTCTGTTCAATGCTTCCGAAGACGAAGTTGAAATCGGCGCCAAAGCGGACTTGCATGCCCCTATTACCCACGGAATCGGCCCGCTGGCCATGGAGGGTGCGCCCGAGTCCGACGAAAGCACGGTCGAGCCCACCGCTTCCCTTGTATTCATATTTCACGTCCCCACCGTCGAAGGCCACCTCACGGGCGGTGGAATAGCTCACGTCGCTGAAGGGTGTTAGCCCCATGGCCAGACCCCATTTCCCATTTGCAAAAGGAACGCCGATGCTGAACCCCGTGAAATTCGCGTCATTGCCGGAAGCGCTTTTCACCGAAGAGGAGGAACGGGTGGAACGAAAGGCGATGCCGGCCTCGAAGACCGGTCTCGCGAGCGCCGAATAGCTTGCCGGGTTTCCCAGCAACACGCTATACGGCTCGGTAATGGCAAGACCGGTCCCGGCCATCAGAGCCTGCGAGACCTGTCCTGTCGGCAGGAGGTCTCCGAACCCATAGGCGCTGTATGGGGAATCACCGTTACCCTGAGCGGAAGCCGTGGCAAGGCCGAGGTCAAGGACCAACAACAGGGCTGCGGTCCGGATGAAAGTGCGAAAGTGCATGTAGGCCGATAAGTGTCAACGTAGGGTGCGCAAAGATGCCGCTTTTCAGCGCCCTGGCGAACCGAAGTGCGTCACCACCGGTGAGCACAACGGCCAAGCCGGGGTGTTGTTGCCTGAGAACAGCGATGTGGCCCTGCAATTCCATGAGCAGGCCATGATGAACGCCTGCTGCAAGGCTGGATGCGGTATCCGTGCCCAAAAGTGGCGGATCCTCCTCCGGTCCCACCTCGGGAAGCCTTGCGCTGTACGTATGCATGGCCCGTGCCCTCATGCGCATGCCCGGGGAGATGATGCCGCCTTGGTGCACGGCCAGTTCGTCCACCAGGTCGTAGGTGATACAGGTGCCGAGGTCGATGACCACTACGGACCGCCGGGGAAAGAGCAAGGCCGCACCGGCAATATTCGCCAAGCGGTCCACACCTATGGCAGCAGCTGCGGCGTACAGGCTTCGAACGGGTGACGGGGAGTTGCCGGCGATCTCCACGACGGGTGCTATGCGGCTGAGTGCTGCCAAGAACTTTTCATCCGGGGCCGCGACCGATCCGATCGCGATCTGGCCGGGCGGCCCTTCCGTTATGAACCGTTCCACTGCAGCGATATCGCCATGAGAGGCCACGGTCCGGGCAGTGACCTTCCCGGCCGCAAAAAGTCCCATCTTCATGCGGGAGTTCCCCACATCGATCACCAGTTCGTACGGCAGATGCTTGACCATGGGTCCGACCAGCTATATTTGCCGCCCCTCAGCGCGGTTCCAGCCCGCAAAGATGGCAACGATCTCCTTGGTGCCTTAGCTCAGCTGGTAGAGCAATGGATTGAAAATCCATGTGTCCCCAGTTCGATTCTGGGAGGCACCACAGACGCGAAGCCCCCGGCCCCCCGGGGGCTTCGCCCGTTTTTTGACCTATGGATTGTCCCGCAACCATTGCCGGACCCACTCCAAGTGCTCCTGCTTCGTCGGCTCACGCAGAGCGCGTGATGTTTTGGTGAAGTAGGAGTGCTTGGAGATGAACTCCTCCTGAAGAAGGTTCCACTCCCTTCTTGTGGAAAGTGTTCCGTGGGCTTTCATCTCATTGAACAGCAGATCACCCACGAAGAAAAAATCCCTGCGACCGAGATAGTCCAGATCTGCATCGCAAAGGATCTCGCTCAACCGGCCCATTGGTTTCTGAGGGATCTTCGTGGCCATGATCATCGCGCAGATCTCCTTGATCTGATGCGCATTGTATCCGTAACCGGGCAAGTTTTCCTGTGCGACCACGCATCCACCGTGCTCATGGCTTTCCGGCTCAACAAGAAAACCCGAATCATGGTACAAAGCTGCGGTCTTCAGCAGCTCCAAGGACTCCCCCCCGACCCCTTCTTCCTCAGCGATCGTGATGGTCGAGGCGTACACATCCAAGGTGTGCTCAAACGAATGGTATGTGCGATCGATCGGCAGCCCGACACGCAATTCCGCGAGAATGAAGGCCTTAGCCGCTTGGTGGTCCATCAATAAAACCTGAGTGCAATGTAAGTCCCTCCGAAGAATCTCATTAAAATACCTTCAATGGATCATTTTCATCCTTCTGATCGACCCCAAGTGGATCATATGGATCGTTCGGAGATCGAAGATCCGGTCCTAATGTAGCGCATAGAAAGGGGACCGGGGCCGGGACGGGGTTCCTGTGTGGACTTCGGGGAGTTCAGGTCGGAAACCATTCGCGCGGCCAACACATATTTTTGGCCCATGGCCCGCCACGCCCCCCGCACGCCGGTGCTGCTCTTCGGATTTCTGGCCTTCTACATCCTGTTGCAGTCGGTCTGGTGGATGTGGCTCCTACTGAGCAAGGACAGGGACATCATCGCCCTTCAGCAGCAATTGATCTCTGAGGGGATGATCCCACATTTACCGGTGCGGTTGCCAAAGCATACGCTGATGATGGTGATGGGCGAAGGACTGGTCTTCCTGATCCTCTTGTTGCTGGCCCTGTGGGTCACTTTCCGCACCCTGCGCCAAGAGCTGTCGCTCGCCCGTCAACAGCGCGATTTTCTCATGTCGGCAAGCCACGAACTGCGTACCCCAATCGCTGCGCTGAAACTGCATCTCCAGACCCTTCAACGACAGGACCTGGACGCCGGGCGGCGCGAGACGCTTTCACACAATGCACGCCATGACGTTGAGCGCCTTCACCTGCTCGCCGAACGGATCCTGTTGGCCAGCCGTTTGGAGGAACATGCGGTGCAGCCTCAACTGGACCTGGTGGACCTGGCCAAGGAATCACGCCTGTTGATCGAAGAGGCCCGGGCGACGTATGGCCGCGACCATCCGATCGAAGCACGGCTTCCGGATGCGGCAGTATTGCGTACCGATGCCGCTGCCTTCCGATCCGTATTGGACAACCTTTTGGAGAACGCCTGCAAATATGCCCCCCATGGCTCACCGGTGACCGTGGAAATAAAATCCTTGGACCATGCCACACAGCTTCGAGTAAGCGATGGGGGTCCGGGGATCGCCGATGTGGACCGGCAGCGCATCTTCCAGAAATTTGTCCGTGGCGGCAATGAGGAGGTCCGCGCGACCAAGGGCACGGGTTTAGGACTGTTCATCGTTGGCCGCCTGATGAAGGGGCTTGGCGGTCACGTGGAATTCGCTCCCGTCCTTCCGCACGGATCTACCTTCACGGCCACATTCCCGAACCGCGCATGACCGAGAGCAAGGCCGCATTGATCATTCTGGACGGCTGGGGCATCGGTGCCGGGGACGGTACCGACGCCATTGCACAGGCCGACACACCGTTCATCGACAGTCTCTTTCGCACAGCGCCCCACGCCCGCCTGCGCACCGATGGTGAACATGTGGGACTCCCTCCCGGCCAGATGGGGAACAGCGAAGTAGGGCACCTGAACATCGGCGCGGGCCGGGTGGTGTACCAGGACCTGGTCCGGATCGATCTCTCGATCGCCGATGGATCTCTGGGGAAAAATGCCGTGCTCCAAGAGGCGTTCACTGCTGCTTCGGCACCCGGCAGGAGACTCCATCTGCTTGGGCTGGTCGGCAACGGCGGGGTACATGCATCAAGCGCTCATCTGGTCGCGCTCTGCAAACTGGCGGCTACCGCCGGACTGAAGGACATCTTCATCCATGCCATCACGGACGGGCGCGACACGGATCCCCGGAGCGGCCTTGGCTTCATCCAACAGTTGGAGCAGGATATTGCCGGCACACCGGCACGGATAGCGTCGATCTGCGGCCGCTACTATGCCATGGACCGTGACAAGCGCTGGGAGCGCATCAAAAAAGCCTACGACCTGTTGGTGCAAGGCCGGGGCGATCGTGCGCCGAGCGCCAGCTGGGCCATCGAAGCGAGCTACGCAAAAGGCATCACCGACGAGTTCATCGAGCCGTGCGCGATCGTAGGCACGGACCAGCGGCCGTTGACGCACATCCACCCGGACGATGTGGTGATCTGCTTCAACTTCCGGACCGACAGGTGCCGTGAGATCACGGAAGCACTGACCCAACAGGCTTTCCCGGAACAGGACATGAGCCCCTTGCCGCTTCACTATGTGACCATGACCCAATATGACCACCGCTTCAAGGGGGTGAAGGTGCTCTTCAGAAAGGATGACCTGGCGATGACCCTGGGAGAAGTGGTCTCAAAGGCCGGGGGTGCCCAGGTACGTCTAGCGGAGACCGAGAAGTATCCGCACGTCACGTTCTTTTTCAGCGGAGGGCGCGAGCAGCCTTTCATTGGTGAACGCCGGACCGTGGTGCCCTCGCCCAAGGTGGCCACCTATGACCTACAGCCTGAGATGAGCGCTGAAGGCGTGACCCAGGCCGCCGTGGCCGAAGTGAAGGCCGGCGATGCACGCCTGATGGTGTTGAATTTTGCCAACCCGGACATGGTGGGCCATACCGGCGTGTTCCCTGCGATCGTGAAAGCCGTTGAGACCGCCGATAGCTGTACCCAACGTGTGGTGGAGGCCGGTCGGGCCAAGGGCTGGTCCTTCGTCATCATCGCCGATCATGGCAATGCGGACAAGGCCGTGAACCCGGACGGGTCGCCGAACACAGCGCACACGCTCAATCCGGTCCCTGTCTTCGTGCTCACCGACCGGACGGTCCAGGTACACGACGGCATCCTGGCCGATGTGGCGCCCACATTACTGGATCTGATGGAGATCGAGCAGCCCAAGGAAATGACCGGGCGGAGCTTGATCGGGTAGAGCCTTCGTCCGATCAATTCCTCTGTTTTCAGCGGTTCCTTCAAAAGAGGCCCGGCAACGGAGGTCTACTTGCTCCCCAGCACTTGCAGGTGTCCGTGGTAATCCTTGTCCAATACGCGGATGGCATAAAAGTAGACGCCGTCGTTCAGGTCGGTCGCGGAGAAATTGTTCCGATAGTTGTGGGTGTTCAGCACTTGCTTGCCCCAGCGGTCCCAGATCTGCACCTGATTATCCCGTCCCTCTATGCCCTCCACCACGAACTTGTCATTGTGCCCATCTCCGTTCGGGGTGATCACATTGGGGATAATGACCTGACAGCCATCATCCACATGGATATCCATACTTACGGTCTTGGGGCATTGATCGGTGGCTGACACCGTGTACGTACCGCTTTCCATGCCTGGCACATAGATGTGGTCGGAGTACAAGGCATCACCCCATACCATGGATGTGCTTCCAAAACCACCGCTCACGCTGGCGTAAATGGGAACCGAATCCTGATCGCAGTGCAGCAGGACGGGTGATGGGCTATTGATCTCCATGGGCGTGTAATCCAGAATCGCCAAGATCACGGAGTTGATGAGCGAATCACCACAAGCATTCACCATGAACACGTTCATGATGACGGTCTCCACGCCTTCGGTGATACCGTCCTCCATGGCTTCAAAAGGAAGCACGACCGAATCCTGACCGGCGGGTATGACCGCAGGGTTGGGCATTGGACCAAAATCCACGCCGGGCGTGGCGGTGCCGGTAAAGAAATAGTCAATGGTAAAAGTACTGTCCGTGCCGGCCGGGCGATAGATGGTGAAATGGCCGCCCAAGCATCCCTCCGCAGCTGTGCCATCCCCGTTGAGGGTGCTGGCGGTCAACGTTGGGAGCACATTGGACTGGAAGCTTCCGGCCTGAAGGAACACGGCGGAGTTATAACCGCTGTCGCCGGCATCCCCGATGGCCAGCTTGATGTGGTATGTCTCCCCACAGGTCACCCCTGCTTCGGCCCGCAGCACGGTGGTGAAACCGTTGAGGGCGATCGTGGTCCCATTGGCATTGCTAACATAATAGGCTTGGTTTGCCGGTGTGCAGCTCGCGTTCTCGGACCCGTGGATGTTGGCGATGCTCACCGGAAGAGCGGTCCCCGGGACCAAGGCGATGTTGACGGCATTGTCGGTGTACGGTCCAGTAATCCCGGGGCCGCTCAGGAAGAAGCCGAAGACATCATTAAAGTTAGGGCTGCAATTGAAGTTGGGGTATTCTTCTGAACCGAAAACGTAGTTGAATTTCAGCGAATCGCCGCTGGGAATGAAATCGAATTCGAGCACGGCCTTATCATAGATGGTGTTGCCCGGGCTTGTGATCGCCAAGAGGTCCGGATCGGAGCCTGTGTCCAAAGGATCACTACCGAAATCGGAAGCCGGACCCGGTACGGAGGTGGCCAACCCCGAAGAAAGGATCAAGCCTGCGTTCAACCCAAGGTTCGTTGAATTCCCGTTGGTGAATGAACCGGAGCCGTCCTGTGGCACGGTCACGGCCACACCGTTGTACGTGACATTGGAAATGACCACGCCCCCCCCTACCAAGACGTTCTGAACAAGCGCGGCCGGGGTCATGGCCGTGTTCACGTTCAGCTGTGCCATTGCCGGAACCACAGCAGTTCCGGCCAGGAATAGGACCAGGTCACGCATCATGAAGGATCGATCGAATGTCATCTGCCGTTGGTACCGCGCACCAAGGTAACATATCCGTACTTCTCGTTGGCTTCGTAATAGTGGCCCTTTGCCCGGTATTTGTACACGTACACACCGGTTGTCGCATCCGTGCCCCCGTTGACCTTTCCGTCCCATGGTGTGTTGATGTCCTCAGTTTCGAACACCACATGGCCCCATCGGTCAAAGATGGTCATCTGGAATTCGCTTACCGAGGAGTATACCGGGAAGAAGACATCATTGATCCCATCACCGTCCGGCGTGAAGGCATTTGGGAAGAAGAGCGTTCCCGGAGGCTTGATCAGCAGGCTGTCCACCGCTTTGCACCCTTCCTCGCTCACCGTGTGCAGGGTGACCCAGTGGTCCTCCAGGTCGGTGTAACTGTGGGTCACCGAGGTGGCCTTCACATGGGTGCCGTCCCCCAGGTCCCAGATCATCACGGGCACGAAGTACGGGTAGGTGGAGGCTTGGAACAGCCAATCGTCCTGGCCTAGGTTAGAGATCAGGATCTGCGCCGTGGGGTGTTGAACGGTCACGTTGGTGACCGCACTGATGAACTCCCCGCAACGATCGAACACGTCCACCGTGAAGGTGGCGTCCTGATCGCCGGTGTACTTCAGTTGGGGGTCGCTCCATCCCCAGCCCTCCCAATCAATGGTATGCACTCCGGATCCGCCGGTGATATTGGCCCACAGGGTGATGGAATCCCCGGCACAAATGGTGCTGTCCGGGGTGAGGTCGACCAAGAACGGCGCATAGTGTGGGATGAAGGTGGTGAACAAGCTGTCCGCTACATAGCCGCACTGATCATGCACGCTCAGGGTGTATGAGGCATTCGCGGGCACGCCCACCAACAGGGTGTCCGCCGTGCTCAAGACCGCGCCGGTGTCATTCGCCCAAGAGAAGCTGTACACCCCGTTGCCGCCGGTTACATCCCGTGGGAACAGCAGAACCGAATCGCCGGTACAGAACACGGTGCTGTCCCAGGACAGGATCTGGATATCTGGTAAAGGTGCAGTGCTCACCAGCACGGAATCAGAGGCCAAATGCAAGCAGCCGTCAATCGCGGTGACCACATACCAGATGGGATCGCTGGCAGGGACGTTGAGGGTCGTCCCGATCCCGGCCAATGTGCCGTTCTGGGTCCAGGCATAGTTGTAGGCCCCGTTGCCACCGACGGTATTTACCACGCTGATATCCGCGTTGCCTAGGCAAGGTATGGCGGTGTCCGGGCTAGCAGTGACGACTATCGGCGCATACGCCGGAATGAACACGGTTATGCTGTCCTGCACCGGCAACACACTGCACGTATCGGTCACCGTCACGTAAAAGGTCGTAGTGGTTTCCACGGAGACATTGATCGTCGGGGTGATCTCCCCGGTGTTCCAGAGATAGTGGTACTCACCTGCGCCGGCGGAAACCACCGGGCCGATGTCATAGGATTGGCCACAAGCGCCGTTCACATCATTGGTGACCACTTGCAAGGGAGGATATTGATCAATATAGAAAACGTAGTTGTTGACCACTTGGGTCCCGCTGCAAACGATGTTCTGGGTAATGTTGATCGTCAGCGTCTCGATACCGTCGGCATCATAGGGTACGGTAAGCGGAATAGTGATCACCGTGTCCCCGGGCTGGTAGATGAGCTGTGTGGGGATGGGCGGGTAGTAGTCCACCCCGGAGGTCGCCGTACCGCCGATCACGACATCCACGGTGTCCACGTTAGTGGTATCCCCCATCCGGAAGAAATTGAAGGGAATGATGCCGCAGCCCTCGAACATGGTGGTATCGTTCACGCCGATAATTACATTGCCGGTGGTCAGTGACGGCACGATCTGACCGGTGCTCGTAAAGCTGCCCGCTTCCAGGAACACCCCGGAATCGAAACCCGAATCCCCTGCATCGCAAATAGCCAATTTGATGTGGTAGGACTGTCCGCATTGCACCTGCGCCCGTGCCTGCAGGATCGTGGTAAAACCATTATAAACCACCGTGGTACCGCTCTGGTTGTCCACATAGTATTGGGCATTGGCCGGAGCGCAGCTTGCATTCTGGTCCCCATGGATGTTCGCGATGCTGACGGGAAGTGTCGTTCCCGGCACCACCGCGATATTCATGGCATTGTTGGTAAAGGGCCCGGTAATTCCGGGACCGCTGATGAAGAACCCGAACACATCGTTGTACTGGGGCGAGCAGTTGAAGGAGGAATACTCCTCCGATCCGAACACGTAGTTGAATTTCACCGAATCGCCGGTGGGGATGAAGTCGAACTCCAACACGGCGCGGTCGTTGCTCTCCGGGAAGGTGGGGTTGAGCGCGGAAATGATGGACAACAGGTCGGGATCGGACCCCGTGCCGTTGTCGTCGCTGGAAAAGTCGCTGGCGGGCGCGGCTATGCTGCTGGCGAGACCGGACGACAGGATGATCCCGGCATCAAGGCCCAGATTGGAACTTACCGTGGTGAAGGAGCCACTACCGTCCTGCGCGGTGCCTACCGCGACCCCGTTGTAGGTGATGTTGCTCACGGACACACCTCCCCCCAGCAGGACATTCTGGACCAGCTGCGTCGGGGTCATGCTGGAACTCACGTTCAATTGGGCCTGCACTAGACCGAAGGACAGTGATAGGGCGGCGAAAAAGGCGGCACGTATGTTCATAGCTGGATGGTCGTGTTGGGCAAGATAAGGCTGCTTCCGTGATGACCCGAAAGCAGCCCCACCGGTTGCCTCAGTCCCGTTCCGGGGCAACATTTCTTCACGGAAAGGCCCAATAGCCGCCTCCTATCTTTGGCGCGATCATTAAAATCCATCAGCACTATGGCATCCGTGGAAGAGCATATCGAGACCAACAAGGACCGATTCCTCAATGAACTCCTCGACCTGCTAAGGATACCGAGCGTGAGCGCCGACCCCAAGTACAAGGCCGACGTGGCCCGGTGTGCCGAGAAGGTGAAGACGCGCATGGAGGAGGCCGGGCTGGAGAAAGTGGAGGTCTGCCCCACCAAGGGCCACCCCATCGTCTATGGTGAAAAGATCATCGACCCGGCCAAGCCCACCGTGCTGGTCTACGGCCATTATGATGTGCAACCGCCCGACCCGTTGGACCTGTGGGACAGCCCGCCCTTCGAGCCGGTGGTGAAGGACGGCGTGATCTACGCCCGCGGCAGCGCTGATGACAAGGGCCAGTTCTACATGCACGTGAAGGCGGTGGAGGCCATGGTAAAGACCGGCAACCTGCCCTGCAACGTGAAGATGATGATCGAGGGCGAGGAGGAGGTGGGATCGAGCAACCTCGGCACTTTCGTGAAGGAGAACAAGGAGAAATTGGCCGCGGACGTGGTGTTGATCAGTGACACATCGATGATCGCCAACGACGTGCCCAGCATCAACACGGGCCTGCGTGGACTGGCCTACCTGGAAGTGGAAGTGGTCGGCCCGAACAGGGACCTGCACAGCGGCGTTTACGGCGGCGCGGTGGCCAATCCCATCCATGTGCTCTGCGAAATGATCGCCAGCCTGCACGATGAGGACCAACGCATCAACATTCCGGGTTTTTATGAAGCGGTGCAGGAACTCAGCGACGCTGAGCGGAAGGAACTGGCCAAAGCGCCCTTCGACGAAAAGGAATACATGAATGAACTTGGCGTGAAGGCGGTCCGCGGTGAGAAAGGCTACACCACGGCAGAGCGCTGCACCATACGGCCCACGCTGGACGTGAACGGCATCTGGGGCGGCTACATCGGTGAGGGCGCCAAGACCGTGCTCGCCTCCAAGGCCAGCGCCAAGATCAGTATGCGCTTGGTGCCAAACCAGAAGAGCGCCGCCATCACCAAGCTCTTCAGCGACCATTTCAAGAAGATCGCACCGCCCTACGTCACCGTCACCGTGAACCCCCACCACGGCGGCGAAGCGGCGGTAACGCCCACCGACAGCATCGCTTACAAAGCGGCGAGCAAGGCCATGGAGGAGGCCTTTGGCAAAAAGCCGATCCCCACGCGCGGCGGCGGCAGCATCCCCATCGTGGCGCTCTTCGAGGAGGAACTGGGGCTGAAGACCATCCTCTTCGGCTTCGGCCTGGACAGCGACAACATCCACAGCCCGAACGAGCATTACGGTGTGTTCAACTACATGAAGGGCATTACCACCATTCCGAAGTTCTACCGGAATTTCGCGGAAATGAGCAAGTGAAGGGAAGAGAAACCACAGAGACACCGAGGCACAGAGGCATTGGGTGACTGATAGGCCGCTGAGGCGCAGAGACGCGGAGAACTGTGATCAGTGATCGGACGGCGCCAACTGCTACTGCCAACTGCAACACTGTTGCTCTCGTTTCAGCTTTCAGGTTTCCACTTTCAAGTTCCGGCTCTCAAGTTTTCAAAATGGCAAACCATCTTCTCGCCCTCCTCTCCATAGCTCTCCTCACCGGCTGCGTGCGTTACAGCGAAGTGGAGATCGTAGGCGTTCAGGATGTACAGGTCACCCGCTTTGATGCGACCGGCCTGTCGGCCACCGTCACCGTGGAGGTCAACAACCCGAACAATTACCGCATCTCGGTGACGGACCCCGACGTTGACCTGTACATCAATGATGTCGCCATGGGCAAGGCCACCTTGGACAGCATGGTCACATTGGACCCAGCTAGCACCCGTACCTATGTCCTCCCGCTGCATGCCGCCTTCACCAATGGGCAAGCTGGCATGCTCCCCCTGCTAATGACGGTCGCGCTCACCGGCTCCGTGAAGTTGGGCCTCAAAGGCACGGCCGTTGGCAAGGCAGGAATGCTGCGGAAGCGCTTTCCTGTCGAGGTGGAACAGCGGGTCGACTTTCGCTGATCGCGGTCACTTCAGTTCACCTCCAAGCGCGACTCGTTCCACGGAGGTGATCACCATGTACCCGAACATTCCTTCGGCAAGCCCATAGACAACGTCCCCATGGCCTGAGGTAGCCATTGCAACGCGGTCTTTTTCCGGATCGTTCCCGAAGTCGTCAGGCCAGGGCGAATGCGGCGGTAGCGCCCGGTGCTCCTGCCAGAACGCGTGCAGGTCGAAGCCCCGTCCGGCATGCACAAGCATTTTCTGTTCCGGGCCGTGAACAAAGAAGTTCAACATCAGGCAGCCACAAAAGAGCATCGGCCCTACAGCCAGCAGGTTCAGCCAGAACCAGTCCAAGCGGTCCATCCCGAAGCGCTTTACCACCCAGCGCCGTGGCAGGAGGTTGCCCGCAAAGGCGAAGAGGGCAAGCCAACGAAAAAGCTCGGTGAAGGAGATCAGCGTGCGCTGGCCGACGGTCCAGAACAGCACGATCAATGTGAGCACGCCCACGGCCATCATCGTCGACGGCCATTGCGGCTCCGGCGGCCCGGCATCAACGGTACGTTGTTGACGAGCACGCGCGCCCGGCGGCCTCAATCGCCATCCTTCCCCGCTACTTTTATCCATTCATGCGCATCCTGATACGGGCATCGCGCGCCCTACCGTTCTACTTATACCTGCTTCCGGGCTGCGGCACCGGGCAATCACCCGTGAAAGATACCATGCACGCCCATACCAACCGGCTGATCCACGAGACCAGCCCCTACCTGCTTCAGCATGCGCACAATCCCGTGGACTGGTTCCCTTGGGGCGATGAGGCGTTCGCCAAGGCCAAGGCGGAGAACAAACCGGTACTGGTGAGCATCGGATACAGCAGTTGCCACTGGTGCCACGTGATGGAGCACGAGAGCTTCGAGGATGAAAGCGTTGCGAAACTGATGAATGACCGCTTCGTCTGCATCAAGGTGGACCGCGAGGAGCGCCCGGACATCGACCAGGTGTACATGGCCGCCGTGCAGCTGATGACCGGCAAAGGCGGCTGGCCATTGAACTGCTTCACCCTGCCGGACGGACGGCCCATGTACGGCGGCACTTATTTCCCGAAAGAGCAATGGGCACAAGTGCTCGATCAGCTCGCCGACACGTGGAAGAGCGACCCTGAAAAAGTGAAGGAGTACGCCGAAAAGCTCCATGCCGGCGTGCAGCAGAGCGAGCTGGTGGCCTTGAACACGGCACCACCGGACTTCACGCGCAAGGACGCCGAAGACCTTGCGGCGGGGTTCGCCCAGCACTTTGACACCACCTGGGGCGGCCCGGACCGTGCGCCGAAATTCCCGCTGCCCAACAACTACGAGTTCCTCTTGCGCTACGCGATCACCACCGGCGACAAGGCCATCACCAAGCAAGTGCGCCTCACCTTGGACAAAATGACCGAGGGCGGCATCTTCGACCAAGCGGGCGGCGGCTTTGCGCGCTACAGCACGGACGAACGCTGGAAGGCGCCGCACTTCGAGAAGATGCTGTATGACAACGCGCAGCTCATTTCGCTATACAGCCATGCGTACCAAGCATTTCATGAAGAGGCCTACCGCGACATCGTGGAGCGCACCATCGCCTGGGCGGAGCGGGAGATGCGATCGCCGGACGGGGCGTTCTACAGCGCATTGGACGCGGATTCCGAAGGCGAGGAAGGGCGCTACTACGTATGGACGAAGGAGGAGCTGGCCACAGCGCTGGGCGATGACACGGACTTCGCCACGGACTACTACAACGTGGGCGGCGACGGGCTTTGGGAGCACGGCCGCAACATCCTGCTGCGCAATGAAAGCGACGCGGAATTCGCGGACCGGAAAGGGATGACCTTCGGGGAATTGCGTGCAACGGTGGAACGCGTGAACTCGAAGCTGCTGGCCGCACGGGAGAAGCGCGTGCATCCAGGGCTTGATGACAAGGCGCTCACCTCTTGGAACGCGATGATGGTGACCGGCCTCTGTGATGCCTACAATGCCTTCGGCGATAGCGCGCACCTTCAACAGGCCGAACAGACCATGCGCCTGCTGCTGAAGCAATGCCGTCGCGAGGACGGCGGGCTTTGGCACAGCTTCACCAAAGGCAAGGCCAGCATCAACGGCTACTTGGAGGATTACAGCTTCACCATAGAAGCCTTGACAACGCTCTACCAGACCACCTTCGATGAAACATGGCTGAAGGAGGCGCACACCTTGGCGGAATACGCCATCGCGCACTTCCACGACGGCACGAGCGGCATGTTCTGGTTCACCAGCAACATCGACCCGCCATTGATCACGCGGCGCATGGAGGTGAACGACAATGTGATCCCCGCATCCAACTCCAGCATGGCCAAGGCGCTCTTCACCTTGGGGCACCTGTATGACGACCAGCGCATGCTCGCCACCAGCAAGCAACAACTGAACAACGTCCTGGATGCGATGGCGAGCTATCCCGGCGGCTATTCCAACTGGGCGCTGCTGTTGATGTAACATGTGTACCCGTGGTACGAGATCGCCATCACCGGGCCTGAGGCCTTGGCCCGCAGGCGGGAATTCGCAGCGCACTACATCTCAGGCCGGGTCTTCTTAGGCGGCACGGGAAAGAGCGATCTGCCGCTGCTGGAGGACAAATTCATGGGCGATGCCACCACCATCTTCGTCTGCGAGAACAAGGTGTGCCAATTGCCGGTGACCACGGTTGAACAAGCGCTCGAACAGGTGCGATGAAGAGAGTCCTTCTGCTTTCCTGCGCCGTTCTCACCGCAGTGATCGTACACGCCCAGATGCTCTTGGTGGAACCCGGTGCCGATGACCCCATGCTGCTGCGGTTCAATCCGGAGTTCATCGCGCGCAACCATGTCACAAGCGTGAAAGGCCAACTGTGGACCAAGCGGGACGGACGGCCGATGATGCCGCAGGACCGCTTCTTCCTTTACCGGTTCGGCGATGGCGGACGGCTCGGCTACTCGAACAACTCCTTCGGCAAGCCGGGTTCCGGCATCGACACGGCCAGTGTGATGTACAGTTACGGTACGAAGGGCGACCTGCTACAGGAACTGCACAACGACATCAATGGCTACTATGCCTTGCGCATGGAATACGACGGGAAGGGGCTTCCTGTGCATGTGACGAACGTGCGGATGGAGAACCTCAGCAGCGACCGGTATCGCTTCGTGGAAGGGACAAGCACCGTCATCAGCGACGAGCACTATGAATACGCCACGCTCAACGACACGACGTGGCGCAAAACCTACCTCAACGACCGCGGCCGGCCTTATCAGGAAGAGGCATTCACCAAGGACAAGCTCGGCTACCTGCGGGAGATCGAGATGCACAACCTCATCACCCAGCGGCGCGGGCGCACCACCTTTACCTATGACGGCAAGGGCAGGCTGGCGGAACGGGCGGAGCAGCCGGACCTCGGCCAGCAGTATTGGACCACCTGGACCTGGACCTATGACACCGCCGGCAACCCGCTTACGCGGGACCTTGTCCGAAATGGCGTCCTGATGCGGCACAGCGAATACCTCTACGCCGAGGGCACGCTCTTCATGAAGGCGATCATCACGAAGAACAATGAGACCGGCTTGATCGACATCGTGCGGTATGTGACGGAAAGGTGATGGAACTTTGTTCCGGCCACGAAGAACTTGCGACCATGAAATTCAATCCTTGGCACGATGTGGAACTCGGTGCGGACGCGCCGGACATAGTCAACGCTATCATCGAGATCCCGAAAGGCAGCAAGGCGAAATACGAGCTGGACAAGGCCAGCGGCATGCTGCGCCTGGACCGTGTGCTGTACTCCTCCGTCCACTATCCGGCGAACTACGGCTTCATACCGCGCACCTTAGGCGACGACCACGACCCGCTGGACATCCATGTGCTCTCACAGATCGACATCGAGCCTTTGTGCATCGTGCGCGCCAAGGTGATCGGCGTGATGCGCATGCTGGACAACGGTGAAGGCGACGACAAGCTGATCGCCGTGGCGGCGGATGACATCAGCGTGTCGCACATCACGGGCATCGCCGACCTTCCCGAACACCTCGGCTCGGAGATCATCCAGTTCTTCCGCGAGTACAAGCGCTTGGAGAACAAGACCGTGGAGGTGGACGAACTACAGGATGCGGGAATGGCGAAGACGATCCTGCGGAAAGCCATCGACGATTACAAGGCGGCCTATCCGCAAACCGCATGAGCGCCATTGGAACGGTGCGATGAAGGCCCTCACACGCACCGTCTGGGCATTGTCGCTCATCAGCCTGTTCACGGACACGGCCAGCGAGATGCTCTATCCGGTGATGCCGCTTTACCTGCGGCAGATCGGATTCTCCGTGGTCCTCATCGGCGTGCTCGAAGGCTTGGCCGAAGCCACCGCCGGCTTGAGCAAGGGCTATTTCGGGAAGCGCTCCGACCTGATGGGAAAGCGCGCTCCCTTCGTGCAATGGGGCTATGCGCTCAGCGCGGTGAGCAAGCCGATGATGGCGCTCTTTATCCTGCCGATGTGGGTGTTCTTCGCACGGACGTTGGACCGCCTCGGCAAAGGGATCCGCACCGGTGCGCGCGATGCCATGCTGAACGATGCCTCCACACCGGCCACCAAGGGCACGGTATTCGGTTTCCACCGCGGCATGGACACCTTGGGCGCAGCGATCGGACCCGCGCTGGCCTTGGTCTTCCTGCACTATCACCCGGATGATTATCTGCCGCTCTTCTTCATCGCTTTCATCCCGGGCGTGATCGCGGTGATCCTCTCGCTCACCTTGCGCGACCGTGCATGGAAGCCGAAAGCCATTTCCACAAAGGGCGGCTTCCTCTCCTTCCTCGGCTATTGGAAGACCGCGCCAGTTGCCTATCGCAAACTGGTGATCGGCCTGTTGTTTTTCGCGCTCTTCAACAGCACGGACATGTTCCTGATCCTGCGCGCGAAAACCGCCGGGCTCAGTGACAGCGGCACCATCGGCGTGTACATCTTCTACAATCTGGTGTATGCGCTGGCCGCGTTGCCGTTGGGCATGCTGGCGGACCGGATCGGGCTGAAGCGCATTTATATCTTGGGCCTTGCGCTGTTCGCTGCGGTGTATTTCGGCATGGCGCACGAGGCCGGGCTGATCTGGTACGGCGCGCTCTTCCTGCTCTACGGCCTCTACGCTGCGGCTACGGAAGGCATCTCGAAGGCGTGGATCGTCACGGTCGTTGACCCGTCGGACGGTGCCACGGCGATCGGCTTCTTCGCGGGCTTCCAGAGCCTCTGTGCGTTACTTGCAAGCTCGTTGACCGGATTGGTGTGGTATGCGTTCGGTGCGCAGGTCGCGTTCATCGCCACGGGAGGCATGGCAGTGCTGGTGCTGGTGTACATGGCTGTGTGGGTGCCTCCTGCACTCACGGTACGCGAGCGTTGAAGAACGGAGGCACTCGCGACCATGCCTACGGCAGGCTGGCACGCAAGCGCTGGCCGGTGGCGAATGGATCCCACAGAGCTCAGCCAAGCGCTTACTTTCGCCGCCCTTTTTCAGTTGGCGTTCATTTCCTGTTCTTCGGATCTGTGATGCTTTTGCAATATCATCCATGCGCCCCTACATCCGTCTCTTCGACTTCCAGCAGAAGGTGAATTACCGCACCGAGGTGCTTTCCGGCCTCACCGTGGCGCTGGCGTTGATCCCGGAGGCGGTGGCCTTCGCGTTGATCGCCGGCCTCTCGCCGCTCACCGGCCTGTACGCAGCCTTCGTGATGGGCCTGGTCACCAGCATCCTGGGTGGCAGGCCCGGCATGATCTCCGGGGCCACCGGCGCAGTGGCCGTTGTGATCGTGGCATTGGCGGCGAGGCATGGCGTGGAATACGTCTTCGCCGCCGTGGTGCTGGCGGGCGTACTGCAGATGCTCGCGGGACTGTTCAAGCTCGGAAAATTCATCCGGCTGGTACCGCAACCGGTGATGTACGGCTTTGTGAACGGCTTGGCGATCGTGATCTTCATGGCGCAACTCGCACAGTTCAAGACCATGGACGGTGCTTGGCTCGGCGGCTCCTCGATATGGGTAATGCTCGGACTTACCGCGCTCACCATGGGCATCATCTGGGGCCTTCCGAAGTTGACCCGGGCAGTGCCATCGTCCTTAGTTGCGATCGTAACGGTCGCGGCGCTGGTGATCGGCTTCGGCATCCACACGCGCTCCGTCGGCGACATCTCCTCCATCAGTGGCGCCTTCCCGCCTTTCCATATCGCCTCCGTGCCGTTCACATGGGAAACGTTGATGATCGTGCTTCCCTACGCGGTCATCGTCGCGGGCGTGGGCCTGATCGAAAGCCTGCTCACGTTGAACCTGATCGATGAGATCACCGGCACGCGCGGCCGCAGCAACAAGGAGTGCGTGGCTCAGGGCGCGGCCAACATGCTCAGCGGCTTCTTCAGCGGCATGGGCGGCTGCGCGATGATCGGCCAGAGCCTGATCAACATCAGCAGCGGTGCTCGGGCAAGGCTGAGCGGGATCACGGCATCGGTGATGCTCCTGGTGTTCGTGATGTTCGGCGCACCCTTGATCGAACGCCTGCCCATGGCGGCATTGGTTGGCGTAATGTTCATGGTGGCCATCGGCACCTTCGAGTGGACCAGCCTGCGCACTTTCGGCCGTATGCCGCGGCACGACGTCTTTGTGATGGTGACCGTGGCCGCCATCACCGTGGTGTTCCACAACCTTGCCGTCGCGGTACTGATCGGCGTGGTGATCTCCGCGCTGGTGTTCGCGTGGGAGAACGCCAAACGCATCCGCGCCCGCAAGCATGTGGACGAGCATGGCGTGAAGCACTATGCCATCTATGGGCCGCTCTTCTTCGGCAGCATACAAGCGTTCAATGAAAAATTCGATGTGCCGAACGACCCGGATGAGGTGGTGATCGACTTCGCCGAGAGCCGCGTGGCGGACATGAGCGCGATCGAGGCGCTGAACCGCATCACCGAGCGCTACCGTTCCGCAGGGAAGAAGGTCCACCTGCGCCACCTGAGCGATGACTGCAAGCAATTGTTGCGCAACGCCGGGGACGTGATCGACGTGAACATTGTAGAGGACCCGCGCTACAAAGTGGCGGTGGACCGGCTTGGTTGAGGTGACTTTTCCAGTAGATCCCGTCCGGCCCAGGACATTCTTATGGCGCTGTCGCCCCTGGCAAAGAGGACATAACCCTCAGTGCGTAAGACCGTTATCGGGAACCATTGCCCGCGCAGAGGCATCTTGACCTCATCGGCAGCGCGCACCAGCAAGTGCGTCACGTCGTACTTGGCCAACAAGGCGCCTTGATCGGCACGTTCCGTCCTCAGGCCGTCCATCATGGCATCCCGGTCCGCCACACGGGGAGGAAGGTCCACGTACGGGTTCGCCATGGTGCAGACCGTGGCCACGGCCTTACGCGCGGAAGGCATCAGGGGAAAGACGCTGAGGTCGTCGTCACACAGCACCACATCGTCCCATGCCAAGTCATCCTGCAGGCAATAGAACATGGCCACCAGGTCCGCGTCCTCACTGATCTTCAGGCTGAGCGCCCGCATACCATAGAGGTCCATGCGCCCTGAGTACCCGGGATAGACAATGGCGATGGGCAATACCCAGACCAGCATGGCGAACGCACGAGCACGTCCGGGGGCCATGGGTAATTTTTGTGCCATCCAAGCAATGGCCGCCCCAGCTTGCAGGACCAAGGCGGCCTTCATGTAGAAGAAGTAATGGAAGGACGGTGCGGTCCCCGGCAAATGGACACCTAGATACGCGTTCAGTATACTGACCAAATAGGCGTACAGGAACAGCGCCAGGCAGATCAGGAACCACCACAGTTCGATCCTGGGCCGGAGGATGCTCCTCCTCCACACTTCGTTCATCAGGAGTGCGACGCCGGCAAGCCCGGCGACCGTTACCCAGGTGATGTTGTAAAAGAGGAAGAGGCGTATGTGGTGCAGGGTGAGCAGCTCGTAGGTATAGAGGAACGGTGCCCGGTTGATCATTCGCATGCCGTAATCGCCGACGATATAGCGGAGCAGCGGTAGAGCGAACAGCATGAACATCACGGCAGCTCCCAGACTTAGACCCGAAACCCTCCGCACCTGTCGCCAATTCCCTTGGAGCAGAGGGATCCACAGAGCGTCCACCGTCAATATCGCGATGATCGCCACCAGGATCAAAGCGGGCGCAGCATGGGTCATGAAGATCACTCCCGACAGCGCCCCCATGCCCAGATATGCGGCCAATCGGCCGCCACGGAACGCCCTGTGGACGGCGATCAAGCCGAGGTAGAAGAAGCCCTGGACCAACGAGATGGGGATCAGCCAGGGTGTATAGGTGGGCACCGCCCATGCCGGCTCGTCACCGATCAGGAAGAACAGGTAGATCGCTGTGGCGGCCACAGCGGTCACGCCCCCCCGGAAGTACCACGCCATGATGAAGAAGCACACGGGTGCCAAGAGGTTCAACCAAGGACCTGCCTGAACGAGGAGTGTTTGCACCGGAAGACCGGTGACCTTGACCAACAGGGCCTCCAGCCCGAAGATCAGCGGTGTGTACCAAAGGTGTTCACCCTTGAACTGGGGGTCCTGTCCGTAGTGTCCCTCCAAGATGCTGTGGACATAGGAACCGTCGCGATAAAAATCCATCACGGGTCCCCATTCCAACCCATGTACGGCACGGAAGGCGGGAACTGCGGAAAGCACCAGCATGAAAAGCAGCATCAATATGGCCACGCTGCTCTCGGCCTTGCCTTGGCCTCCAAGCCTTTCGCTGATCCCTTTTGGCAGGTCGCTCATTCCATGCGCTTGAATGTGAGGACCTGGAACAGGCCCTTTCCCACCGGTGAGGCCACTTCCAGCACGGGTCCTCCCCAACCATGCACCCACCGCACCCGCCGGTCCCAAGCCGGATCGTCGAGCCGGAGTGCATGTACCTTTTCGTCCCAATGCCAAGGTCCTTCAAAACGGACGGTACCATCACTGTCCTCCAATCTCACTTGGTGGTGGGGCAGGAACCGGATCTCATCGGGCCAATCACCATGCCTTGGGAAAATTTCCGGCACGTACTCATAGTTTCCGGTGGCCTCCGCCTCCGTAATGGGCTTCGACGCCTTTGCGATAAGCAACGTCGCCACCAGCGCCAGCCCAAATGCCACAGCGACCAGACCCTTTGGACGGATGGACGCCTTTGCGGCACCTTCCTGTGCCAATAACGGCTCCGTCCTGTCATGGTCTATCTGGTGGAACGGTTTATACCGTGGGTTTGTGGCCAACGCCAGCATCGGCCGGTCCGAAGGCGTGTCGCCATAGGCGTAAATGTGTTCGTACCGTGCCGGGTCCAGGATCTTGCGCAAGCGACGCACTTTCTCCTCGCCATTGCAATTGGAGGTGGACAATTCACCGGTGTAGCGGCCGCCCCTCTCCTCCAGCCCGGTGGCGATCAGTTCCAATGCTTCCGCAGCGCACCACGGCACCAGCCAGACGTCACATGAAGCGCTGACAATGATGGTGCGATGGCCTTCCGCCACGTGCCAACGCAGGCATTCCATCGCCCCTTCACGGATCAAGACCGGCATTTTATCCTTGGCAAATCGTTCGGCGTCCCGTACCACATCGCCCGTTGCCACCCCCGCGAAAGCCGCCCTCATCAATCGCCTCTTGCCCGCGTCGGCAGGCAGTATGCGGATCCGCCCCAGCGCATGGACGACCGCTGCGGGTATCAGCATCCACAGGTACTTCCAAGGCCCCGATCGGGCCCGGATGAACGCCAGCATGGTGTCACCACGTGTTAAGGTGCCGTCCAGATCGAAGAGCGCCAGTGTGCTCACAGTTTGGTCCGTTTGAAGATGAACTCGGGCAGGTTGCGCACCACGGCCATCACGCAACGCCAGCGTCCCAACACGTACACCGTGTTCCGCTTGCGGCGCATCGCCTTGATGATGGCTGCAGCGGCCTGGTCGGCGGTGGCCGTCAACGGCGCGGGCAGGGGAAGGCCCTCGGTCATTCGCGTTCGCACAAAGCCCGGTTTTACCGTAAGCACCTGAACGCCCGACTTGAACAGGCGGTGGCGCAGTCCGCTGAGATAGGTCGTGAAGCCTGCCTTGGCGCTGCCATAGATGTAATTGCTCGCCCGCCCACGGTCGCCCGCCACGGAGGAAATGCCAACGACATGTCCTGTGCCACGGCCTTCAAGATCGGCCGCGGCAAGCTCCAGAATGCTCACCGCGCCGGCATAGTTCACCATGATGGACCGCAAGGCAAGCGCGGGGTCTTCTTGGGCTTTTATTTGGTCCGGCAGCTCACCGAAGGCGCATACCACCGACCCCGGTCTGGGGTCCAGGCCTTCGTAAAATGCGCGATGCCCCTCCGTCCGTGTGGCGTCGAACGCCAAAGGCACACACACGGCGCCGTGTTTTCGGCCGAGTTCTTCGGCCATGCCGCGCAGGCGGTCCATGTCTCGGCCGGCGAGGATCAGCATCCGGCCCTCGCGGGCGAACCGGTCGGCCATGGCGGCGGCGATGTCCGATGTGGCACCCAGGATCAGCACCGCTTTGGGATCGAAGTGGGGGGTTTCCATCTGGTTACTTTGCAAGGCCATGCGCTCGGCAAGGGAGGAGGTGAAGTGTCCCTGCCCCTCTTTGGCCACTGTACGCTGGAAACCGGATAGCCCGGCATAGGTAGCACGAAGTGTGCTGCCGGACATGCGGGCGTCCTTGGCCAAGTAGATCCGCCCGCCCGCTTCCGCTACCATCGCATCGATGCGGTCCAGCACGGCGAATACCCGCGCCGAACGCGGGATGTCCAACGCCAAAGTATAGCCTTCCATGGGGAAGCTCATGGGCGACCTGTCATTGCCGGGGCCAAAGCGCTTCAGCACTGCGAGAAAGCTGGCCACGCGCGCATTGGACAGCTCCTCGATGATCGTTCGCATGTGTGCCTCGCCCCCTTTCAGCGGGACCACTACTTGGTATTGCAGGAATCCCCGCCTGCCATAGATCCGGTTCCATTGGCCGACGGCATCAAGCGGATGGAAGTAGGGGCCGTAATGCACCATGCTTTCCCGCGCGCCGCTACCGTGCTTGCCATAGAACAGTTCGTTAAAGACCCGCACAGTTAAGTTCGAGAGCGCAAAAGCCGGGAAAAAAAAAGGTACGCCCACTTTTGCCTTTGAATGCACTTTTAATGGATCGCGCCGCAGCTTGGCGGGAAGGCGCTCCACGGGTTCGTGCTCCCCGAGCAGCAGGACGCCCCGTCCCAGCTTTTTGCCCCGGGCCAGCAGGTCGATCCAGGCCACGCTATAGGTTGCATCCGCGTGTTCCTCGAAAGCCGCGAAGAGGTCCGACAGGTTTTTGCACTTGATGCTGCGCTGGCGGATGTAGGCCGAGGTGATGCGCTTGAGGGCAATGGTGGCACTGACGATCATGCCCGTCAATCCCATCCCGCCGATCGTGGCCCAATACAATTCCCCGTTCCGCTCCGATGAGCAGATGACCATTTCACCATCGCCGGTGACGATGTGCATTTCCAGCACATGGGCGGAGAAACTTCCGTCGCAATGGTGGTTCTTGCCGTGTATGTCCGCCGCGATGGCCCCGCCCACGGTGATCAGCCGTGTGCCCGGCGAGACCGGAAGGAAAAAGCCCTCGGGCACGATCCGTAGCAGCAGCTCGTCCAACAACATGCCGGCGCCGCAGTTCACCGTGCCCCTGTCGGCGTCCAGTTCGAAGACGGGAGGCAGGGATCGCCCGTCCAACATGCGTGCGCCCAAGGAGGCGTCGCCATAACTGCGGCCGTTGCCGCGCGGGGTCCACTGGCCACCTTCCCGCAGCAGGGCCTGCACTTCCTCGGCGCTCTCCACCGCGTAGGAAGTGCTGGTGCGCACGGGATAATTGCCCCAATTGCTGAAACGTCCGTTCTCAATGTGCATAGATGATGATAGCGAATGAGATCAGCCAACCGCCGATCACCGCCTGCAATGGCCAGTCCTCAAGGACCAGTTGCGTGGGTGAACCGGTCCGATGCTTCACCAGCGCCAATTGCAGGTATCGCAGCATGCCCATGAGCACGAAGAAACCAGTGTAGTAAAGATAGGGGCTGCCGATGCGGGCCATTACTTCCGGGCTGACGGTGTACATGACATAAGCCACCAAGGTCACGGAGGCGATCAAGGACATGCTGCTGTTCACCATCTCCAGGTTATACCCTTGAATGTTCCGCCGGGTCCCGTTGCCGGCCACTGCGGCCACGATCACCTCGTCACGACGCTTGCCGAAGGCAATGAACAAGGCCAGAAGGAAGGTGAGGATCTCCAGCCACATACTGATCGGCACGTTCGCCATGGCGCCTCCCGCATGAATGCGAAAGAGGAAGCCCAAAGCGATGATCATCACGTCCAGGATCGCCCACCTCTTCAGGTACAGGCTGTAAGCCAGGTTCATCACACCATATCCCAAGGTGATCAGGCCGAACATCGGTTCCAACAGGTAGGCGCCTGCAAGACCCATGATGGCCACCACGCATGCGATCACGATCGCGGTGGAAGGTTTGATCAAGCCCGCTGCGATAGGGCGCTTGCACTTTCGAGGATGCAGTCTGTCCGCTTGCACGTCCCGCAGGTCGTTCACGATATAGATCCCGGAGGCTACCAAGGAAAATGCGGCCATGCCCAGGATCACACGTAGGAAGACGCCGGGTTCCAGGATATTCCCCGCGAAAAAGCCGGGAAGAAGCAGAAAGCCGTTCTTCACCCATTGCTTGGCGCGCAGAAGATCACGAAGAGTGCCCCATTTCATTTTTCACGGATCGAGCCGGGATACGGGCGAACAACGGGAATAGTTGCTTTTACCCAACGAGGAGGTGTTGAAGGTAGCATAAATGGCTTCCTAATGATAAAAATGCCCCGGCCGAGCCGGTGTCTCGGGCCAAGACCCGGCATAAAAGCCGTCATCTTACCTGAGGTCGGGCTCAGATCACCCCGAGTTCCTTCCCCACCTTTTCGAATGCGGCGAGCGCCTTATCGATGTGCGCGTCCGTTTGGGCCGCGTTCAATTGCACGCGGATTCGGGCGGTGTCTTTCGGGACCACGGGGAAGAAGAAGCCGATGACATAGATGCCCTCATCCAGCAGTTTGTCCGCCATCACTTGGCTGAGTTTGGCGTCGCCGAGCATCACGGGCACGATCGCCGCGCCGGAACCGCGGGTCTTGAACCCGAGCTTTTCAATGCCTGTGCGGAAGCGGTCCACGTTCTTCTCCAAGCGGTCGCGCAGATCGGTGGAACCGCTCAGCAGATCGATCACCTTGATGGACGCGCCGACAATGGCAGGTGTAAGTGAATTGCTGAAGAGATACGGACGCGAGCGTTGGCGCAGCATTTCGATGATCTCCTTCCGACCCGTGGTATAACCCCCCATGGCCCCGCCAAGCGCCTTGCCCAAGGTGCCCGTGATGATGTCCACGCGACCGGTGACACCACAATGCTCAACACTCCCGCGCCCCGTTTTGCCGATGAAGCCCGCCGCATGGCATTCGTCCACCATCACCAAGGCCTCATACTTGTCCGCTAGATCACAGATGCCTTTGAGGTCCGCGACAATGCCGTCCATGCTGAACACACCGTCAGTGACGATCACGATATGGCCGGCACCATCGGCACGGGCCATTTTCAGCTGCACTTCCAGGTCGGCCATGTCGTTGTTCGCATAACGGTAGCGCATGGCCTTGCACAGGCGCACCCCGTCGATGATGCTGGCGTGGTTCAGGGAATCGCTGATGATGGCGTCCTCCTGCCCCAGTAGTGGCTCGAACACGCCCCCGTTGGCATCAAAGCAGGCGGCGTAAAGTATTGTATCGTCGGTGCTGTGGTACTTGGCCAGCTTCTCCTCCAGTTCCTTGTGTATGTCCTGCGTACCGCAGATGAAGCGTACACTGCTCATGCCATAACCATGGGAATCCAATGTGTCGTGCGCCGCCTTCACCACCTCGGGGTCCGAGCTCAGACCGAGGTAATTGTTGGCGCAGAAGTTCAGCACTTTGCGGGAGTCCGCACCGGCCCCAGAGCCGGTGTTCACGGTGATCTCCGCGCCCTGCTCGCTGGTGATGATACGCTCACGCTTGTACAGGCCGGCCTCTTCGATGGCGGCCAGTTCCTTGATCAAATGGTCCTTCAGTTTTCCGTACATAGTGCTTTGGGTTATGGGCACCAAGAGGCAGCACCCCGTTGCGCAATGGCCGCGCGGCGAAGGTAATTCGTGGGTGGTGCGCGTCCGGCGCTTGTAACAAATGGTATTGACGAGCATCCGGCTTTCCCATTATCATTGCACCGCTTGATAAGGCTGATGCGCGCTTTCATCACCCGTTTCCCCGTGCTCTCGTTCACGGTACTGACGTTGGGCTACCAGTTCTTGATGGTTGGCTTCATGTCCTACAGGCTGCATGATGGCCTACGGATGGAGGACGACCCCGTGGCGCACATGGTGTTCCGCTTCCGAGTGTTCGGGCCGCTCGGTTTTGCCATGTTGATCTCCTATTACCTTCAAGGGTCGGACGGGCTGAAGACGCTTTTCGGCTCCTATTTCAGATGGAAGGCACCGACCCGGTTCTATGCGCTCGCAATCTCCTGGAAGTTCCTCTATTTCTACGCGGGGATCATCGTGATCACACTGCTCGGGCTTGCACCTTGGCCCGGTTGGGTCATCGAGGATTTTTTCGGCGGAACGAAGCAGGCGGCGATCAACCTGATGCACAATTTCGCCTTCATCGTCGGCATCGCATTCGTGGAGGAGACCGCCTGGATGAAGTTCTCCGTGACCCGCCTCCAAGGCCGCTTTTCCGCCTTGGCCTCCTGTGCCATCGTGGGTGTTTCATGGGGCTTGTGGTACCTGCCCATGCTGCTCTTGGGCGAAGGTGTCCCGGACGGTTTCCCCGTTCCGGTTTTCATGGCCAGCATGTTCTCGCTCACCATCCTGCTGGGCTGGATCTTCAACATGACGCGTAGCGGCACGACCCTGATGATCGCACAGATCGTGAGCAATTGCGCCTTCTTCATTGTTCCCGTGTTCCCCGCGAACGGCGGCCTGGACCCGATCTACATCAACGGCTTCGTGGTGGCCAACTGCATCGGGTCCGCACTGCTCGTGCTGATCTATGGCTGGCGCGAGCTGGGTACGCGGAAACGCGCGGTATGGGGCGAGGAACGATCGACGGCCCCCCTGCCAGTGCTTCAGCCGTTGCCCATCACCCGGGGCACCTTGAAGTAATCACTGTCCTTGAGCGGAGCGTTCCCGAGGGCTTCCTCCTTGGAGATCTCCAAGGCCGGCGTATCGGCACGCAATACATCCAGCTCCTCGTTCAGGAAGACCAGAGGCTCCACGCCCGTAGTGTCCACTTGGTTGAGGGCTTCCACAAAATCGATCACGCGCTGCATGTCGCCGAGCAAGGTGGCGCGGACGGCAGGGTCGCTCATGTCCAACCGTGCCAATTCGGCGATGCGGTCCAAGGTGGCTTCGTCGATCTTCATGATCCGGGATATTCCGCACGCAAAGGTGCCTCAATGATGTCGAACACGTGCCGGCGCAAGGCATCGATATCGGATACGGCCAGCCCCTTTGTGGGCACCGGTGGGTGGACCACCGCCCGCGCAATGCCCGGATGCCCCCTGCTCGACCACTTTTCAGGATCGCCCAGGAGCCGCCAATTATCAAGAAAGGTGATGGGCACGATGGGCACCTGCTTTTCAATGGCCAAGCGGAACGCTCCGTCCTTGAAGGTCTTCATGCGGGGCGAGCTCTGCGGTATGGTGGCCTCGGGGAAAATGCTAACGCTCACGCCAAGGTCGATGGCGCGTCCGGCCTTCATCAAGGCCCGCGCGGCTTCCGTGCGGCTGCCACGGTTCACCGCGATGTGCATGTCCTTGAAGAAGATATTGAACAAGGGCCACTTCAGGAGCTCATACTTCCCCATGAAAAGGAAATAGTCCGGTACCACATTGAAGGTATGGACGATGTCCAAATAACTGCTGTGATTGATACAGACGACGTACGGCGGCGGGGGCAACATGCCTTCCCGTTTCACGCGTATCGGCATCAGCATGAAAAAACCGAGGAAGCCGCCCCAGAAGCGCATCAACATAAAGGCCCGCGGATAACGCGATGGTTTGCGCAATAGGACCCGGAAAGGGATATAGAGCAGCACCAACGAGAGGGCGAACACGAGCATGAACCACAGCTTGAAGATCAGCCGGGGCAGGAGGAAGAGCCACTTCAGCAAGGGCCGCCGCAGGCGCTCGCCATCGGCCACCATGGGCCGGGATCGCTGTTCTTGGGAAAAGGACACGTTGAGGGCTGGCAAAAAGAAGGGCGAAGCTACCCTCTATATTCGTGCCCTCACCGTTGACATCCCCGTTTTGGGGTCGATCGTGGCCAACATGCGCGTTCTCACTGGAATACAAAGCACCGGGGTACCCCATCTGGGCAATCTTCTCGGAGCGATCCTGCCGGCCATCTCCATGGGCCGGTCGGCGGGCAATGATGCCTTCCTCTTCATCGCCGACATGCACTCCTTCACCGCGGTGCGGGACCCTCAGGTATTACGGGAGAACACATATGCCGTAGCTGCGGCCTGGTTGGCCTGCGGGCTGGACGTGGAGAACGTGACCTTCTACCGGCAAAGTGATGTGCCGGAGGTGACCGAGCTCACGTGGTACTTGGGGTGCCTCACACCCTACCCCATGCTGGCGAACGCCCACTCCTTCAAGGACAAGAGCGCCAATGTCAGCCAGGTGAACGCCGGGCTGTTCTACTATCCCGTGCTGATGGCAGCGGACATCCTGCTGTACGATACCAACATGGTGCCCGTGGGCAAAGACCAGAAACAGCACCTGGAGATCACCCGAGACATCGCCAGCACGTTCAACCGGGCGTATGGTGACGACACCTTCGTGATGCCGGAATCCCGGATCGACGAGCAGCTAATGACCGTTCCGGGCACCGACGGCCGGAAGATGAGCAAGAGCTACGGCAACACCATCAACATCTTCCTGCCTGAAAAAGAGCTGAAGAAACAGGTGATGGGGATCGTGACGGACAGCAAGGCCCTGGAGGATCCCAAGGACCCGGCTACGGACAATGTTTTTCAACTCTTCAAGATGGTGGCGGAGCCAGCGGACGTGGAGGCCATGCGTGAACAGTATTTGCGCGGCGGTTTTGGCTATGGTCACGCTAAAAAGGCACTATTGGAGGTGCTCCTCACAAGGTTTGTGAGCGAGCGCACCTCATTTCAAGAGCTAATGACGGACAAGGGACAGCTCGATGATCGATTGCGGATCGGGGCTGAAAAAGCACGGACCGTGGCCAATGCCACGTTGGATCGGGTGCGGATACGCGCAGGCTACGGATCAAAGGGATAAGGTGCTTTCACCGATCGTTGCACGGGTATTGTTGATAACACGCTCCGGCACTTGCCTGTAGTGCATGTAGCCCGGTTATTACATTGCACTGAACCCTCCGGATGCTTTTGTCCGGAACTAAAAACCCAATACCATGGCAGCAGCAGTTGAAGCCTATTGCGTGAAGTGCAAGGCAAAGCGCAACATGAAGGACGCCGAAGAAGTGACAATGGCGAACGGTCGCAGGGCCATGAAAGGCAAGTGCCCCGAGTGCGGCACGGGCATGTTCAAGATCTTGGGGAAGGCCTGATCATTCGGCGCCGCCCCTGGACCGGGGCGGCGCCAACCTTTCCTGCCAAAGCCCCATAGCCGCTTGCGATCCACCATGCACGGTATCGTTCTCGATCCCAAGCGCACCACGCGGACCCTGTTCACGGTGCTGGCCATCTTGGTGGCCCTCAGTCTGTTCACATCCTTCTGCCACCTCGTGCTGCATTGGCGCGTGGAGGCCTTGACCATGTTGGCGGACCTCGACACGGAGGCCAATTTGCCGACCCTTTATAACGTACTGCTCTTTTTCCTCGGTGCGGTGCTGTTCCTTTTGCATGGTCGCGAGGTCCCTGCAAAAGCCGCGCGCGGGTGGAAGACCATGGCCGGGGTGTTCCTCTTCCTTGGTGTTGACGAAGGATCGCAGATACATGAGAAGTTCATGCAATTCACCAAGCGCCTTCTTGCGGGTTCCGGAGGGAACACCTTGGGAGGATGGTTCCACTATGCCTGGGTGATCCCCTATGGACTGGCCGCCATCGTCTTGGCCGTGGTGCTCCTGCGTTGGATCATGGGCCTCTCGCCTTCGTTGCGGAAACGGCTCGTGGCAAGCGGCATCCTCTATGTTTTCGGGGCAGTGTTCATGGAAATGGCCGGTGGAAAGCTCATCGAAGGCCTTACCCCGGTCGATCCCGCCAATTACCCATGGATGCCCTGCCGCGTTTTCGGTGACGTGAGCGATTGCTGGATCTTCATGGACCCGCGCTACATCGCCATGTACACGGTGGAAGAAACCTGTGAAATGGCCGGATTGATCCTGTGCATCCGCGCATTGCTGATCGAACTGGCCGACCGCCGCAAGCAGCTTGTTCTGGCCATCTTGCCCACCGAAGAAGCAGCCCGCTGAACAGTGGGCTTGCAAAGCCCTGATGTCGCCTATACTGGTCCGGTCCGCATGAATTGCCTCGCTGCAATTGTGCAACGGGACCGTTCAAGCTTGATCGCGACGTGCGTGTTCAGTTCATCGCCAATGCGTAACCTTGAGAATGCCGTCTTTCGTTACATGGCCCCATTGTACGGGGCAGTTCTGAAAAAGGTAAACCGTCCCCACCAACCCACACACCTTGATGTATTCGATCGAATTCAGTTCACGAAAAGCGGCCCGTCTATTATTCACGGTGCTGGGCATTCTTGTGGTGCTTCATTTGACCGTGGCCTTCTGCCATTTGGTGTTGCACTGGAAGGTGGCAGCCTTGACCCAGCTCGTGGATCTGGACTTGGAGTCGAACGTGCCCACATTCTTCAACGCCCTTCTCTTTTTCATCGCGGCGGCCTTGTTCTATATGCATGGGAATGCCGCATTGCCCAAGATGAGAATGGGCTGGTATGTGATGACCGGCGTATTTGTTTTCCTCGGTTTCGATGAGGGTTCGCAGATCCATGAGAAATTCATGTTGTTCACTCTCCGTCTGCTCAATAATGGCAAACAGACCGGCGGCGACCTTGGTTGGTTCTACTATGCCTGGGTGATCCCGTATGGCTTGGCCGTGATCGGCCTCGGACTGGTCCTGTCCCGCTGGCTCTTCGGGCTCCGACCAGCGGTGCGGAGGAGCCTCATCCTAAGTGGCGCGGTCTATGTTTTCGGGGCCGTGTTCATGGAAATGGCGGGGGCCAAACTGGTGCGGACATTGCCCTTCCAAGATGCATCGCTTTTCCCGTGGATACCTTGTGAGGTCTATGAGGACCCCACCAGCTGCTGGATGTACATGAATGTGCGTTATATCTCCCTTTATACCTTGGAGGAAACGCTCGAAATGACGGGCTTGATCCTCTGCATCCACTATCTGTTAAAGGCCTTCGAAACAAACCGCATGAAGGTTTCCGTTCTTCTGTCACCACGGGACGAAGGAAATAGCGCTTCAGATTAGGGCACCAAGCGCCTCACGACCTTACCGGAACCCGTTCGCAGAAAAGATCGCAACGCCGTCACCCGGCGGGGAAGCTCATGTTCCGATAGTACGCTGAAAAGTGCCTGCAACACCTCATCCAGCACTTCTTCCGAGCCCCGTTCCGTCTCCAATACCAAAGCCACGGCCTCGCCCAAGCGTTCGTCCGGACAGGCCATGAAGAAGTGTGGCCAAGGGATCACCCCGGCGGTCTTCGCCTCCAACTGTTCCGGATAGATCTTCTTGCCTCCGCTGAGGATCACGTTGTCGATACGGCCTAACCAACGGAGGTGCGTGTCGTCGATCAAGTCCACCAGGTCGTTGGTGACATGCTCCTTTGTAATCAAATGCGGTGTGCGGACCACGAGGCAGCCGCGTTCATCCATGCCAAAGGTCACGCGTCCGATGGCGGTGTAGCGATCGCTCCTCTCCTTTCCGTTCAACTTCCGCAAAGCCACGTGCGTCACCGTCTCGGTGCTTCCATACCCTTGGTATACAGCGGTCTTCAAGCCTTGCAGATCTTCTTCCAACGCAGCGCTTACCGGCCCACCGCCAAGGAGGATGGTGTCGAATTGCCTTTCAACGCGGGCATGGTCCTCTTGAATGGCGCGGTGCAGTTGCAGTGGCACCATCGCTGTAAAGCGGAAGCGGTCCTTGATATCGCCGAGATTGCCCAGCACGCTGCCGCGCGGGTCCATCACATGCAGGTCGAGGCCAAGGGCCATCGCACGCACGAACATCATCTTACCGGCGATGTAGGCGCAGGGAAGGCACAACAAGGCGCGGTCTCCTTCCTTCAGGTCGAACGCTTCGGCCGTGAGACGTGCGCTGTGTACCAGATCACGGCGTGGGATGCGCATGGCCTTCGGCGTACCTGTAGTACCACTGGTACTTGCGCTGATGGACTTACCGCCCAACAAGATGAGTTCCAAGACCAAATGGTAGACCTCGTCCTTCCACGTTTCCGCCTTGCGCCGTTTGTTATTCAATTGATCGAAATACTTGTACACGCCGAGATGCTCCAACTGCTTCCCGTCCAATGTCAACGATCCGAACGCGTCTTTGATGGTCCTCGTGTGCTTTCTACGGGCGGTCATAGGGCGAGCCGTTCAAGATCCCAGGCCACTTCGGGAAGGTAGCGCAACTCGCCGCCTTTCACGGTCAACGGGGACGGGATATTGTCCGCGTAGACGCTGCCCGTGCCCAAGCCTTGTGGAACGGTCACGCCCAAAGTGGCTGTCCATTGCGCGATGGCGTTCAGTCCGATGCTGCTTTCCAGCGCCGAGGTGATCCACCAGCCGATGCTGCGTTCCTGCGCGAGGTCGATCCATTCCTGCGCTGCGGCCCATCCGCCCACCATGCTTGGCTTGATGACGATGTGTTGGGGCTTCACATGGTCCAACAGGTCTTTCTTGGCCTCGGTCGTATTCATGCCGATGAGGTCCTCGTCCAACGCGATCGGCAGCGGACTGCTCGCGCACAGCTCGGCCATCACTTCGTACAGCCCGGAAGGCACCGGTTGCTCGATGCTTTCCACTTCCAATTCCGCGAGGCGCTCCAGCACGGGCATCACCGTGCTGTTGGTGAACGCGCCATTCGCATCCACGCGTAAGGTCAGTTCCTTCGCACTGAACTCGCGGCGCACATCGGTCAGCAATCCCAATTCTTCATCGATGCCGATCGCGCCGATCTTCATCTTCATGCAGCGGTTGCCGCCGTCGATCTGCGCCTTGAACCGTTCGCGCATCGTGTCCTTGTCGCCCATCCACACCAGGCCATTGATCGGGATGCCCGCGCGCCCCAATGTGAACTCGGACGGAAACAGCACTTTGCTACCGCTCACTTGCAGGTCGCGCAGGCATTGCTCCACGGCGAAGCGCACGCTGGGCACATGGACAAGATCATCGTGCAAGCGTTGCTCCCAGTTGGACGTATCCGCGCAGAGCTCCAACAACTTGGTGCGCACATCCGCCGGGAATTCCTTGCTGTGGCCGGGGAAGAGCGCCGCTTCACCAATGCCGCGCACTTGCGGACGGTCCGTGTCCCATGCGATCAGGTACCAAACCGTGCGCACGTTGATCACACCCTTGCTAGTACCCAGCGGAAAGCGCGGGGTGAGGGTGAGTTCGTTCCAAGTAGCTTGGATCATAATAGTTGGCTGCGGCGGCGATGAGACGCGGAGCAACGAGGTTCTCCGGGTTGCTCCTATGCTGCCAAGACCAACCCCAAAGAAAAGAGCAATGCGGTTACGAGCGTCGTTAGGGCAAGGATCTTCATATGTGGATCCAATGCCCGTGGCTCCTTGTTCTTCAGCACGAAGCGCAAGTGGCGGTCCAGCGCGATGAAGGAGATGACGAACAGGTACTGCCACCACGTGTGGAAATGCGTGGCGTTGAAGAGCACCAAGCAGGCAAAACCGATCAGAACCAAGGCCGCATGATATCCCTTCGCGCGTTCCGCACCCATCCGCACGGCCAACGTTCGCTTTCCGTTGGCCGCATCTCCATGGATGTCGCGCATGTTGTTGAGGTTGAGCATAGCGGTGGACAATAGCCCGATGCCGAATGCCGGCAGGAGGACCGACGGCGCAAATGATCCCGTGTGCAGGTAGAAGGTACCGACCACGCCCACGATGCCGAAGAAGAGCAGCACGCTGATATCACCGAAGCCCGCATAGCCGTACGGATTGCTGCCGAAGGTGTACTTCACCGCCGCACCGATGGCCAGCAGGCCGATCAATAAAAAAACCAGTGTTGTGACCGAAAGTCCCAAGGCTATAACGATCAACGCGATACCTGAAACGAATGCCAGCAGCCCGCAGATCCACATGGCTCGTTTCATGGCAGCAGTGGAGATCGCACCGCTTTGCACCGCGCGCTGCGGGCCTACGCGCACCTCGTTGTCGGTGCCGTGCAGGTGATCCCCGAGGTCGTTCGCCAAATTGCTCAGCACCTGCAACAACACCGCAGTGACCAGCGCAAGAGCGAACACCGGCCAGCGGAAAGCGTGATGGAATGCGGCCAACGCACTGCCCGTGATGATGCTGCTCATTGCCAAGGGCAAGGTTCGCAAGCGGAAGGCGTGGAGCCAGTACTTCATCGCTTATACCCTTTCAATTTGGAAGGAATGGCCGAAAGCTACATGGTAGGCTGTAATTCGATCGAAGTCATGATCGTCCGTTATTACGTAACTTCACATTCCAATACGTGATTCCATGACAGTCAAGCTCACCCTTTCCGTTCCGCCGAAGTTCAAGCGGACCGCAACGATGCTCAGCCGACGGCGCAAGAAGAGCATTTCCGCCCTCTTTGTGGAATTGCTCGAACGAGAGGCCGAAAAGGACAAGGACCAATATGCCGAGATCCGGGGCATTTGGAAGGATCGCGACATCACTGCCGAAGAGATCCGCGAGCGCGCATGGAAACGGTCCTGATCGACACCAGCATCCTTGTCGGCCTTGCCCGGAATGAAGCAAAAGCTGATGCCGCGCTCTCTCGTGTGAATGATGCCCTCCAAGTGATCTGCGACGTGGTGCTCTCCGAAATGCTGGATGGCGCACGGAACGAGGCTGAGCACGACCGGATCTTTTTGTATCTCAACAAAAATTTCGAGATCCTTCCGTTGACGATGGAAGTGTCCGTCCGCTTTCGGGAAATTCTCAGATCAAAGGGCAAGGACAGAGGCAAGAACCTTGCAGACTACCTCATCGCCGCTATCGCGATCGCACACGATATTCCTCTCCTCACTTTGAACACGAAGCACTTCAAGGGCATCAAGGGGCTACAACTCGCCTAAGCGCAATACAAATTCTTATCGCACCAAGGCTTCTTTGTGCTCTTCGTGTCCTTTGTGGTAGAAATCCTCACGGAAACTTCGGGAACTTCTTGAAATCCGGTTCGCGCTTTTCCATGAAGGCGTTTCGTCCCTCCTGCGCCTCGTCCATCAGATAGTACATCAGCGTGGCGTCGCCGGCGAATTCCATCAATCCGCGTTGGCCGTCGAGCTCGGCGTTGAGGCCGCGCTTGATCATCCGCAGGGCCATCGGGCTGCGCTGCATCATGATCCGGCACCATTCCACCGTGGTGTCCTCCAACTCGGCGAGCGGCACCACCTTGTTCACCATGCCCATGTCCTCGGCCTCCTTGGCGGTGTATTGGTTGCAGAGGAACCAGATCTCGCGGGCCTTCTTCTGGCCGACGTGCCGCGCGAGGTAACTGCTGCCGAAGCCGGCGTCAAAGCTGCCCACCTTCGGGCCGGTCTGCCCGAAGCGCGCATTGTCCGAAGCGATGGTGAGGTCGCACACCACGTGCAGCACATGCCCGCCACCGATGGCATAGCCGTTCACCATGGCCACCACGGGCTTGGGGATCTCGCGGATGCGGCGGTGCATGTCGAGGATGTTCAGGCGCGGCACGCCGTCAGCACCGATGTAGCCGCCGCGCCCCTTCACATTCTGGTCACCGCCGCTACAGAAAGCCTTGTCACCTTCCCCGGTGAGCACCACCACGCCCACCTCGTTCATTTCGCGGCAGATATCCATGGCCTCGAGCATCTCCATGGTGGTCTCCGGGCGGAAGGCGTTGTAGACCTCGGGCCTGTTGATGGTGATCTTGGCGATGCCTGCGAAGAACTCGAAGCGGATGTCGGTGTATTCTTTTATCGGGGTCCAAGTACGGGACATGATTTGTTGGTTTTTCACCACAGAGGCACGGAGGGCACAGAGGGGATGTGAGCTGCCGGGGATCGGTGGTCAGTGAACTTTGAACGGAGGCCTCCGTCGCGGCTACGCCTGACAACGGACAACTGACAACTAACAACTTGACGCACCCTCATGCGGACCGCAGTTGTTCAAAGTACGCACGCAGCACCTTCGGGGAAACAAGCGCATCTGTGGTGATGTATAGCACGGCGGCTTTGTCGTGCGGCTTGTACAGCTCATCGAGCGCGGACTTCAGGGATGCTTCGTCGCTGGCGGAATAGCACGGTAGTCCGAAGCTCTTCACCATTGCTGAAATGTCGCGCTGGTGCGGGGATTCGAACCACGGGAGCAGTGCTGGGTCTCGGTCCGGGCCTTCAATGTAGCGGAAGATGTTGCCACCACCGTTGTCGATCACGATGACCTTCAGCTCCGGGGAAAGGTGGTTGTTCCAAAAAGCGTTGCTGTCGTAGCAGAAGGCCACGTCGCCAGTGATGAGCGTGGTGGGCTTGCCCGTTGCGAAGGCGGCACCCACGGCAGTGCTGGTACAGCCGTCGATGCCGCTGGTGCCCCGGTTGCTGAAAAAGCGTTGGCCTCGTGCGCGGTCGAAGAGTTGCGCATAGCGTGCTGCGGTGCTGTTGGCCAAATGAATATCACTGCCTTCAGGAATGCGCCCCAACAGCATTTCGAAGACCATGAGGTCGCAGAAGGGCGTCGCCTTGAGAATGCGCTGATGGACCTCGCGCATCCGTGCATCCACCATGCGCCATGCTTCGCCGTAGAGGCTTTCATTGCCTTTCACCTGGCCCTCCAGTTGTGCGAGGAAGATGTGCGGCTCCACTGCAATGTCGTGCGTGAGGCTTTGATAGGTATCGTGGTATCGCTCCCCGGCGTCGACGTGCCAATGCTGTTCGGGCTTCCATTTCCGCAGCAGTCCCTTGATCCGCTTGCTGACGATGGCGCCACCGAAGGTGATCAGCACATCGGGCTTCAGGTCGGCCTCATTGCTCGCGTTCACGCCTTCGATCGCGCGGTCGATGCAGGTGATGAAGGCGCTGTCATCCAAATTCGAGGTAGCCTCGGTGAGAACTGTGAATTGCGGCAATGCGGCCAGCTGTCGCAATTGGGCCTTCATGCCCTCGCTCCACACGCCCTGACCCACGATCACCATCACCTTCAAGCTGGTGGAGAGCTGTTGGACTCGCCAACCCTTGTCGGGTAACAGGAAGGACCCCACCGGCATGGGCGCGATCAAGCGAGCTTCCTCTTTCACTTCCGTCGTGCCGTACAGCGGCTCATTGAAAGGCACGTTCACCTGCACGGGGCCGGGCACAGGAAGCAGCGTGGCATCGATCGCCTCATTGATCAAGCGCCCGCAATGCCATTGCGAAAGTTCATCCGCGTTCCGTGGAAGTTGCACGCTCTTCTTCAAATGTGGCCCGAGCACATCACGCTGTCGGACGGTCTGTCCTTCACCTTGATCGATCCATTCCTCGGGCCGGTCGGCGGAGATCACGAGCAGGGGGATGCGCTGATAGAACGCTTCGGCGATCGCCGGACCGTAGTTGAGCACCGCGCTTCCGCTGGTGCAGATCAACACCACCGGCTGATGGCTCTGCTGTGCCAAGCCCAAGGCGAAGAAGGCCGCGCTGCGCTCGTCGATCACCTGCAGGCATTGGATCTCAGGTCGTTTGCTGAAGGCGATCACTAATGGTGCATTGCGCGAACCGGGGCTTATTACTGCATGGCGTACGCCTTTCGCGGCACAGAGCCGCGCAAGTTCAGCGGCGGCGAAATGATCGGAGGTGACCATCGCTCAAGTTGCCGCACGTGTGGGTTCAAGCAGGCGCAACCACGTGTCCGCCTTGCGCACGGTCTCCGTCCATTCCATCTCGGGATCGCTACCGGCGGTGATGCCCGCACCCAGATGGAGTTGCACCTTGCCGGAGCGGACCTGCATGCAACGCAGGTTCACGAAAAGCTCGGTGGGACCTTCGGCATTCCACGGGCCCCAAAAGCCGGCGTAAAGCAAACGGTCGTGCCGCTCATGTTCTCCAATGAATGCGCGGGCCGCCTCCGTTGGTGCCCCGCAGACGGCAGGCGTGGGATGCAGTTCGAGCACCAGATCGCCCAGCAGCGTTTCGCCGAGGTCGCCCTCCAGCACGGTGCGCAAATGCGCCACTGGCCCGGCCTGGATCACTTCCGGCCCGCGTACCACGATGTTGCCTACATCCTTCCGGACAAAAGCCCGGTGTACATGGCGTGTCACTTGGTCTTGCTCGTCAAGCTCCTTCGCGCCCCAAGCAGAAATACGTTCGGGCACCTTGTCGCTGGGCCGCGTTGCCGCGATAGCGTCCACGCGCACGTGGTCCTCCTCCTCATGTACCAAGCGTTCCGGCGATGCGCCCATCCATAGCCCGTGTTCAGGAGTGCAGGCCATAGCGACGAAGGTCTCCCCGCTTGCTTCCATGGCACGGGTGAAAAGCTCCGGAAGGAGGTCCGCTTCTAGCTCTGCATCCATCACGCGGGAAAGCACCACTTTGTCGATGCCGCGCGAGGTGCAGGCCTGCTTGGCCGCCGCCACCGCCTGGATAAAGTCCGCCTTGGCCGTGGCCGGGGCCGGTGTTTGCGGTGGCACAGGGCTGCCTTCGCATTCCCCCAGTCGGGAGATGTCCGGATCGATCTCGGGGAACATCAATTCGATGTCCGCACGAATGAAGGGCACGTGTTCACGGTCCAGATTGAACGGTGCGATAAGGAAGACCTGATTGAGTTCCAAGAGCAGCGTTCCGTCGACGGTCTCGAGGTCCGGCGTGCGTTGCGCCCAGATCTGGACCGGCTGACCGGGCGTGCGGAAGGCCGCGAACGTGAGGCGCTCGGCGATACATTGGGCCAAGGCCTTTTTCAGAACCGTATGTTGGCTCATGGCTTTTTGGTGATCACCACATTGGTAAGCCGGCACACGGCAATGAGTTCACCGGCGTCGTTGTGTACGCGGATATCCCAAACATGCGTGGTGCGTCCCTTGTGCAGCAGCGTGCCCGTGGCGGTGACCTGGCCGGAACGCACGCTTTTCAAGTGGTTGGCGTTGACCTCGATGCCCATCACCGCGTACTTCTCACGGTCCACCAACAAGGCCGAGCCCATACTACCTACAGTTTCCGCCAAGGCAGCGGTAGCACCGCCATGCAGGTGGCCCATGGCCTGCACCGTGCGATGGTCTACGGGCATGGTGGCCGCGAAAGTGCCCGGTGCACTGGCGATGAAGGTGATGCCCAGACCGTCCACCATGGTGTTCTTCCTTTTGGAATTGGCCCATGCCAACAGTTCCTCGTCAAACATGCCGCGAAAGTAGCCTTGACCGATCTTTGCGGCACGATGGATGAAGAACGCAAGAAACGCTTGCTCCTGGTGGAGGATGAGGAGACACTCCGTTCCACCTTGCGGATGAACTTCGAGTTGGAAGGCTATGACGTGACCACGGCGGTGCGCGGCGGCGAGGCCTTGGAGCGTATCCGGGGCGCCCGCTTCGACGGCATCGTGCTGGACGTGATGCTGCCGGACGTGGACGGATTCACCATCTGCGAGACCATCCGGTTGGAGGGCGACCGCACGCCGGTGCTCTTTCTTACGGCCCGTACCACCTCTGCGGACCGGGTGCGCGGCCTGCGCGCCGGTGAAGATTTCCTCGGAAAACCCTTCGACCTGCAAGAGCTGCTGCTCCGGGTGGAAAAACTGGTGTCCCGGGCAACGGATACCGGCGCGACCGGCCCCTCACGCTACAGCTTCGGGAGCAATGTGGTGGATTTCGACACGTATGAGATCACTGGGCAACGGGGCCTTCAAAAGCGGATCACGCAACGCGAGATGATGCTCCTTCGCCTGCTCACCGACCGGGCCGGGGAGGTGGTGTCGCGAGAGGAGATCCTACAGAAGGTCTGGGGCTACGATGTCTTCCCCACCACTCGGACGATCGATAATTTCATCGTTTCCTTCCGAAAATATTTTGAAGATAACCCACACAGGCCCAAGCACTTTCGCTCAATCCGGGGGGTGGGTTACTCATTTACGCCATGATCTTTTCAACACGGAGGCAACCCCCTACCACCACAAGCGTCTTATTCCCAGATCCAAGGTTCTTCCTTGATCTGGTTCCTAATCCTTGCAGGTTTACCGCGCAGGGGCCCCATCCGGGCCCCTGTTCGGTTTTTAGGGGGACCGTAGTGACGGCGCAGGCTGGAACTTACGTGTCGCCGGCCAGGCAATACGAGCAGTACTTGCTCTGGGGGTCATGCTCGATCGGTACTGTGGGGTCCATCATCTGCCGGACCGCTTCAGTGAGCAGCTCATCGATCGCGAGCAATGCCTCCCGCGTGACCGTCGTTCCCTCTGGCAGTTGCATCAATAAGGGCTTACTGCTGGCCGCGCGCTGAAGCGGTAAAATTCCGGTCTGCACAGCGGCCACCTCCGGGTGCTCCTGAAGATAGAGCCAGGCATAAACCAGCAACTGCGCGGCATATCGCTTCTTCCCGAGGAGCGCGTCCAGCGTCATTTCCTTTACGGACAGATCGGCGGGATCCACCTTACCGGACTTGAGGTCCAGGATGCGCACCAGGCCGTCCCGTTGATCCACGCGGTCCAAGCGGCCTTTCATCAGCACCGGCGAACCGATCGCCTGAGCGGCCCTACCTAAAGCGTGTGTCAGGCCGACCTCCAGTTCAAGCGGGGTGATCACCGCCCCTTCACCGACGGCATCGGCCTCATTCCGCAGGAAGCGTTGCGCGGCATGCACGGCCATTCGCACTTGCAACAACGGCTGTCCTTGGCCCAGTTGATCCCCCCCCACCTGCTTCTTCAGTTCGGCCACGATCATCGCTTCGATGTCCGTGGCCGCCTGCAACAAGGGCCCGGTCTGTAAAGGCTTTCCCAGCAACGGCCGGTAGACCGCTTCCATGGAAGCGTGCAGCGCATCCCCAAGCACATTTGGGGCGATGCGCACATCGATCTCCTCGCTTTCCTTCAGCTTCAGGACATGCTTAAAATGGAAGTCCAATGGGCAGCGCAGCCAATCGCCCAAGGCGGATGGGGACAATCCTTTCTCCAGCTTCTCCCGCAGGGCCTTCAGCACGGCATCATTCTTCACCACGCTCACGCCGGACGTGTGGACCTCTGGCATAAGGATGCGTGCATCGAAGGCTTCCATCCGCTCTTCCTTTCCCTTGAAAAGCTCATGTTGAAGTTGTAGGATGAAGCGGCTCGGGCCGGTGGGATCGGCGCCTTCGGGCCAGACCAGAACGGTCTCCCGGGCACGCTGCAGCATGCGTAAAAAATTGTAGGCTTGCACCGCTTCGTTGCCATCGCGCAAGGGCATGCCGTGGGCGCGGCGCAGTTCGAAGGGAATGAAGGAGCGCTCAGCCCCTCCCGAAGGCAACGAACCCTCCTGTGCCCCCAGCACGATCACGCGCTCCGGGTCCAATGCACGGGCCTCCAGCATCCCCATTATTTGTACGCCGGCCAAGGGTTCGCCGAAGAGCCCGATGCGGGCCCCGCCCAACAAGCGGTGGAACAGGGCCGAATACGCCTTCAGGTCCAGCTCATGCGCGTACCCGTCCAGCAACAAATGGATGCGGCGCAACACCAGCGAGGCCTGATAGATCTGTTCCGTGGCCAGCTCGTCACCGGCCATGGCGTGCATGGCCCACGAAAGTGCATGTGCGGTGACCACCGGCATCCCGACCCGAACGTCCGTCACTTCGGTGAAGACATTGGCGGCATCCGGAAACAGCCCCGAGCGTTGGAAAGCGTCTTGCATGAACGGTGCGGGAACGAATGCACGATGGGAACTTCTGATCGCAGTTGAGATCTGCGCCACGGCCGCCGCCACGGCGCCTTGCCTCAGGAACGGATGCCCCAGAAAGCGCTCCACATCGGCATGGAAGAAGCCCGCACCTGGGCGCGTGCCGGCATGCAGGCGGTTGAGAGCATCGAGATAAGAACCGATGGGCAGTTGAGCCACCGGCAGTCCCATGGTGATGTTCAGCGGGCCGAGGTCCGGCGGAAGTGCCTCCAACAGGGGCTGCAGCAGGCTTTCATCGGCGAGGACCACGGCGGTTCGGGCGCGGTCCTCGGCACTGGCCTTCTTCAGCAGCTCGGCGGCGCACCATGCCTGGGAAACATCGTTCGGAGCGCGCACGGTTTGCAAGTGAAGATCTCCTTCGGCCAAGTTGTTCCCGATGGGAATGATGCCCGGTCCGAAGGTGCCGATCGCCTTGCGCAGATGCTGTCCAGCCTCCTGTTCCTTCCGATCGAAATAGTAGTGGTCCGCATCCCAGGCCAAACGGGCCGACCCCGTGCTTTGGAAGTGTCGCAGCACGGTTTCTTGTGCGGGTGTCAACGCGTTAAGACCGGCGAACCAGACGGCATTCCATTGGTTCTTCACTTCACTTGCGCTGGCTGCCGCTGTACGTTCGATCAGTCCCGTGGTGCCGGTCATTTGTTCCAGTAGGCGTGCGTTCAGCGCGGCATGGAGCTTACCGACCATGGCCCAGAAACGCACCATACGCTGCTGGCCTTGGCTCAATGGGTTGTCGTTGAAGGTCCATTCGATCTCCTCCCAGGAACGCAGATCACGGTAGTAGCTCTCAAGGGGAACAAGGTGTGCATCGGCCTCGCTGATATCGGCCAAGGTGGTACCGGCCCACTGTAGAAAATCACCGAATGTTTGAGCCTTCTCACCCTCGACCATGCGGTAGGCCTCGTAGCCTTCGAAAAGCAGCTCTTCAGGCGCCAAAGGACGCAGCCCGGACAGCTCCTCCATGAAGGTGCCGATGGTGAAGATCTGCGGGCTCCATAGCGGCTGCCCTGCTTCCTCGCTCACCCATTTCCGCAGGTACAGACCGGCCCGCTGGCTGGGCAGCACCACCGCCACATCGCGCAGCGCAGCGCCATGCTCGGCCAGAAGGGCCTTAGCGACTTGTTGAAGAAATGCGGTCATTGATGGAACGCTGATGATCGCTGATAGTTAAGATGGGCACTGATGATCACGACATCCCCGACCCTGACCTTCCCTCGGTCCATTCCGGTCAAAGGTCTTTGTGTCCTTCGTGTACTTCGCGGTAGAAACTTCTGGTCATCCTCATCGATCTTTGCGCAAAGTAGCCCCCATGGACGAAATCCGCTTTCCCTTGTACCGGCGCTCTTCGAACGGCCTTAACTGGTACCGGATCGACTCGGCTACGGAGTTCACGGAGGTTCAACAAGTGGGCAATCGATATGTGTCCCACCGGGTGAAGGCGATGATCTACCCGGAAAAAGTGCGGGTGATGGAGCTGATCGCGGCGGATGATGGACACGTGGTACTCTGTGATGAGGATGCGTTCGAAAGCGTCCTGGACAGGTCCAAAATGTGACCAAGTCCCGACCGACCTCCCTGATGGCGGACATTCTTCCCCGGCACAGGCAGCGCATTCGATGCCCCGGACGTCCTTACATTGAACCCGTAACCATCGGGCCGATCATTCATGGCTTATAACCCACCTTCTTGCTGGTTGCGTGCTTGGGGCAGTTGTGCCGCGATGACCCTAAACATTTGCCTTTTGGCCCAATCCGGCTATTTCGAACCGTTCAACAGCCACTCGCGCAAAGCCTATGTCGCTTCCAATAGTCCAGATCGGATCTACAGCTTGACTTTCGATTCCACGTCGGTGGTCGGAACGGATTCGGTGTATTGGCATTTTGGCCAATTGAATGAGGGTTCCTTGAATATTTCCCTGGATTGTCCGGGTTGGGGGCCTCCGTACTGCTTTCCCACCGACCTTCCCGAATGGTCCGGCAGCTTGTTCCGGAACAACGGGCACGGCAACTATGACCTGCGGAATTCAGCTGGGGATACGCTCCATTTCCATTTTGCGTTGGGGCCGGGTGATACCAGTGCCTTTTTTCAGGACCAGAGCCAACGTTTTGCGATCGTCCTGGAATCCTTGGACACTGCGACCGTGCTTGGCATCCAGGATTCCGTGCGCACTTATCGGATCATGCACACCGACCTTTCGGGTACTGTCATTCCCTCGTTGCTGAACGACCAGCCCCTATGCATTGGCAAGGTTCTCGGACTCGTCAATTTCTTTCAGATCGACTTGTTCCCTGAGGTGCTTCGTCCATTGGAAATGATAGGCAACAAGAACCCTGATGCGGGTTTCCACCAGATCACCGATGCCATGTTGTACGACTTTCACCCGGGGGATGTGGTGCAGACGCGTTCCAGCTTTTATCAGCCGGGCGGTCCGCCGTTTAACAATTACGACGTGTACGCCACGACTTTTTATTTGGCCCGTACGGACACTCCCGACTCCGTGATCTATGCCGTGGATCTGGAATCATTCAGCGCTATCACTGGCGCTCATTCCACCGGTTCCTCCATCAGGAAGTACAGCAAGAACCATGTGCTTTGGGAGATCCCCTTCGAGCGCTTCAGCAACGGATACCACCACAACCTCCATTTGGCTGATCATTGTGGTCTGGCACTTTGGACCATGGAGTACTCGCCTGCTCTTTATCTGGCCTATTGTGCAGAAGGAAATTGCTGGGGCTCGTTTGACTCCAACGGCCCCCTACCGGATGAACACCATGTGGAGGTGCTCGGACTCGGCACGTACCTGTCCAGTTCCATACTGAGCTACCCTCAGCCCAGCGGTTTCAGTTCGACCCATTCCATCCCCTACTTTATGAAGAACGGTGTGGAATGCGGCACGGAACATACCGTAGGGATCGACGAACTGGAAACTCCGCCGACGATGCTGATTTTTCCAAACCCCGGACAAACAACGGTACAGATCCGATCGCTGCAACCGCTCGTGCGGCTACGTCTGTTCAGCAGTGTAGGAACTATGGCATTGGACCTGATCCCTGCTGCTGATGGCCTCCTGGATATCAGCGGCTTGGCCTCTGGAACCTACTTGATGGACGCATCCTTGATCGGTGGCGGCAAGGCACACCGCGTGTTCATCAAGGAGTAGAGGTGGCTCCTTTTCAGGAGCCGGGCTTAGGCGTATTCTCGATCGGGATCGATCCATTCAGATTGCCTGACTTTGACAACCGGGGCAACCTGAAACCCTATCTTGGGGTCTTCAAACCGCATGCGCACTACCCTGCTCACCCTTTTCCTGGCTTGTTCACTGCACGGCTTCGCCACGCACATCCTGGGCGGGGAGATGTACTACACCTCTCTCGGCAACGACGATTACCAAGTGACCCTGCGCCTTTACCGGGATTGCGGGCCTGCCAACACCAACAATACCGCGCTGGACGCTCAGGCTGCCATCGGCATTTTCAACAGCGCCGGTGTATTGGTGAACACCGTGCATTTCAACCTGCCGGCGGAAACGACCGTGCCGGTGGTGGTGAGCAATCCTTGCCTGACCATCCCGCCGAGCATCTGCACCAAGCAAGGCATCTACACCGGCGTGATCCACCTGCCCTCTGGCACCGGAGGATACACCTTGGCCTATCAGCGTTGCTGCCGGTCCCCTGCCGTGATCAACCTGAGCAACAACCCCAGCTCACAAGGCATGACCTGCACGGTGCAGGTGCCGGACCCGGACGTGACGGGGCCGAACAGCTCACCGGCCTTCGAGAACGACCCGCCCATGGTGCTCTGCTTGGACCAGACCATGACGCTCGACCAACTGGCGGTGGACCCGGACGGCGATTCGCTGGTCTATGCCATGTGCGCACCACTGCAGGGCGGGGACAATACGATCAACATCATGCCCGACCCGCCGGCCGCTCCGCCATACCAGCCGGTGGTCTGGGCCCCGGGCTACTCCACCTCGAACCAATTGAATTCCAACCCGCCGGTCATCTTCGGTTCCAGCGATGGCCTGTTGACGCTTCACCCCACCACGCTCGGCAATTTCGCCGTCAGCTTGAGCGTGACCGAATACCGCGATGGTGTCGCCATCAGCCAAGTGATCCGCGACTTCCGCTTTCTGGTGGTGAATTGTGCACAAGCCATTGTCTCCGACTTCCAGGACCAACAGAGCACCTGTGACGGCCTTTCCGTACTAATGACCAACCAGAGCACGGGGGCGAACTTCTACCACTGGGATTTCGGCGTTCCCGGCACCACTGCGGACACCTCGAACGCGGTGAACCCAGCCTTCACCTACCCCGCGCCCGGGAGCTACACCATCACGTTGATCGCCAATCCGGGCTGGCCTTGTGGGGACACCTCCTACAGCACCTACAACGTCCACGACCCCGTGCAGGTGGAATTCACTGCGCCGCCCACCTTGTGTACCGATCAGCTACCGGTGCAGGTAACGGCCTTCGGGAACTTCACCGCTTCGGCGAACGTGCAATGGGATTTCGGCACCGGCGTATCGCCCGACCCGAACGTGGCCACCACCACCGTCGGTTTTTCCACCTTGGGGAGCCACGCGGTCTCGGTTTCCGTGGACGACGGCGGCTGTACCGATCTCTTCACCGACACGATCCGCGTATTTCCCTTGCCCGTGCCCCTGTTCACTTCGGACACGAACGGATGCGTGCCGTTCGGCCCCCAATTCACCAACAGCTCCACCGCTTGGACGCCACTGTACTACAACTGGCAGTTCGGTGACGGGGACAACAGCACGGACAGCCTACCCGACCATCACTACACCGTGCCAGGCATTTATGATGTCACCTTGTCGGTCTCCACGGATTCCGGCTGTGTGGCCACCCGCACGCTTACCCTTCCGGGCCTGGTATCTGTCTGGCCACAACCCACGGCATGGGCCACGGCCATTCCTTCGGTCACAACGGTGCTCGATCCGGAAGTGACCTTCACGGACTATTCCACGGATGCGGAGCACTGGGATTTCACGGTGGAGGGCATCCACTACGATACCACGAACTTCACGCACACCTTCAGCGATGCGGGCTGGTACACCGCCTACCTCACGGTGACGAGCGGCGTGGGCTGCATGGACACCACCTCGATGCGCATCTTTATCGGCGACCATCTGTTCTTCGCCCCTACGGCCTTCAGCCCGAACGGCGACGGCATCAACGAGGTGTGGACACCCAGCGTGATCGGGGCGCGGGAATACCAGCTCGACATTTTCGACCGCTGGGGCCATTCCGTGTTCAGCACCACCGACCCCTCGAAAGGCTGGGACGGTAAGAACAGCTTGCCGGGGATGTATTCCTACAAGGCGTGGCTCACGGAGTACGGGCCGTTGGAGAAGGAGTACAACGGGAGCTTCGTGCTGATCCGGTAAACCGGCTGGAATAGAACGCTGATGACGCTGAAAGAGCGGATCCACACAGCTAATGCTAGTGTGGGTCAGTCTTCTTCATTCAACACCATGTCCACGTGCGGAATGCCGTCCCAGAGGTAATCGGCGCCGGTTCTTACGTAGCCGAGGTCCATGTAGAATTGTTGCAGGTGCGTTTGTGCCGCGATTGCGGAACGCGTGCTGCCATAGCGTTCACGCAGCACTTCAAATGCTTCCTGCATCACGCGCTTTCCGAGGCCGGTGCCGCGATGCTCCTTGTCCACTACCACGCGACCGACATGCGGTATGCCATCAGTGCTCGGCGGAAGGATCCTTGCATACGCGACCAACGCTCCGTCAGCTTGCCGACCAACCACATGCAAGGCATCGGGATCTTCGCCGTCCACCTCGGGATAGGGGCAGTTCTGCTCCACAACGAAGACGTCTATACGAAGCTTCACGATGTCGTGAAAAAGCTGTGCATCCAGTTCGGAAAAATCGAACACCGACCATTGGAGTTGTTGCACACTGCTCATGCTTCCACCGGCACCAGCATGCCGTCGCTTACGTAGAGCAAGTAGCCTTCCACCGGCTTTCCCTCTATAACGTGAAGTAATTCGGTGTAGGCCCGTACTTGATCCGCATGCTTCTCGGAAGGCGCGCCGGTCTTGATGTCCAGTACACGGAACACATCACCTTCGCGCACTACGCGGTCCGGTCGCACGGCATGGCCCTCAGCATTGAGCAACGTGGATTCGGTATGCACTTCCAAGCCTTCGCGGAAGAAGGGCGCCAGCTCCGGCTTGGCCAAGAGCGCTTCCAATTGCTTCGCGATGGCAGCTGTGACGTCCGGGCTCAGGCCCCAGCTGGTACTTTCCATGGCCACGGCTTCCGGCAGGTCAGCAGGTGTGTGCACGCGGGCCAGCATGGCATGCACGGCGCGTCCGTGGCTGCGATACGGGTCGGGGTCGGCAGGGTCCCAGCCTTCCGGTGCCTCGCGACGAAGGGCCAATTCGCGCTCGCCCTGCGGAGCAGCGGAGGAAAGTTCGAAAGCTGCCGGTTCCTTTGGCAGGGCACCTCTCCGCTCCTTCTCGATCCGCGGGCCACGCATGCCAGCGCTCCACCTGGTGCCCGCTTCCAAGCCCAAGTGCTCGCGCAATGCCTTCGCCAGAAAGTCGTTCACACCTCCTGCAACACTGACGTAGAGCCTTTGTTCAGGACGGGTAAGCGCCACGTAAAGCACGTCGAGTTGATCGAGCTTTGTGAGCCGGTCCTCCTCCATCAGTTCCGGAATACCGAGGTCGGTCAACGCCGAGACCTTCTTCACCAATGCGCTGGGCGGGCCTTCCAATGCGGGTTCCGGCGTGATCCAGGTCCGTTCGCCGTTTCCGCCGCGCGAGCTCTTGCCCGCTTCGGGCACGATCACCACGGGGAACTGCAGGCCTTTTGCCTTGTGGACCGTCATCACTTGGATCGCATCCAGCCCGGGCGTGCCGCCCACGGAGCGACCGCTGGCAGTGCGGTCCCAATGCTCCAAAAAGCCGGGCAGATCGTCGCCGCCCGTCTTGGAGAATGCATGGGCCTCGTTCACCAGACCCATGATGAAGACGTCCGTTGCGGGATCATGTGCGAGCGCCTCGGCGATGCGACAGACCAAGGTGACCAAGGGCAATCTCGCACTGATGCGCGGATGTTCGGAACGCCAGTGTCGGAGTAACTCCTGGGGCTTCTGGCCTTCGGGGAAGGGGTCCACCGTTTCCGCCTTCGCCCGCACCGAAGCAATGGACTGCGCGGCAAGGGCGGCGTTCTCGTCCACCGGTCGCTGCAGCCATGCCAATACATGCACCACCGCGCAGGCAACGGGGTTCGCACCGAGGGTAAGGCCGTCGGGGGATACCACCTCCCAGCCCTGTTGGGCCAAGTGGTCGCTGGCCGTGGCACCTTGTGCTTTGGTACGCACCAGCACGGCGATGTCGCCTAAGCGGAAGTCGTCGGCAAGGCTGTCGCTAACCGCTTTCACCATCAGATCCCATGGCCCGTCTTCCTCGGCTTCCTTACCAGTGGCATAGCAGCTCACCTCCACGTAGCCTTCATCCTCGCGCACCATGGCCTGCTCATGGCGGTCGTACACGTTGCGTTCCTGTTCGTCCAACTCCAACTTCAGTCTGCCGGCCACATCATTATTGAAGGTGATGATGCTCCTTGCCGAGCGGTGGTTCGAAGCCAACGGCTCCACCGGCACGTGCGCACGAATTAATGCCGACTCGAACGCATCGCCCCGCGCCAATAATTCTTTCCTGAAAATTTTCGGAAAGGCGACGAACTGCCGCGCCTCGCCATTGCGCCAGCGGTAGATGGCCTGCTTTGCATCGCCGACCAATAGCACGGAGCCGCCCGTGGAAAGCGCGTTCTCCACCAAAGGCAACAGCGCGTGCCATTGCATCAGGCTGGTGTCCTGGAACTCGTCGATCAGAAAATGCTGATACTTCTCGCCCAAGCGCTCATACAGGAAAGGCGCGGGTTCGTCCTGCACGATGGCCATCACCTTACGGGTGAGGTCGCTAAAGAAAGAGATGCCTTCCTCCCGTTTCAATTCCTCCAAGCGCTGATCAATGGAATTGAGGCTGGCTGTGGCCAACAGGTCGTGCGTGATGGCTTCGACGATGAAATAGTCGCGCATCTCCGTATCGCGCAGCGCCTCCACCGTTCCGATGGTCGTGCGGAACAGGGAGGCAAGGTTTTCGATCGCGCTGATCGCGGACGGCGTGGCAGACCCGGAATGCCATTTGTCGCTTTCCAAGGTTTTTATCACATTCTTACCCATGTCGAACGGGCCATCGAAGTCACGCAGCTTCCTCAAGTAACTGATGAAGCCGCCCTTTCCGTTGGCGAGATCCTTATCGGTGAGCGCGGCACGTTCAATGGCATCGCAGGCATCGGCACCAAGCTTCCGCATGCGCTCGCGGAACTCCTTGGTACGCTGGCGCAAGCGTTTGTACAGTTCGAGGAACTGCTCGCTGTCCATTTCGCGCAGTGTGGCCAGATGCTCCAGCGCGTTCTCCTTAGTGAGCTGCGCAGAAAGCTCGAGCAACGGCTTGTCCGGACGCCAGGAGCTTTCGTCCTCCAGCAATTGCTCACAGGTGGCCACGAGCACCTTGGTGAGCGCGGCGTCACGACCGGCCTCCTCCAACAACAGGTCCACGGCCTTGGCGCGGTAGTACTGTTCCTCGGTGGTCATGCGGAGCTCATGGTCCAGCTGCAGGTCGCGGGAAAAGGGCATCACCACGCGGCGTGTGAAGGCATCGATGGTGCTGATGGCCACCTGCGACCAGTGGTGAAGCATGTGCGTAAGCATCGCTTTCGCACGGCGGTGCAGTTCCTCGGCTGTGATGCCCGCTTCGGCCATCACACTGTCGCGCACGTCGGCCTTGGCGCCGTCCATTGGTTTCTCCGAGGCTAGAGCTTCGAGGTACACCAGCACGCGCTCGCGCATCTCAGCCGCGGCCTTGTTGGTGAAGGTGAGTGCGAGGATGTGTGAGTAGGCCGCAGGATCAGGACCGTGCAGGGAGAGCAGCAGGTAGTGCTTCACCAAGGCGTGTGTCTTGCCGGCACCGGCGGAACTGTGTAGGACCTTGAACATGGATGGCCGAAGTTAGGATGTCGCAAAGACCTCCCCTGCAGTCGATGTTGGGCGGTTGCGGGCTGGAGCCCGGCGGACATTACCAAGTCGCGCGCAACGCCACCATCACGTTCCGGCCCGGTGCGCTCACGCCGCTGGCAAAGACCCGGTAGTTCCGGTCCAGGATATTCTCCACCCCGGCCTGAACGGAAAGGATCCGCGAAAGGGAAAACTCACCGCGCACATTCAACGTCCACCACGCGGGCATTCCGTCCGGTGTGGCACTGCTCAAGTTGTCCTCACCACTGCCGCTGTAATCGGCCAACCGTTTCCATCCGTTGTACAATGCGTAGATCTCCGCATGGATCCGCTTGGCGGAATAATCCACTGCCGTGCGCCCGTACACTGGCGGAATATGGTCCAGCGGCGTGGCAGAGCTGTCCGTGTGCAACCGCCCATAGGTACAGGTGATGCCGCTTTTGAGCGACCAGCGTGCGGTGAACTTGGCAGCAATTTGGGTACTGCCGCCGCTGATGGTCGCCCTGCCCGCGTTGGTCATGGTCGTCACCCGGCTCATCATGCCGTCGTACAGGATGCTGTCGCGTCCGTTCGCTGTGGAGGGCGCCACCACCAGCGCATCGGTGTACCACGTGTGGAAGGCCTGCGCATCGAGGGTGTAACGTTCCGCGAAAGTCTTGCTGATGCCCACCTCCGTGTTCAGCGTGCGCTCCGGACGCAGGCCGGGGTTGGGCACGATCACTTGGCCCGGTGTGCTGTCGAACACTTTTCCGAGGTCGTCCACGTTGGGCGCGCGGAAGCCGGTGCTCGCCAAGGCCGTGACGCGCCATGCTTTTCCCGGCGACCACACCGCGCCCGCCCGCCAATTGAAGGCCGTGTTGTCCTGGGCCACCGTGCCGTTGAGGAACTGGAAGTCCTCCGCGTCGCTGAAGGTGCTGCGCAGGCCCACATGCGAGAGCCGCACCCCTTCGCTCAGCAGCCATCGGCGGTTCAGCTCCACGGTGTGCGTGAGATAGGCCGCGGCATGCGTCATCGTGCTGCTGCCCGGATAGCGCGTACCGAGATAAGAAACAGCACCCGTTACGATGTACTCCGAAAAAGCCGAGGAGGTCACTGCGTCGCGCGTCAGTTCCAACCCGTAGCGCAGCTCGTGCTTGGCGATGCGCTTCTCAAAGTCGGCGTTGAGGCCGAAAATGGTCACTTCCTCGGTGCGGTTCTTCAGGGAATTGCTGCCGAAATTCCTGTTGTGGCGGCTCTGCACCACGCGCTGGCCGTTGGCGGTGATCTGGCTTTGGTCGAAGAATCCGTTCCCTTCCAACTCCAGCGTATAGGCGGCCAACAGCCGCTGTTGTGGACCGTAGTACCATTCGGCGCTGGCGGGAACGATCGCCCCGGCGCTGTCAGTGGAGTAAAGGGATAGGCGGTCGTAGCGCGGCACATCACTGCTGGTGCTCATCTGCAGGTTCAACTGGTGCGTGGTACGTGTGCCGCTGCGGAAGCGCAGCTTCTCCAGCAGGTCCAACTGTTGGTAGCCGGTGCCGGTCTGCACGTCCGGGTCCGGGTTGGGAACGGCCACATCGGCACCATCAATGCGTTCCACGGTGAACGGCTTTTTCCCAAAGTCCGGATACGCGGAAAGGCGCTGTTGCCCTTGGCGGAGGTCCCCGAAATCGCTGGCGGTGATGCTCGTGAAGCTGGAGAGCTTATGACCGCCCAAGCTGATGTCCGCGTGGGCGGTGCGCTCGTCGTTGGCCGTGCTGTAGCGCGCATAGGCCCCACCGTGGAAGAGGCGTGTTCCCGCGCTGTCGGAAAAAGGCGTACTGCGCGTCATCAGGTGTACCACGCCGCCCAAGGCATCGCTGCCGTAGACCACGGAGGCCGGGCCGCTGATCACCTCGATGCGTTCCAACGCGTTGGGGTCCATCGTCATGATGTCCTGCAAATGGCCCGCGCGGTAGATGGCGTTGTTCATGCGCACGCCGTCCACCACCAACAGCACGCGGCTGGCCTCGAAGCCGCGGATCACGGGGCTGCCGCCGCCCATCTGGCTCTTCTGCACGAAGACCGTACCGCTGTTCTGCAACAGGTCGCCGGTGCTTTGCGGGGCATCGAAGGCGATCTCCTTGCGCGCAAGCACGTCGATCTGTTCAGGCACATCCTGCCGGGGTTCCTTGAAGCGGCTGGCGGAAAAAACGAAGGCGTCCAGTTCGGTGGTGCGCGGCCACAGCAATAGCGGACCATCCAACTTCCGCAAGGCCGACGCACGGATCCGCAAAGGCTCGTAACTGATATGCTCCACGCGGACCAAGGCACTGTCCGGGAAACCGGCAAGGCCCACACTGCCGGTGCTATCGGTGGCGGCCTGCCGTGCCGGGGCCTTGGAGGAAAGCACCGCGCCGATCACCGGCTGGCGGCTTGTGCCGTCCAAGACCTGCAAGGCTTGCGCCGAGGCAGGCGATGCCATCAACAGGCAGCTGAACAAGGCGAGAAGTGCAATTCGTACGTCCATCAACTGATCAGCTCGTCCTCTTCCCGAGGGAATATCGGGGCCGCAAATCTATCGCACCACCACCAAACGCACCGCCTGCCCCGCGACGTGGCCAACGAGTCGGCGTCCAAGGTCAATTGATGACCACCTTCGCCAAATGCTGTTCCTTCCCGTGTGATACAATTAGCGTATAGATGCCACGAAGCCCGTTCACGTCGATCGTTTGGACACGTCCTTTCATGCTTCCTGTAAATGCAATCTTACCAAGTGTGTCCACAAATCGGATTTGAGAAATGTCAGTCCTTTCCGCTTGTTCCAGTTCGATGGTCATCTTCCCTTCATTGGGGTTCGGATAGACCTTCACGCCTGTGTCACGTTCATGTTCGGCCTCCTCTCCTAACCCGCCACCTGTTGAGGTGATCTCCATTTTGGGGTGGAAGCTGTTGTCCGGCCCATCACAGGGATGAATGAAAAGATGCGACCCAGGAACCAGGTGAACACGCGAATTCCCGTTGGCCGAAACATGGACTGCATTACCCGCTCTTCCGGTAAAATCGGAAAGACCGATGTCCCCTGCATCCGCTACGATGGAGACGTTATTGGACGCCTCTTGAAAGGTGCTTGAAAGACCGGCCGCATTGGCCGTCGTGAAATACAGATCGGTGTTCAAGGGGCACGCGAGCGATGACTCCCAGATCCCCCGTCCATAAGTGGATGCCCTCAATTTATTCGAGGCATAGTTGATCTCCAGCCCCGTGACGATACAGGCTGGAAACTCATCATTGAAGCAGACCCAACCCGTGTTCTGCGGATCGGTGATGTTATCCGAATTGTAGAGCGACCGGTTCGTATAGAACACGCCCACATCCGTACCCACGTAGAGGCCGTCGGTCGACCCCGTCTCATACACGATCGTATTGATCGGCAATGGCGTCAGCCCAAGGGAATAATCCGTCCACGTGGCACCGCCGTCCGATGTGTAGTATACTCGGCTTGATCCATTGTATGGTTCAGCCAGATTCCCATAGGAACCTACAGCACCGAACGAAACCCAGACGCGATCGACGTGGGCGGGGTCGACCACAATGCCACTGATGGCATACCAATTCACAGGAAGATCGTTGGTAATATCCGCCCATGAAGCTCCGCCATCCAACGTTTTCCAAATTTTCTTTTTAATCAGATTGTCGACATCCCACGTGGGGTTTTCAAATCCGAAGTAGATCACGTCCGGATCTGATGGAGAGATCGCAAACGCGCTACACCCTGAACCCGCTCCGACACCTTGAGCCGTAAAATCAGAAAGCGGGGTCCATGAATTACTGCTTGGGTTGTACCGGAACAGATCATGAAAGCCGATGTACATGTTGTTCTCATGGTCTATCACCAATGGCTGGTCCCTCACATTCCATATATCCGGCGAAATTTGAAGTCCCATATTGAAATTATCCGAGTTACCTGAATTCCCCCATGGTGGCTGAGGCTGCGACACATTCCAAGTTTGCCCACCGTCATTCGTTTTTCCCAAATAGTTCCCACCATTTAGTGTTGAAGGAAGCCCCCAGCCGATTTTCTCACCGATTGCATTCAAGGGATTTTCTCGATCAATGGCCATTCTGTATGCATCTCCCACTATCAAGTTTATCCAACTACCATTCTCATGCGTGGAGAACCCATTGTCCTGTGCCCCGGCCACGATTCTCTCCGGCACTTTTTCCGAGCCGGCAAGTCCGTAGAATTGGCCGACCGCCAAGCCGCTGCCATTGACGTTCCTCCAATGCACCTTATTATTTGGTGGCGGATCTGTGGAGGTCGAATAAAGTACCCCACCGTCCGTTCCAGCCAGCAGTATGTCATTCAATCCATCGGAACTGGCTTGGAACAATTGCAGGGCACGTATATCCGCATGTGTGGAAGTTCCATTATAGGTGCCATTGTATTCTGTTATCTTGAAGAAACTTGTGCCACCATTTGTCGATTTATAGACTTTGCGGCCAATCGACTCCCCATCGTTTTTACCATCTGCCGTATACATTATATTCGTATTTTCATCGGACACAATAAATAGTGGTCCATAATTATTTGTCACAGTATGTAAAAACCAAGTTATTCCGCCATCTGTTGACTGATCGATCCTGGAATCCACACTTGACCTGTAAAGGGCATATAACATGCTATTTGTTGCAGCTAGATAAACAGGATAGCGATTATGTGGGTGATGGAACAAAGAAGCGCTTAGATTCTCGGTTAGCTGGGACCACGTAGAGGTGCTATTGACCCAGCGCCAAAGCCCCCCTTTGAAAAGATCATCATTATCATCAAACCGAGTCGTGGTAACAACGATATTACCTGGGTCCAGCGGGTCTATCACAAGGTTCGCAATATCCAGGGCATCGTTAGCAATTGCAGCGTTCAGCCCCATCGAAGGCCATGTATCCCCTCCGTCCGTGGTTTTGAAAACTTCCTTACCGGTGAAAGCATATATCGTATTGTGGTCCACCGGTGACATCACCAACTTTTTCACGGCAGTGATCTCATTGACAAAGGGGTTGTAATTCACCCCGGTAAAATCCCAAGTCGGGAGCGGGTCCATACCGTTGGAGGTTTTCAATACGCCTACGCCGAAGCCTACATTGCCGGTGTAAAAGCCTGTTGCAATGTAGATGATGTCCGAATTGGATGGGTCTATCAAGATATCGCCAATCCCAAGCCCAGGAAGGTGGGATTGATCGGTGATGTTCTGCCAAACGGGGTCTGCTGCATCAATATCGTTGGTCCTCCATAGCCCACCATTGGGGGCACCGGCATAGACCACGGAAGCGTTGTTGGGATCCCTTGCCACCGCATTGATCCAGCCCATTTCTTGGCGCTCCAGTTGAACGGGACCCAGCAAGCCCCAGCTCGCCGGATAGGAGGATGGACTGGTACATGGCTTCGTTTGGACCAGCGATTTCATAACATCCACATAGTGGCTGAACTTGCCTGTCTTGGCTCCGTCCATCGCGTCGCCCATCCGGCTGCTCCAGAACCATTTCCAGCGTGCGAACAGAACGCCGGCACTCTCCTCGGAGGTATCCGTTGGCGCGGCCTTCAGAGCAGAATCTACCTCGGCTACGATGTTGTAGTAGTTGGCTTGGGGATTACCGATCCGCTTCATATAATCTTGGGCTTCCTGTGCTTGACAAGGAAATTGGCCGAACACCACGAATGCAACTAAGACTCCTGAAATTTTCATTGCTTGAGGATTTTGGTCTGATAAAGAAACTTACCATCCTTATGCACCCGGAGGAAATACAGTCCCTTGGATAGACTGGACATATCAAGCTTTTTTTTCGCATAAGATACGGGAAACCGAAGCAGCTCCCTTCCAAGCAGATCAACAACGGAAACCTCCAATGGAAGGTTAACGGAATTGATACTGAATTCCACATGATTCACGAATGGATTGGGCGAGATATGGAATATACCTTTTCGTATTTCCGTGGCACCTCCAAGAGCTGTTGGCAATTCACCGCAAGGTGCAAGGTATGGACCGCCACAAAGCCCTGTATAGATGATATTCTCATTTACGGAAAAACAACTTAACCCAATTCCATATGAAGCCGGAACAGTATAACATGCTGTTAGGCCATTTGTGGAACCAATCCCTTCAATTATCGAAGTCTCATGACATGGGTCGTCGGTTAGGAAATTTATTTTCTTGCGGTAGTTGCCCCCAATTTGAATCGAGTCAACAGATTCAACTGTCAATGTCATTCCCCCGCAAAGGCCAAGTCCTCCGTAAAGCCCCTTGAGCGTATCTCCCAATTCAAGGGTAAAGTCATAGAGCAGGGTATCCGATGCCATGCCAAGCTGCCGCCAATAGACTTTATGAGCGGTCGTATCATCGCGAAGGAAGCCCGCCCCGAGGTCCATGGGGGCTTCACAACATCCACCAGTGTAGATCACAGATTCCTCCAAGATACTTTTGTAGGTAAAGCCGTCAATCAATGTATCTTCGCCGTAGTAGTTCTTGATGTACATACCTGTTCCACAACTTATGTCGGTGCATCCGGAGACCATCCCCCACACGGCATTGCTATCCGGGAAGGGGTGGTAAACGTTGAACTGGGCGCTGGCTTGGGAAGCCCCGGCGAAGGCAGCTGCGCATAGCAGCGAACATCTGAACAAGCCCAAAAGGGAATGGCGGAAACTCCGGAGGAATGATGATTTTTTCATGGCTTACCGTTGAGACGCTTCAAGTGCCTCCATCCGCTGCTCCAAGGCCCGGTATTTCCCTCCAACCGGAGAATGTACAGCCCCCGCTCTCGCATGTGTTCCGCCCGTTCCACAACTATACACCCCGTCCCATGGCCGGGTCACTTGTGAGCGCGGGGTTTTCTGTGTGTCCATTAGCTAATCAGCTAATCTATCTCATCCGCTAATCTACCTCACCACCACCAACCGTACCGCCTGCCTGCCCCGCTCCGTGGCCACCACCGCCGTGTAAACGCCGGGCGGTTGCGCGGTGAGGTCAATGGTGTTGCCGCCGCCTTGCCATACTTGTTGGCCGGTGGAGGTGTAGACTGCAATGGTATTGGCCAGTGGCAATAGGCCGAGAGTGAATTGACCTGTGGATGGGTTGGGTGTGATGAAGGCCGTCTTTGCCGAATGCAATTCCTCTATACCAACGGGTAATAGCGAGCAATCACACGGAATACCCGGAAGGCCGGGGTGGCCAAATTGGCCGGAATAGACATAATTGTCTTGCACACGCAAACAATTCAGTTCATCAAATCCACCACTAACATTCAGCATGATGATCGGTCCGTATGACCCCCCAATACCGTTTTGCCAAAATATTTGGAAGGCATTTTCAGGATTTACCGCAGGTGCACTTTGAGCATGAATAAATCTCCGCGTGACTGAAACGCCATTATTCTCCAGCGTACTGATTGAATCCACGATCACAGACTGGAGCCAATAGAAAGAATTAACCTCCCATGAGATCATGGTTAACACATCATGCACGGTGTCCCCAACGTTTGCACTTATGTCGACCGCGAGATATTCCTGCATGGAGTCCAAAAGCATCACATATCCCTTGCCTGAAGTATCGGACCGCACATAAAAGCGTTGCACCAGATTCGGGTTTTCAAACCATCCGTAGGTAGCGTATTCCAAAATTCGCTTATATGTTTGGCCAAGAACCACTGTATCGGGGTCTGCACCCATGATCAATTGTACGCGTACGAAATCCGAATTATTAAAATCGGAAAAACACCATGATGCTGAGGAGTCAGGATAGGTTTGGGCCATGCATGAATGAGCCGTCATGCAGAACAACAATGTGTTCAACAGTTTCTTTAGTGCTGCACTCATTGTAGAATGATTTTGCCTGTCTTTTGCACACCCTTGCACTCCACCACCACCATGAACAGCCCATGCAGGCCGATGGCGTCAAAACGTTGTTCCGGTCCTTGCATTACTGAGGAAATGGCCAAGTTGCCGGTGGGGCCGTAGACCCGTACCGTCGCTGTTCCATTTTCCGGGATAAGATCAGTATGGATGGTGAAGAAGCCGGTTGCGGGGTTGGGAGTAAGGAAGGCCGTCTTGGCCGAATGCAATTCATCAACACCGACAGGTAACAACGAGCAGTCACAAGGAATACCCGGAAGGCCCGGGTTGCCGGACTGTTCGGAATAGACGTAGGTATCATGTAGCCTTAAACAATCTGGATTTGTATTGCCATATATCATTTCCAGTTGTAATAGAGGGCCGGTCGAACCTCCAATTCCTGACTGCCAAAACATGTAATAACCAACATATGGGACAAGTGGCTCCCAGCCAATTGCATGTATAAAAAGACGATTGACAGTGATTCCATTGTTTTCCAATAATAGAACAGAATCCACGACCACGGTCCTGATCTCATAGTCTGGATCAGGCCCCCAAGTATAGGATGTTAGCACATTAGGGATCGTATCTCCCGCATTCGCGGCGACATCAACCGCAAGATACTCCTGCATGGAATCGAGCAGCATGACGTAGCCCTTGCCCGAGGTATCGGATCGCACATAAAATCGCTGAACCAGTTCCGAATTATCAAACGAACCGTTCATGGTGTATTCCAATATGCGCTTATAGGTCTGGCCAGCAATCACCGTGTCCGGATCAGGTCCCAAGATCATTTGAATGCGTGTGAACTCTGAATTATTAAAATCGGAAAAGCACCATGATGCGGAGGAGTCGGGATAGGCTTGGGCCATGCATGAATGAGCCGTGATGCAGAACAACAATGTGTTCAACAGTTTCTTTAGCGCTGCCCCCGCTCTCGCAAGTGTTCCAGCCGCTCCGCAGCTATGCTCCTCATCCAATGGCTGGGTCACTTGTGAGCGCGGGGTGTTCAAAGTCATTTGATGGTTTGATCCGACACTGGAACAATCAAAAATAGCGTAACCAATTGCAATTGCGAAAACGTTATTGCGCTCTTCGGACGTTCGGCAACAGGATCATGGATGCTGGATCCTCACCCTCCGCACAGTTCTACCGTCCGCACTCGGTACAAGTGAGTGATGGAGGTTCTTTGAACACGGACCTCTGAAGTTAGGTGGTGTCCGGACGTTGAGATCGGGTATGGACCCATGAACCCGGACCGCGTTGGATCATCGTAATTTCGTACGGCGGGAGCTGAACATCCATACAGCCCGAACCTACGACCTCATGCCCCGATCCCTGCACTTGTTCATCGGCCTCCCACTGGCCGCCATCCTGATCCTCCCGGCCTGCACTAAGGACCCGGAAGTTCCAGGACCGGTGCTGCACTACACACCGGTGAAGCTCACGGTAAAGCCCGTCTGGAACGGTGCGCCGTTCAACCCCGCGACCCATTATCAAACACCTGTTGGAAACCAAGTGACGGTGAGCTTGGTGAAATTCTATCTCTCCTACTTCACCGTGGTCGAAAATGGTGCGGAGGACCGGCTCTTCGACGCAGACCTGTTCGACGTGACCAACGGGCCATTGACGCGCGTGCTGTCCATGACCGCCAGTGATCCGCATGAGCTCAGATTCGGCCTGGGTCTTCCACCGGCGATCAATCACATCGACATTGCCACCATCCCGCCGAACGCGCCCACCGGCAACAACAGCGGCATGTATTGGACTTGGGCGTCGATGTACCGCTTTGTGCTCTTCGAGGGGCATTTCGATACCGACCTGACGAACACCGGTGATCTCCCCTACAACTTCTCCCTCCATACCGGGCTGGACACGTGCTATCGTGAGCGTTCCATTCCGATCAACCTGCAACCCGGTGCTGACGATACCGCGCGACTGACCATACTGTTGGACGTTTCGCGGTTCTTCACGAACGGCACCGACACCTTGGACCTGACCCAGGGCGCATCGTGGCACGGCGAAGTGGACAACCTCGGCCTGGCCCTGAAGTTGGCGAATTTGCAAAGCGCCGCGTTCAGCGTGGAATGAGATGAGACCGACGTTGTGGATGGCCGCCCTGTTGCTGGTGATACTGGCTATTGTCGCTTGCACCAAGGATGAAGCGACCATGGCGGTTGCCGATGCTCCGTTCATACTTCAACTGCCACCTGGCGCACCCGCACCTCCCGTTCCTGCGGACAATCCGCTCACGCTGGCTTCGGTGAAGCTTGGCAAAGCTTTGTTCTTCGATGAGCGCCTTTCACTGGGCCGCGGCATTTCCTGTGCCTCGTGCCATCAACCGGGCCGGGCCTTCAGCGATACCGTGGCCTTGAGCATTGGCGTGGGAGGCCTCACCGGTTTCCGCAACGCGCCGACCTTGGCCAATGTGGCCTATCCTCCGTTGTTGATGCGCGATGGCGGTGCACCGTCGCTGGAACAGCAGGTACTGATCCCGTTGCTGGACACGGTGGAGATGGATGCCACAGTGGATGCGGTGGTCGCGGCGCTGGGCGATGTGGAGCCTTATCGCTCCGGTAGCATGGCCGCTTACGGCAGGCCCTTCGACCTGTTCGTGCTCACTGCGGCATTGGCCTCCTATGAGCGCACCTTGATCAGCGGGCATTCACGCTTCGACCGCTTTTTCTACCAAAACGATTCAAGCGCACTGACAGCGGAGGAGCAACGTGGATGGGCGATCTTCAACGACGAACGCGGGAAATGCTCCGCCTGCCATTCGGGCTTCGACCTCAGCGACCACGATTTTCACAACATCGGGACGTCGTTGGACCATACGAGCGACGCAGGACGGCAACGCCTCACTTTGCACCCCGGCGACCGCGGCAAGTTCAAGACGCCCACGTTGCGCAACATCGCACTCACCGCGCCGTATATGCACGACGGCAGCATGGCGACCTTGGTGGAAGCGGTCGAACACTTCAACAGCGGCGGCCTTGCCGACCCGAACAAGGACCCGTTGCTGGAACCGTTGCAGCTAAGCAACCAAGAGAAAGCAGATCTCGTCGCCTTTTTACGGACGCTCACGGATGAGCGACCTTTGGACACCGTGGAATGAACCGATCCGCCCTCATACACTTCGCATTGGCGATCGCCGTGATCACCTTGGCAGGATGCCGCCGTGACAAACCTGAGCCGACGCCGACCGCGATCGGCACGCCCTATCATCTTGAGATCCCCAGCAATCTGCCGCCGATGGACATCCCGGCTGACAATCCGATGACCGTGGAGGGCGTGGGCTTGGGCCGCTTCCTGTTCTACGATGAGCGACTGAGCGGTGACAACGGCATGAGCTGTGCGACTTGCCACGCCCCAGCGTTGGCGTTCACGGACGGTAAAGCAGTTTCCAAGGGCATTGACAGCATCGCCGGTAACCGGAGCGCCATGCCGTTGATCAACTTGGGGTACGGGCAATTCTTCTTCTGGGACGGCAGAGCGGCCAGCTTGGAGCAACAGATCCTCCAGCCGGTGACGAACCCGATCGAGATGCACGAGACTTGGCCCAGCGCAATGAGCAAGCTACAAGCCGATGCGGCTTACCCGACGCTCTTCGCGAACACATTCGGGACCGACCAGGTCGATTCGCTGTTGGTGGCCAAGGCCATTGCCCAGTTCATCCGTACCATGATCAGTGGCAACAGTCCGTTCGACAAGTTCCGTAGGGGTGAAGACTTCTTGTCGACTGACGCCCAAGTGGGCTTCGACCTGTTCAAGAAAGAAGGTGGAGCCATCGGCCAGATCATACCCGTGGCAGGCAGCTCTCCGGTGGTGGGCCAAGGCGGTGCGGACTGCTTCCATTGCCACACCGAAGCCGCAGGGCTTTTCACCGATGAGCAGTTCCACAACAACGGGCTGGACACCGTGTTCGCGGACGCCGGACGTGCCGGTGTGACGAACAACCCTGCGGACATGGCGAAGTTCAAGACGCCGACGCTGCGGAACATCATGGTGACGGCGCCCTACATGCATGATGGCCGCTTTGCCACTATCGACCAGGTGTTGGACCACTACAATTCCGGTGGCCATGCCTCATCCACGGTGGACCCGTTCATGAAGTTCACGGACCCGGAAATGCAATTGGGGCTGGACCCCACGAAGCGCCAGCAGATCATCACCTTTCTCAACTCATTGACGGATGATGAATTCCTGACGAACCCGGCATTCACTGACCCGGGACCGCCGCACTTGTAGCGTACATTGTTGCCTCGGTCCTCCAAGCCGGAGACCGCTGTGGGGTTGATGATGGCGCTGCAAGCGCCTACCTCGCGGGTACCGCGCTACAAGCGCGGACCGACTGAATTTGAAAAAGGATCCTATGGCTCAGGGTCCCCTGCGGGAGACCGCTGAGCGAACCAATGCACCACCCAAGCCCCCTGACATTCACGCTGCCTTTTCCGCCGCGTTCGGCCTCCAGATCCCGCAGTGCATGCGGTCGTTGAGCACTTCCGGCTTGAAGATGCTTGTGCCTAACAGCATGCGCGCGCATTCCTGCACCCCTTCCGTAATACTTGGGTGGGGATGCATGAGCGAAGCCAGCTCGCGGATGCCCATGCCGGAGCTCATCATCAGGGCCACGGCCTGTATGGCGCTGCTGGCATGCTCGCCCACTGCACGCATGCCCAGCACGGTCATGTCATCATCGTCCGTGACGATCAATTTAAAGAAGCCGTTCGTTCGCCGCATGGCGATGGCCCTTGCAAGGCAGGAGTAATCGATGCGGGCCGTGCGGTGCGCGATATTCCGCTTCCTGCAATCCTGTTCGTTCAATCCGACGCCGGCCACCTCGGGGTCGAGGAACATGATCGTGCTCACGTTCGCATGGCTGAGCGCATTCCGGTGTACGTCCCAAATGCGTTCCACGGCATGCCTGCCTTCGAGCTCACCGATGTTGACCAGCATATTGGTGCCCATGGCATCACCGACCACATGGATGTGAGGCTGTGAGGTGGTCGTTTCCGACAGCAACACATTCCCTTTATCATCCAGATCCACGCCGGCAAGATCAAGGCCTAAGCTCTCCACGTTCGCCACGCGGCCCACGGACAGCAGTGCTTTCTCCACGGCCACTTCCTCCGTGCCACCATTTTCATAGCGCAAGAGGTAGCGTACGGCATCCGGTTCAGCAGCGATCCGCTGAAGCTGGGCCTGGTGATGGATGACAACACCTTTACGCTCGAGGTTCCGTGCGACAAGCTCGGAGACATCCTCATCCTCGAACGGAAGTATCCGCGGCGCCCGGTCGATCAGATGCACTTTGGTCGATCCGAAGTTGCTGAAGATGGTGGCGAACTCGCAGCCCACCACGCCGGCACCGATGATGACGATGCTCTTGGGGAGTTCCTCGATGCCGAAGATGCCATCGCTGGAAAGGATCTTGCGTTCATCCACCGCGATCCCGGGCAGGCTTCTCGGTCGGCTTCCAGTGGCGATGATGAAGTGGTCCGCTGAAATGCAAGTGGACGTGCCTTCGCGCGTCACCAGCAGGTTATGCGGGTCCACAAAAGCTGCACTCCCCCGGATGTGTTTGAACATGCGGCCCGCTTCGCCGGGTCGTGCGGCCAGCATTTGCATGTGGCACGAGAAGAGGTATTTGCGTTCGAACTGCGCTTCGTTGAGCGCCTTGGAGATCTCCTCCCAGGAAAGCCGAAAGGGTTCCTTGCCCCTGCCGAGCAGCACTTCGTTCGCGGTGGCCACGCGGTGGCTCAGCTCCCACAAGGTCTTAGAGGCAAGCGCCCCGTTGTAGATCCCGGTGCCACCGATGCGGTCACGCTCGATGAGGGCCACCCGCTTACCGAGGTCGATGGCGCGCATGGCCGCGGCATAACCCGCAGGTCCGCCACCGATGACGCAGAGGTCGAAGTTGCCCATGTTCCCGTGGTCCAGGTTTTATCCGCCCTGATACGGCGGTCCGCTCGATTTGTTCGACACGTCCGGAAACCGGCCATCGACCGATCAATGCTGCTGAACGGCCCGCTCGGCCTCTTCGTCAGATCTTTTCCCGGCTTTGGTATCCAAACCGGTCGTGCCCGCGTACAGATGCACGATGAGATCCCCCATGACCATCCGAAGATCGTTGCTATTCCCGGCCTGCATTGCACTATCGGTCGCCTCCATGGCGCAGTGCCCGCAGTTGTTCGACAGCCAAGGGAACCCCAGCGACGCACCGGTCTGGATCAGCTGCTCGGGAGGCAATTTCACGTTGCTCGTGGCTTCAAGCACCGCCACCGGGGCTTACACGATCGACTGGGGCGACGGAAGCGCCGTGCAGAGCGGCGCAGGATTGGCGCCACCTCAAACCGTAAGCCATGTGTATGCCGCCGCCGTGGCCGTGTACACGGTCAATTTCACGGATATCGCCAGTGGATGCGTGGTCACCGGCACGGTGACGATGGAGCAGAGCACCAGTGCCTCGATCCAGATCCCCGTGGGCGGCCTCACCCAGGTCTGCGCACCGCAGAACGTGGACTTCATCAACAGCAGCACCAACACCTCGCCCAATACGGTCTTCCAATGGAACTTCGGTGACGGCACCACATGGGTCACCTACGACTATACGAACCTGGGCCAGGTCCTGTCGCACACCTACCTGCCCGGCACCGTGGGCTGCGAGACGACCGTGCGGCTCAGCGCCGAGAACGCTTGCAACACCTTGCAGGGCGGCCCCAGCATCGCCACGTTCAACCCGATCCGGGTCTGGGACATCGACACGGCGAACATCTCCCCCAGCGCCACTTTGCTCTGCTGGCCGGACAATGAGGTGACCTACCTCAACACCACCAACAGGAACTGCCTTACCCAAGGCAACATCTTCCAGCGTTACGAATCCTGGAACTTCGGTGATTACTGGGGTGCAGGCCACGACTCCATCATTGACTGGACCCCTTGGCCGCCGACCTTTCCGCACACCATCGCCTACCCGGCCATCGGCACCTACGAGGTGATGATGCTGGACAGCAACTATTGCGGGATCGACACCGCATATGTGACGATCAACATCGTGCCACCACCCTCTGTGACCTTGACGGCCAACCCCACGCCGGTATGCGCCGGCCACCCGGTACACTTCAATGAGACCACCATTGGAGGTGCCAACTACTTCCAGTGGGACTTTGACGACGGCAACGGATTCAACTGGACCTCGGCGGGGGATCAGGACCACACGTTCAACACCCAAGGCACTTACGACGTGCGCTACGCCGCAAGTATTCAAGGCGCCACGGCGGGCTGCGCGGACACGGCCATGGCTACCGTGACGGTACTGCCGAGCCCCACGGCACAATTCACCCTGGACGAGCACGCCGCCTGCACCTCCCTCACTACTGACCCGACCAACACCAGCATCAACGCGGCGAACTACCTGTGGGACTTCGGCGACGGCACCACGGATACACAGCCAGACCCGCCCCCGCACACGTATCCCACGGAAGGCGACTATGTGATCACCCTCACCGCCTCGAACAATCAGGGCTGCGACAACACCGCGACCGATACCGTGCATGTCTATGGCGTACCCCAGCCGGTGATCGGTGCACAGAACGTTTGTGAAGGAGCACCCGCGCAGTTCGCCGACCTTACGGTGACCGCCCCGGGGAACCCG